>NZ_CP048630.1:0-323000 GCF_010669125.1 Ancylobacter pratisalsi
ATGCAGCTCGACGCCGAGGACATCTCGGCACTCATCGTGCTCTGCCGCGCCGAGATCGATCGCCATGGCGAGCATCTCGGCCTGCTCGACAGTGCCATTGGCGACGGTGACCACGGCACCAATATGCGGCGCGGTCTGAATGCCGTGTTCACCGAGCGTGAAACCATCGCCGCGCTGCCGCTGCCCGCCGCACTGGAGCGGATCGGCCTCGTGCTGGTGATGAGCATCGGCGGCGCGGCCGGCCCGCTCTATGGCACGCTGTTGATGGAGCTTGGGCGCGGGCTCGCACCCGATGCCAATGCAGCCGCCTTCGTCGCCACGCTGGAACAGGCCATCGCCGCGGTGGCCCGGCGCGGTCGGGCCGGGCCCGGCGACAAGACCTTGCTGGACGTGCTCTATCCCGTCCAGGCGGCGATGCTGGAGCGATCGGCACCGGAGCGCATCGCCGACTGCGCCCTCTCCGCCGCGCGTTCGACCGAGGCAATGCAGGCCCGCCGAGGCCGCGCCGCCTTTCTCGGCGCACGTTCGGTCGGCCATGAGGATCCCGGCGCGTCAAGCTGCGCGCTGCTGGCCGCCACCATATGCGGCTACTTCGCGGAGCGTCGCCCGTCATGAGCAACAGCTCTGCGGGGCAACGCCAATCCAATGTGGGCATCGTGATCGTGTCGCATTCGCCTCTGGTGGCGCGCGGCGCCGCCGACATGGTCCGCCAGATGGTGGGCGACGGCGTGCCTCTGGCCTGGGCCGGCGGCAATGCCGAGGGCGGGCTCGGTACGCATGTGGCGGGCATTCAGGCCGCCATCGAGACCGCGTGGTCGGAGGCGGGCGTCGCCATCTTCGTCGATCTCGGCGGTGCGGAGACAAACAGCGAAATGGCGGCCGAACTGCTCGGCCCGGCGCGGGCGGGGCGGATCGTCGTGTGCAATGCCCCGCTCGTGGAAGGCGCCGTTGTCGCGGCGGCGGAAGCCTCCGGCGGCTCCAGTCTCGCCAAGGTGGTGGCGACCGCCGAGGAGCTGTCGCCCTGATGAGCGAATGCAATGCCCGTGTCCCGCCCGACCGCGCCGGCAAGAGCTGGCAGACCGAGGTCGAGGTCACCCATGGCATCGGCCTTCATGCCCGACCCTCCGTCACATTTACCCGCCTTGCCAAGAGCTTCCCCTGCTCCATCGAGGTCGCGGTGGATGGTTCGGCCGAGTGGCTGAACGGCAAGAGCATCGTCAAGATCATGGGCGCCCGGATCCGCCGCGGCGCGCGCCTGCACATTCGCGCGGAAGGCGTGCGCGCCGAGGAGGCGATCGCCGCGCTGAGCGAACTGGTGCGGCGCAATTTCGACGAGGACCGCACGATGGGCAGGGTCGATGGCTGGCCCGGTTAACGCGCGCCCGCAGCACCATCACGGCACATCCGCCTCGCCGGGCCGGGCGGTGGGACCGGCCCATTGCGCGGAGAGCGCCGCCGCGCGCGTGGTCGACCCGGTCACCGACGATGCCCGCGCCGCGCTGAGGGCCGCGGTGGCGCTGGCGGTGGCGGAGCTTCGCGGACTGTCCGATCGGGCGGACGTCTGCAGCGCCGGCGTGCTGGACTTCCAGATCGAGATGCTGCTGGACGAGGAGATCCTGGTCCCCGCCCTGAACCGCATCGCGCAGGGAGAGGGCGCCGCGCTCGCCTGGGCCGGTGCCATGACCGCCTATATCGACGCGTTCTCCAATGACGGCTCCGACGACGACGCCTTCGCCGCGCGGGTAGCGGACCTGCTGGACCTGCGCCAGCGGGTGCTCGACGCGCTCGCCGGCCGCCCCTCCGCCGGCTTCCCTGCCGGGTCGATCTATGTCGGTCCCGACATGCCGCCGAGCGTCTTTCTCGCGCATGACTGGTCGGCCGGCGGCGGCATTGCCCTGAACGCCGGCAGCGTGATTGGCCATGTCGCCCTGCTGGCCCGTGCCCGCAATGTGCCGATGGTGATCGGCCTTGGCGAGCTGGCGGCAACGGACGGGCAGACCATCCTCGTCGATGGCGACAACGGCGCTGTTCAGCTCGATCCTCCGGAAGCGGTCAGCCTCACCCCGGCGGCTCCCGCGCGCCCGGCACCGGCCGAGCGGCAGGCGCCGGCGAGCGGGGGCGGGGCGCGCGTGAAGCTCTGCGTGAACCTCAACACATTGGCGGATCTGGACGCGTTCGACCCCGAACGGGTGGATGGTGTCGGCCTCGTGCGTACCGAGTTCATGTTCCTCTCGCCGGCGGAGGCATTGAACGAAGAACGTCATTTCGCCGTTTACCGGCGCATCGTCGCCTCCCTCGGCGGCCGCCCCGTGGCGATCCGGATGCTCGACCTCGGCGGCGACAAGACCCTGCCGGGAATCGCCGAAGGAGGACCTGCCTCCCTGCTCGGCGAGCGGGGCGTGCGGCTGTTGCTCGCCCATCCCGAACTCGCTCGTGTGCAGGCGCGCGCGCTGCTGCGTGCCGGTGTGCTGGGGCCGGTGAGCGTGCTGCTGCCGATGGTCACGCTTCCCGATGAACTGACCGCGATGGAGCGGCTGTTCGCAGAGGAGGAGACACGCCTCGCGCGGCTCGGCATCCCCGTTCGTCGCCCACCGCTCGGCATCATGGTCGAGGTGCCATCCACCGCGCTGACGCTCGACCTGTTCGGCGAGGCGTCGTTCTTTTCGGTGGGGACCAACGACCTGATGCAGTATCTGTCGGCAGCGGCCCGGGACAATCCGGCCGTTGCCCATCTCAATGCGCGCTCGGAGGTCGCCTTGTTCCGACTGCTGGACCAGGTCAGCGCCGCCGCCCGCTTGCTCGGCAAGCCGGTCTCGGTCTGCGGCGATATCGCCGGCCAACCGCGAGGGCTCGCCCGGCTGGTCGCGGCAGGCTTTCACGAGGTCTCGGTGACACCCGGCCGGCTGGGCGCCGTGCAGGCTCAGCTGCGTGAAGTCGCCGCTGTCGCCGGCCTTACGGAAAGCTAGCTGATGGCGCGGGACTCCAGTGACGAGACGGTGATCGCCTACAAGACCCTTCTTGCCGGCATCCTCGACAACCGTCCGTCGGGCACGCGCCAGCGGCTGGCGACGGCATTGGGCAAGCACCGCAGCTTCGTCACCCAGGTGACGAGCCCAACTTATGACACCCCCCTGCCCGCCCGCCACCTGCCCACGATCTTCCGCGTCTGTCATTTCAGCCCGGCCGAGCAGGAGCGCTTTCTTGCGGCCTATCAGGCCGCGCATCCCGGCCGGTTGCCGGATGTCGGCGGAGGCGAGAAACTGCGTCCGCTGACCCTGATGGCACCCGACTTCGGCGACGAAAAGAAGAACCGCCAGTTCGACGACGCGATCACCGAGCTGGTGCAGAAAATGGCTTCTCTAGTGAGCGGAGAGCAGTGACGTGAACACGCTGAACGCGTCGCCCGGCCGTGCCGGCCCCGCCGCCCGGAGCCCGCGCGGATGAAGAAGATCATGAACGCACCCGATGCCTTCGTGGCCGAAAGCCTCGAGGGCCTCGTGCGCGCGCATGAGGGGCTGGTGACGTTCGGAGCTGGGCGCACGTTCATTCGCCGGCGCGATCTCGCGCCGGGCAAGGTGGCGGTGATCTCCGGCGGCGGGGCCGGGCACGAGCCGCTGCACTCCGGCTTTGTCGGGCGGGGCATGCTGGACGCCGCCTGCACCGGGCATGTCTTCACCTCTCCCACGCCCGACCAGATCGTGGCGGCGATGGACGAGACGGATACCGGCGCCGGCTGCCTTCTCGTAGTGAAGAACTATGATGGCGATGTGATGAACTTCGAGATGGCGGCCGAAATGGCCGCCTCCCGCCACGCCATCGATACCGTCATCGTCGAAGACGACGCCGCGACCGGTCCATCGCTGCGCAGCCGTGGCCGACGTGGCATTGCCGGCACCGTGGTGGTGGAGAAAATCCTTGGCGCCGCCGCCGAACAGGGCAGCAACCTCGCGGCACTGAAAACGCTGGGCGACGATCTCAATCGCCGCATCCGCTCAATGGGTGTGGCGCTGCGCGGAACCACCGTGCCGGAAAATGCCCGCGAAACCTTCTCTCTCGGGCCGGACGAGATGGAAATCGGGGTCGGCATCCACGGCGAGCCGGGGCTTGAGCGGACACGCTTTGCCGGCGCCAACGAGATCATCCGCCTTCTGGGCGAACGCATTCTCGCCGAGTTCCCGTCCGACGTCGCCGAGGGCGGAACGGCCCGGCCGCTTCTCATCGTCAACGGGTTCGGTGGCACGCCGCCGATCGAGCTTTATCTCGCGCAGGGCATCGCGCATCGGTTCTTCGAGAACCATGGCGTGGTGCCGGCGCGCACCCTGACAGGCACCTTCGTCACCTCGCTCGACATGGCGGGCCTGTCGATCACGCTTGCCCTGCTCGACGAGGTGCAGTTCAAACTCTGGTGCGCGCCCGTGGCGACCCCCTGCCTGAGCTGGTGAACCCCTCGCCGCGCGGTCCGAACGCCATCCGCAGCTCGCCGCTGATCGAGTTCATGAACCGCGGTCCGGCACCGCCGCGTTTTCCGCCGACCGCTGACCCGTCACGAAGTGGTTGCGCATCGGTCCGACGCCGCGCATAGCGCCGCCGACGATGCCGGCCGACCAGCCCCGGAATGCCCGTCACACGCCTGGCGGACAATCCGAACGTATGGTTGGCCGACACGTTCGTGGATCTGGTCCGCTCACTCGGGAGCGCTATGCTCTGGCCGCGATGAACACCCGAAGCCGACCTTGAACCTTCTGTTCACTCGGCTCCCCGGCCTGCTCATTCCTAAAGTCGCCAACACTCACCACCGCCGACGGAGTCAAACGCATGTCACGGAATATCGCTGAACTGATGATCGAGACCTTCGAGCGGGCGGGTGTCGAACGCATCTACGGCGTCGTCGGTGACAGCCTGAACGGCATGACCGAGGCGCTGCGGGACAGCACGATCAAATGGGTGCATGTCCGGCATGAGGAAGCGGCCGCCTTCGCCGCAGCCGGCGAATCTCAGATAACGGGCAAGCTCGCGGTATGTGCCGGCTCCTGCGGACCCGGCAATCTGCATCTGATCAACGGCCTCTTTGACGCCCAGCGCAGCCGCACGCCGGTGCTGGCGATCGCCGCGCAGATTCCTTCCCCCGAGATCGGCGGCGGCTATTTCCAGGAAACTCACCCGCAGAACCTGTTTCGCGAATGCAGCGTCTATTGCGAAATGGTCTCCGAACCCTCGCAGATGCCCTATGTGCTGGAAAACGCGATCCGGGCGGCGGTCGGCGAGCGCGGCGTCGCGGTCATCGTCATTCCCGGCGATGTGGCGCTACGCGCGGCGCCCGATCGCGGAATTTCGCCGGCCGCCGGGCTTTTGCCTCCGACTCCGGTGGTCACGCCGAACCTCTCGCAGATCGATGCGCTGGCCGATCTTCTGAACGATGCACAGCGTGTAACGCTGTTCTGCGGGCGGGGGTGCGCCGGCGCGCATGGCGAGCTCATGGCGCTCGCCGAGGCACTGAAGAGCCCCATCGTGCATGCGCTCGGGGGCAAGGAGCACGTCGAATACGACAATCCCTATGATGTCGGCATGACGGGTTTCATCGGCTTCGCCTCCGGCTATGAGGCGATGCATGCCTGCGACACGCTTGTGCTGCTGGGCACCGATTTTCCCTATAAGCAGTTTCTTCCGACCGGCATCAAGATCGCGCAGGTCGACATACGGCCGGCCCAGCTTGGCCGGCGATGCAAGCTCGATCTCGGCGTTGTCGGCGATGTCGGCGCGACGATCTCGGCCGTGCTACCGCGCCTCACCACCAAGACCGACCGTCGCCATCTCGACGACAGCCTTGCCCGCTATGCGCGTTCGCGAAAGGGGCTGGACGATCTGGCCGTCGGAACGCCGGGCCAGAAGCCGATCCACCCGCAATATCTCGCCAAGGTCGTCAGCGACCTCGCGGCGGAGGATGCGGTTTTCACCTTCGATGTCGGCACGCCGACGATCTGGGCGGCGCGCTATCTGGCGATGAATGGCAAGCGTCGGCTGGTCGGCTCGCTGGTGCATGGCTCGATGGCCAACGCGATGCCGCAGGCGATCGGCATCCAGGCCGCCCAACCCGCGCGCCAGGTCATCTCGCTCTCGGGCGATGGCGGCTTCGCCATGCTGATGGGCGACCTCATCACCCTCACGCAGGAGAACCTGCCGGTGAAGGTGGTGATCTTCAACAATGGTGTCCTTGGTTTCGTTGCACTCGAAATGAAGGCTGCCGGCTTCGTGGGGCTCGGCACCGACCTGAAGAATCCCGACTTCGCGGCCATGGCGCGAGCCATGGGCATTCTCGGTGTTCGGGTCGAGGATCCCGGCGATCTGACCGGCGCCGTCGCCCAGGTGCTCAGCCATGATGGACCGGCCGTGCTCGACGTCGTCACCGCGAAACAGGAGCTTTCCATGCCGCCAACCATCGGTATCGAGCAGGCAAAGGGGTTTGGCCTGTGGATGATCCGCGCGGTGATGAGCGGGCGCGGCGACGAAGTGATCGACCTCGCCAAGCAGAACCTTCTGTCGCGCTGAGGACATTGCGCGCAGCGGCCTGACCCTACCCAGTCGCCGATCGGCACCGCGCCGCCTGGCTGATCGTCCGCGGGCTTCATCTTTGAAGAGAAACCAGAGCACGTGCCATGAGCGTCATCGAAAATCGCAGTGCGCAGATGTTCCCGGTGCTCAGCGATGCACAGGTGGAGACCATGAAGCGCTTTGCCAGTGGCGAGGCGACGCGGTTCGAAGCTGGCCAAACGCTGTTCAATGTCGGCGACGTCGGTGTGCCGACATGGCTGATCGTGGAAGGCTCGATCGCGGTCGTTCGACGTGACGGCCTCGGGCATGAAAAGCCGATCGTCGTGCAGACCGCCGGTCAGTTCACGGGCGAGATCAGCCAACTCGCCGGGCGCCCTTCCTACGCCGCCGCCACGGTGGGCCCCGATGGTTGCACGGCGTTCCCGCTCGATGCCGCCCATTTGCGGGCGCTCGCCATCGGCTCGGCGGAGCTCGGGGAGCTGCTGATGCGCGCGCTGATCCTGCGCCGTGTCGGGCTCCTGGAGGGCGACACGGCGGGTTCCGTGTTGATCGGCCAGCCGGGCGAGGCCAACCGGATCATGATCGAGGGCCTTCTGACGCGGAACGGCTATCCCTTCACGGCGCTCGATTCCAACGCCGACGAGGAGGGCCGCGCGGTCGTCCAGCGGCTCGGCATCCTGCCCGATGAACTGCCGCTGCTGGTGTGTCCGACCGGCGCGGTTCTCAAGCGCCCGACCATTGCCCAGGTTGCCGCCAGCCTCGGCATGTTGCCCGAAATCAGGCCCGATGCCCTTTTCGACGTGGCTATTGTAGGCGCAGGTCCCGCCGGCCTTGCGACGGCTGTCTATGCGGCATCGGAGGGCCTCTCTGTGCTGGTTCTGGATCAGCGTGCGATGGGCGGACAGGCCGGCGCGTCGGCGCGGATCGAGAACTATCTCGGCTTTCCCACCGGGATATCGGGCCTGGCTCTGGCCGCGCGCGCCTATCATCAGGCGGAGAAGTTCGGGGCCGAACTGGCCATTCCATTGGAAGCCGCCCGCCTCGATGCTGATGTGGCGGGCGGTCAGCCCCTGCGCCTGCATCTGTCCAATGACGAGACCATTCGTGCCCGCACGGTCGTGATCGCTACGGGTGCCCGCTATCGACGCCCGGATGTCGCGAAGCTGTCGGATTTCGAGGGGTCTGGTGTCGCCTACTGGGCGTCTCCGGTCGAGGCCAAGCTCTGCGCCGGTCAGGAAGTGGCGCTGGTCGGCGGCGGCAATTCGGCAGGACAGGCCGTCGCCTTCCTGGCGCCACGGGTCAAGCGGCTGCATCTCATCATTCGTGGAGATGGCCTCGCGGCATCCATGTCGCGTTATCTCATCGATCGCATCGCTTCGTTGCCGAATGTCGAGATCCATACCCGCACCGAGGTCGCGTCCCTTGAAGGTGACCGCGCGAGCGGACTGGAAGCGGTGACCTGCCGTAACCGCGATACCGGGAACATGTTGCGGCTGCCCACGCCGTACCTCTTCCTGTTCATCGGGGCGGATCCAAATTCAGGATGGCTCGGAACAAGCGTCGCGGTCGATCGCGGAGGCTTCATCCTGACCGGGCGGGACGGTGACGCCGATACCCTTCGCCCGCACCTTCCGCTGGAGACCAGCAGGTCCGGCGTATTCGCCATCGGGGACGTTCGAGCGGGCTCCACAAAGCGCGTCGCCGCGGCGGTGGGCGAAGGAGCGGCCGTGGTTGCGCAGATTCATGACCATCTGGCACGGCAGGCGCGCGCTGTGGAAGAGCGGGGTTCGCACGGCGCGGCCAGCCCGCCCCCGGCGCCGTGACGTCCATTCGACCCGCTGCGCGGAGATGCCTGACCGCCGGATGACCGTTGAGGCCCATACGCTTGCCTCACCCGTCGCGCGTGTCCACGATCCGGCTTTCCGCATGGAGCCGGGGACGGGTCGTCATTTTTTCTTCGAGCGAAGTTCGGCGATCTGGGCCTCCAGCGATCGGACGCGCCTTTCCAGAGGCTCGAATTCATCGACCTCCATCGCCTCTGCGAACTGTTGAAAATTGCCCAACCACCGTCGGCAGGCAATACGCAGCCGCTCCAGTCGGCGTGCAATCATTGAAGACCGCCTTTTCTGGTTGTCACCTTGACGCCTTCGGACGCCGATCGACTGATTGCGCCAGCACGGCTTCAGCTGCGGACTCCAGGAATTGCCTCGACAGTTCCGGATCATTGACCGCCCGGGCGAGCAATACCGCGCCAACCATTGTCGAGAGCATTCCCATGGCCTTGCCATCAGGCTCGCCCTCCTCGCCGATCCAGCTCGCAATCATCTCAACATGATCCTTGATGCCCGCCTCGAACGCCGCCTTCACCTTCGGGCCTTGTCTCGCGGCATCTGAGCCGAGCGCGACGACCGGGCAGCCATCCGTCTTTTCGCGGCAATGACCGGCGCTGAGGTAGAAGCGCATGACAGCCGCCAAGGGGTCCTCGGGATCGGATGCAGCCGCCGCGGACCACCTCTCCACGGCGCTCGTCAGCGCGCGTCGCGACGCCTGGGCCGCCAGATCCTCCTTGGACTCGAACTGCTTGTAGAAGCCGCCCTGCGTCATCCCCGCGCCGGCCATCAGGTCCTTGAGGCCGATCCCATCGAAGCCCCGCTCGCGAAAGAGACGGCTCGCCACATTGATCACCGCCTGCCGGTTTTCCTCTGCCTGAACGCGACTGACCCGCATGACCGACCTCCATATTTAGATTGCGTACGTCATCTATATCTCGTATAGAGCTCGAACGCAATCTAAATCGCCAAGGTCAACGCCATGAAGAAGAAGTCCGCTCTTATGCTGGGAGGCGTCCTGATCGCGGGGGCGGCGGGCGCGGCTTACGTCGCCATCTCATTGCCCCACAAGGCGGCTGCCGTCAGCGACCCCAGACAGAAGGCCCCCCTCGTGATCGTGGCGACCGCCGCTCCGGTGGGCGGCGTCGAACGTGCCTTTACCGGCCTCATCGAGGCGCGGGTGCAGAGCAATCTCGGCTTCCGGGTGCCCGGCAAGATCGTCGAACGGCTCGTCGATGTCGGTCAGCAGGTCAAGGCGGGGCAGCCCTTGATGCGGATCGACGATACCGATCTGCGTCTCGCCCTCACAGCCAAGCGCAACGCCGTAGCCGCCGCGCGTGCCTCCCTCGTTCAAGCCAGCGCGGACGAGAAGCGCTACGCCTCCCTCGTGAAGGGCGGGCTCGCCGCAACGCCTCAGCGTTATGAGCAGGCCAAGGCCGCGCTGGACACGGCGCAGGCGCAGCTCGACGCGGCAGAGGCGGAAGCGGACGTCGCCGAGAACGAGGCCACCTACTCCACCTTGACCGCAGGCGCGGACGGCACCGTCGTCGCCACGCCGGGCGAAGCCGGACAGGTCGTCGCGGCAGGCCAGACTGTGGTTCAGCTCGCCCAAGCCGGGCCACGCGAGGCCGTCGTGGCGCTACCTGAAACGATCCGCCCGGCGCTGGGGGCATCGGCCAAAGCCAGCGTCTACGGCAGCACCACCGAGCCCAGCACGGCACGCCTGCGGCAGATTTCCAATGCCGCCGACGCACAGACACGCACCTATGAGGCGCGTTACGTGCTGAACGGCCCGGCGGCGTCCGCGCCGCTCGGCTCCACCGTGACACTCACGCTCACCAGCACCGAGACGCGGTCGCAGGTGAAGGTGCCGATCGGCGCCCTACTGGATGACGGCCTCCGCACGGGCGTCTGGGTCGTTGATCGGGCCTCGTCGACCGTGCGTTTCGCGCCCGTTGAAATCTTACGGCTTGGCGGCGAGGAGGCGACCGTTTCCGGCGTCGAGCTTGGACAGGAAGTCGTGGCGCTGGGCGCGCATCTTCTGAGAGACAACGAACCCATCCGGACGGTGGCCCGGATCGAGGGGAACGCCCGATGAGATTCAATCTCTCGGCCATCGCGGTTCGCGAGCGGGCCGTCACCCTCTTCTTCATCGTCCTTCTGGCGGCGGCGGGGATCTACGCCTTCGTCAAGCTCGGACGGGCGGAAGACCCCTCCTTCACCATCAAGACGCTGACCGTCACGGTGGCATGGCCGGGCGCCACCGCCCAGGAGATGCAGGACCTCGTCGCCGAGCCGCTGGAGAAGCGCATTCAGGAACTGACCTGGTATGACCGGGTCGAGACCATCGCCCGTCCCGGCTTTGCCTTTCTGACCGTCACGCTCAAGGACAATACGCCTCCCTCGGTCGTCGAGGAGGAGTTCTACCAGACGCGCAAGAAGCTCGGTGACGAAGCGCGCAATCTTCCGCCCGGCGTGCTCGGCCCCTTCGTCAATGACGAGTTCTCCGATGTGAGTTTCGCCCTGTACGCCCTGAAGGCGAAGGGCATGCCGATGCGCGACCTGGCACGGCAGGCGGAGGTGATCCGGCAGGACCTCCTGCATGTGCCCGGCGTGAAGAAGATCAACATTCTCGGCGAACGTCCCGAACAGATCTTCGTGGAGTTCTCCTACGCCAAGCTCGCAACGCTGGGTGTCTCCGCGCAGGATATCGCCGGCGCGCTCCAGCGGCAGAACACCGTCACCCCGGCCGGTTCCATCGACACGCTCGGCCCGCAGGTCTTCATCCGCTTCGATGGAGCCTATGACAGCATTCAGGCGATCGCCGACACGCCGATCGTGGCGGGCGGGCGGACGCTCAAGCTCTCTGATGTCGCCGAGGTGCGTCGCGGCTATCAGGATCCCGAGACCTACATCATCCGCCATGAGGGCGAGCCCGCCATCATGCTGGCGGCAGTGATGCAGCAGGGATGGAACGGGCTGGAGCTTGGCAAGGCGCTCGACGCGCGCTCCAGCGTGATCGCCGACAGCCTGCCGCTCGGCATGACGTTCGCCAAAGTCAGCGACCAGGCGGTCAATATCGACGCGGCTGTCGGCGAGTTCATGATGAAATTCGCCATGGCGCTCGGGGTCGTCCTGTTCGTCAGCCTCGTCAGCCTCGGCTGGCGCGTCGGCATCGTCGTGGCGCTCGCGGTACCGCTGACACTTGCCGTCGTCTTCCTCATCATGCTGGAGACCGGCCGCTTCTTCGACCGCATCACGCTGGGCGCGTTGATCCTGGCGCTCGGCCTGCTCGTCGACGACGCCATCATCGCCATCGAGGTGATGGTGGTGAAGATGGAAGAGGGCATGGACCGCATCAATGCCGCGGCCTACGCCTGGAGCCATACGGCGGCGCCGATGCTGTCCGGCACGCTGGTGACCATCATCGGCCTGATGCCGGTCGGCTTCGCCGCCTCCGCCGCCGGAGAGTATGCCGGAAACATCTTCTGGGTGGTCGGCTTCGCGCTGATCGTCTCGTGGATCGTCGCGGTGGTCTTCACCCCCTATCTCGGCGTGAAGTTGCTGCCTGCAATCAAGCCCATCGAGGGCGGCCATCACGCGATCTATAACACGCCGGGCTATCGGCGCCTGCGCGCTGTGATCCAGTTCGCCGTACGGCACAAATTCATGACCTGCGGAGTGGTTGGGGTCGCCATGGCGCTCTCCGTCGTCGGCATGGGAGGGGTCAAGCAGCAGTTCTTTCCGACATCGGACCGCCCCGAAGTCCTGGTCGAAGTCCGCTTGCCGGAAGGCACCAGCATCGAGACCACGACGGCGGCGGTGGAGAAAGTCGAGCGCTGGCTGAAGGACCGCCCGGAAGCGAAGATCGTCACGAGCTATATCGGCCAGGGTGCGCCGCGCTTCTTCTTCGCCATGGCGCCGGAACTGCCCGATCCGTCCTTCGCCAAGATCGTCGTGCTGACGCCGGATGCCGAAGCGCGCGAGACGCTGAAGCACCAGCTCCGCGCGGCGATCGCCGAGGGTCTCGTTCCCGAGGCCCTCGGCCGGGTCACGCAGCTGGTCTTCGGCCCCTATACGCCGTTCCCCGTCGAGTTCCGCATCATGGGGCCCGATCCGGAGGAGCTGTATCGCATCTCCGAGAAGGCTCTCGCCATCATGAACGGCGTTCCCGACGTCCGGCAGGCCAACCGCGACTGGGGCAACCGCTCTCCCGTCGTACGCTTCGTTCCCGACCAGGACCGGCTCAACCTGATCGGTCTCTCACCAGCTGAGGCCGCCCAGCAGATGCAGTTGCTGCTCACCGGCATTACCGTCACCGAGGTTCGCGAGAACATCCGCAACGTGCCTGTGGTAGCGCGCAGCGCCGGCGACAACCGGCTCGATCCGGGGCGGCTTGCCGACTTCTCCCTGATGAGCCGAAACGGGCGTCAGGTCCCGCTGGACCAGATCGGGCGCTCCGAGATCCGCTTCGAGGAGCCTGTCCTGAAGCGTCGCGACCGCACGCCCGTCATCACCGTCCGTGCCGATGTCAATGAAGCCACGCAGCCGCCGGAGGTGTCGCAGCAGGTGATGCAGGCGCTCCAGCCGCTGATCGCCTCGCTGCCGGTCGGCTACCGGATTGAAATGGCCGGGAATATCGAAGAATCCATCAAGGCCAATGTCGCGCTGGTCAAGATCTTCCCCGTGATGATCGCTGCGATGCTCATCATCATCATCCTGCAGGTCCGCAGCCTTTCGACGATGACCATGGTGATGCTGACGGCGCCACTCGGCCTTGCTGGCGTGGTTCCGACACTGCTCGTGTTCAATCAGCCTTTCGGCTTCAACGCCATTCTCGGGTTGATCGGCCTGGCCGGCATTCTGATGCGCAACACCCTGATCCTGACGGAGCAGATCAAGGAAAATCAGGCCGCGGGGCTCGACGACTATCACGCCGTTATCGAGGCGACCGTGCAGCGGACGCGGCCGGTGATCCTGACCGCATTGGCGGCGGTGCTCGCCTTCATTCCCCTCACGCACTCCGTGTTCTGGGGATCCATGGCCTACACGCTGATCGGCGGCACGGCGGTCGGCACGGTGCTGATCCTCCTGTTCCTCCCCGCGCTCTACGCCGCCTGGTTCCGCATCAAGCCCACGCCCGATGAGGCCCAGGCGGACATCGCGCCAGCCGCCGCATGGCATCCGTATTCTCGCGCTATGACACCGTGATCGGCTGTACAGGCTATCCGCGCGACTTCCCCTGGCAGTTCGGAGTCGATCTCGAAGCGATCGACCGTGGTGGCCCGCAGGACATCTCCGATGCGCAGTTCGACGTGCGTGAGCGGCTGCGTTCACAGAACAAGACCGAGTGGGCGATCATCTCCGCCGGCATGTTCATGAGCTATCTGTTCGAGCCGGAGTTCGGCATCGTCGATCTGGAGGACAGCGCGGTCCATGCCCTTGGCAGCCTCGATACCACCGTGACGCCGATGACACCCGACGACATCGGAGTGCCGACCGCCGAGCAGGTCGTCTGCGGCGTGAAAGGCTCGACGCCATCCCGCGGGGCGAGCTGGAAAAGCCGCTCCTCCGCCTATCCCCGCTCGGATGCGCGGATCGCTTCGGTCTCAGCCCTGTTCCCCTTCACCTGCGGCGATGCTCTGGCCCGCTGCGAGGCAATCCGCGAGCTGGTTTGCCGCCTCGGTGCCAGGTGTCCCGAGGTCGGCCACGATGCTCATATGATCCGCGCCGAGGAGCGTGCGCTCACAGGTGCCGACACCGGCGGCCACCGCCAGATGAGAGCGGAAGGCGCTCATCTGCTGGTGAAACGGCGCCGTCTCCAGCTCCCCCACCAGCAGCCGGACATTCGGACCGGCCGGATAGTCCCGACCTAGCGGGCTAAAATCGCGGACCTCGTCGTCGCTGAGGTCGATCAGCTCCGCCAGGAACGAGTTCTGCAACGGCGCGAGATCGTAGATGCCGCTGATCAGAACGGCACCGGAAACGCTTCCCGCCGGCTGGCTCGCGTCGAACAGCAGCGCGCCGAGATGGGCGCCAGCCGAATGCCCGCTGATCGTGAGGCGAGCCGGGTCTCCGCCATGAGCGCCGATGTGCTGCACGATCCAGTCGCGGGCACGACGGACCTGGGCGACGACCGTCTCCATTCGCACCGAAGGCATAAGGGCATAATCGACGATCACCGCGATGGCGCCCGCCCGCGTCACCGTCTCGGCGACGAAGGAGAAATCCTCCTTGGCAAACATGCGCCAGTAGCCGCCATGGATGAACATGTGCACCGCGCCGGTCGCGAGAAACGGGGGCGGGAAGAACAGATCGAGCCTCTCCGCCGGCGAGAGGCCATAGGCGATGTCGCGGAGCATCGGCACTCGCGCGCGCGTCGCCGCACTGCGCGCCGCATAATCGGCCACGTGCCGATCGAAATCCGGCACGTGGTCGCGGGTACGGAACGGATCGGCCATGGCGACGCGACTCGCGGTCAGAGCGTGGTGGCGATGTACTTTGCCTCCAGGAATTCCAGCACGCCATGGGCGCCGCCCTCGCGGCCGAGGCCGGACTGCTTGGTGCCGCCGAAGGGCGCTGCCGGGTCGGAGACGAGGCCGCGATTGAGCCCGACCATACCGGTGTCGATACGACGCGAGACGCGCAGTCCCCGCGCCAGATCGCGGGTGAACACATAGGCGGCGAGGCCGTATTCGGACGCGTTGGCCAGGGCCACCGCCTCGTCTTCGCTCTCGAAGCGGCTGAGCGCGGCGACAGGGCCGAAGATTTCCTCGCAGCCTATGGCGGCGTCGGTTGGCACGTCCGCCAGCACAGTCGGCGGGTAGAAGAAGCCGCGGCCGGTCGGCCGCTCGCCGCCGCAGCGCAATCTGGCGCCACGCCCGAGCGCGTCATCCACCAGCCGCTCAATCTTGTCGACCGCCTTGGCGGTGATCATGGGACCGCAATCCGTCGTCGTCTCCGCGCCCGGCCCGACCTTGAGCGCGGTCATGCAGACGGTCAGCTCGGCGGCGAAGCGCTCGTAAAGACCGGACTGCACATAGATGCGGTTGGCGGCGGTGCAGGCCTCGCCGGCATTGCGCATCTTGGCGAGCATGGCGCCTTCGAGTGCCACCTCGATGTCGGCGTCGTCGAAGACGATGAGCGGCGCATTGCCGCCCAGCTCCATCGAGCAGCTGATCACGTTCTTCGCCGCCTCGGCGAGCAGCGTGCGGCCGACCGGCGTCGACCCGGTGAAGGAGAGCTTGCGCACGCGCGAATCCGCCAGCATCGCGGCCGTCACCGGGCCGGGCGTCGAGGTGGTGAGCACGTTGACCACGCCTGGCGGCACGCCCGCCTCTTCATAGAGCGCGGCAAGCACATAAGCCGTAAGCGGCGTCTCGCTCGCGGGCTTCAGCACCACGGTGCAGCCCGCCGCCAGCGCCGGGGCGATCTTGCGGGTCGCCATGGCGGCGGGGAAGTTCCACGGCGTGATCAGCACGCAGATGCCGATCGGCTCGTAGTCGACGATGATATGGTTGCCCCCCGCCGGCGAAAGCGCGAAGTCGCCGGAGATCCGTACCGCCTCCTCGGCGTTCCAGCGGAAGAACTCGGCGGCATAGGCGACCTCGCCCCGCGCGTCGCGCAGCGCCTTGCCGTTCTCCAGCGAGATCAGGCGAGCGAGATCCTCGGCGCGGGCGGTCATCAACTCGAAGCAGCGGCGCAGAATCTCCGAGCGACGGCGCGGCGGGGTCGCGCGCCAGCCGGCGGCCGCAGCGGCGGCGGCGTCGATGGCGGCCCTGGCGTCGTCGAGCGTGGCGTCCGGCACTTCGGCGAGCAGCGCTTCCGTGGAGGGATCGACAACGGGAATGGACGGGCGTCCCACCGGCCGCACCCATTGTCCGCCGATATAGAGGCCCCGCGCGCCGGCTGCCGGATCGATGGCAGGCTGGGCGCTGGAAGCAACGGGAGAGAGCGCGGCGACGTTCATGGGCGGGTTTCCTGTGCAAGAAGAAGGTCGGAGGCGGCCGCATCGAGATCGCCGCGATAGGCGGCGTCGAGCAGGCAGGTCATCTCGGCCGGTCCGACTGGACGCGGGTTGTTCTTGAGGAGACGCTCGATGCCGAGTGCCTGCTCGCCGGTCCAGGCGAGCTTGTCGGCTCGCAGGCCGAGGGCGGCGAGCGTCGGCGGAATGCCGATAGCGGCGAAGAGGCGAACCACCTCCCCGATCGCCGCATCGGCGAGCGCCGTGCGCGAGCGGCCTGCCTCGGGAAGACCCAGTTCGAGCGCGATCTCGGCCATCTCACCCAGCACGGCATCGCGATTGAAGCGCATCACATAGGGCAGCATCGTCGCGACACCGAGGCCGTGGGCGGTGTGGGTCAGTGCTCCCACGGGATACTGGATGGCATGCGCGGCCGCCGTCCCTGCCGTGCCGAAGGCGCAGCCGGCAGCCAGCGCCGCCATCATCACATCAGCCCGCGCATCCTCGTCGGTTCCGTCACGCCAGGCACGCTCCAGGCTGCGGCCTATGAGGCGGATGGCGAGCAGGGCGAAGTGGTCGGTCAGCGCGTTCTTCCCGACGAAGACATGCTTCTGCGCCAGTTCGGGCGATGGAGGGCGCCGCCCTGCCGTGAACGCCTCGATCGCATGGGTGAGCGCGTCGGCGCCGGCGATGGCGGTGAGCGCGGGCGGGCAGGACAGAGTGAGTTCGGGATCACAGATCGCCGTCCTTGGAATGAGATGCGGGCTGGATATACCGACCTTCAGCGTTCGGTCGGGATCCGAGATCACCGCGACCGGCGTCGCCTCCGAGCCGGTGCCAGCCGTGGTCGGCACGGCGATGATCGGCATCACCGGCCCCGGCACCTTGTACTCGCCATAATAGTCCGGGAGCTGGCCGCCATGGGTGAGCAGCAGCGCGGCGCATTTCGCCATGTCGAGGCAGCTTCCCCCGCCAACGCCGATGACGAGATCCGGCACGAAGGGCCGCACCGCTTCCGCGCACTCGGCCGCGCTGTCGCGTGGCACATCCGGCAGGACGCGGTCGTGCACCAGCACCGCCAGGCCGGCATCGTGCAGGCCACTCACCAATTGAGCAAAGTCGTCCGAGGCGGCGAGGCGCTCGTCCGTGCAAATCAGCGCCCGCTGGCCGAGACGCTGGGCGACGGCGGGCAAGGCCCGGCGCTGCCCCTTGCCGAAGAGAATTTCGGTCGGCAGCCGGATCGCGGAAAAGGATGTCACGGCGGTTATCCAATTGGCATAGCTGAATAAATCAGCTGATGAAGCGCTCCCTATACAAAATCGTATAGGATATCGTATTGAGTGTCGCCAAGGATCGTGCTAGCAATCGATCATTGTCAAGGGGCAAAACCGTGCGCAGTCCGAAACCTCTCGCCGCCTCCCTCCACCTGCCGGATCCCGGCGAGCCGGCCCCGGCGATCCATCGCGCCGCGAGCCTCGCCGAGGAGGTCTATGAGGCCATCTTCGCGCGTCTCATGGCGCTGAATATCCCGCCCGGCGCGCGCATCACCGTCGACACTCTGGTGCGTGAGCTGGCCGTGTCGCAGACCCCGATCCGCGAGGCGCTGGGACGGCTGGAAGGCGAAGGGCTGGTCGTGAAGACCCATCTCGTCGGCTACAGCGCGGCGCCGCAGATCACCCGCCGCCGCTTCGAGGAGCTTTACGAGCTGCGCCTGCTGCTGGAACCGGAAATGTCCGGCCGCGCCGCCGTCACGATGACGGAGGCCGCGCTGGCGGAGTTGACCGCCGCCGCCGGCGTCATGTCACGCAGCGGCGGGGCGGATGAGCGCGCGCGTTATTCGCAATTCGCCCGGCAGGACGCGCTGTTCCACGACCAGATACTGGAAATCGCGGGCAACGAGTTGATCCGCGAGACGCTGGCGCACCAGCACACCCATTTTCACATCTTCCGCCTGATGTTCCATTCGCGGGTCACCGAGGAGGCGCTCGACGAACATGAAGCGATCCTTGCCGCCTTCGCCGCGCACGATCCCGATCTAGCCCGGCAGGCGATGCGCACGCATATCGAGCGCTCGCGCGACCGGCTTCTCCCGGCCTTCGATTCATGATGACGGCGCTCGCCCCCTCCCCCGCAACGGACGGCACGGTGGCGCCCGTGCTGCGCGCCGCACGGCTCTGCAAGGAGTTCGGCGGCGTCACGGTGCTGTCCGATGCCTCGCTCGACATAAGGCCAGGTGAGATCCACGCGGTCATCGGCGAGAATGGAGCGGGCAAGTCGACGCTGATGCGCCTGCTCTCCGGTTATCTCCGCCCGAGCGAAGGCGAACTGCGGATGGACGGCGCGCCCATCGCCTTTCACGCGCCCTCGGATGCGCAGGCGGCCGGCATCGCGCTGGTGCATCAGGAAATCCTGCTTGCCGAGGCGCTGACCGTCACCGAGAACATCTTCATCGGGCGCGAGATCACCCGCTTCGGCAGGCTGGATGAGCGCGCCATGCGGGAGGCCGCCGCCGCGCAGCTCGCCGAGATCGGCTGCAAGGCATCGCCTCGCGCACTCGTACGCGACCTTTCGCTCGCCAACCGCCAGCTCGTGCAGATCGCCAAGGCGCTGCTCGGCACCCGCCGCGTGGTGATCTTCGACGAACCGACGGCCGTGCTGACTCATGACGAGGTCGATCCGCTGCTCGACATCATCCTCAAGCTGAAGCAGCGCGGCGTCGCCATCCTCTACATCAGCCACCGGCTCGACGAGGTGGAGCGGCTGGCCGATCGCGTGACCGTTCTGCGCGACGGCCGCATGGTCGGCACCTATGACGCCGAGGGCCTGACGCCGCGGCGCATGGCAAGCCTGATGGTCGGGCGGGAATTCTCCAGCCTCTACCCCCCGCGCCTCGAGCGGGAACTGACCGAACCGGCGCTCGAGATCGAGCATGCCCATGTGCCCGGCTTTGTGAAGGATGTATCCCTCACCCTGCGCAAGGGCGAGATCCTCGGCCTTGCCGGCATGATCGGCGCCGGCCGGACGGAGCTGTTCGAGGGGCTGCTCGGCCTGCGGGCGGCAAGCTTCGGCGCGGTGCGCCTGCACGGAAAGCCGGTTCACTTCGCCTCGCCCGCGCAGGCTTCTGCCGCCGGCTTCGGCTATCTGACCGAGGACCGCAAGGGCAAGGGGCTGCTGCTCGACGAGCGCCTCGCGCCCAACCTCACCCTCGCCGCGCTGGACAAGGTGCATCCGTTCGCCGGCCTCGACGTCGCCGGCGAGGCGCAACTGCTCGACCGTGCGGTGGCAAGCTACGACATCCGCCTGCGCAGCCTCGACGCGAAGGCCGGCCAGCTCTCGGGTGGCAACCAGCAGAAGCTGCTGCTCGCCAAGATGATGCTGAACGATCCCTCGGTCATCGTCATCGACGAGCCGACGCGCGGCATCGACATCGCCAATAAGAGCCAAATCTACGTCTTCATCCAGTCCCTCGTGCGGGAGGGGCGCTCCTGCATCGTCATCTCCTCGGAGATGCAGGAACTGATCGGCCTGTGCGACCGCATCCTCGTCATGCGCTCCGGCCGGATCAACGGGGAAGTCACCGGCGATGCGATGTCGGAGAGCAATGTCGCACTTTACGCCACCAGCAGCGTGGCGAGCGAAGAAGCATCAAGGGAAAACGCACATGGCTGATGTTGCCGCCGCGCCGCCGCGCACCCAGCAGAACTGGTCCATCGGCTGGGGTGATGCCGGGCCTTTCCTGGCGCTGGCCGCCCTGGTGCTGATCGGCTTTCTCATCAATCCCGACTTCCTGTCGGCCAACAACATCGCCAATGTCGTCACCCGCAGCGCCTTCATCGCCATCATCGCGATCGGCGCGACCTTCGTCATCTCCTCCGGCGGGCTCGACCTGTCGGTCGGCTCCATGGCCGCCTTCATCACCGGCGTGATGATCCTGTTCATGAACTGGGTGGCGCCGAGCGTCGGCACGGCGGCCATTCCGCTCGGCATGGCGGTGGCCTTGGTCACCGGCATCGCCTGCGGCCTGCTGAACGGCACCATCGTCACGGTCGGGCGCATCGAACCCTTCATCGCCACGCTCGGCACCATGGGCATCTTCCGCGCGTTCATCACCTACATGACCGATGGCGGCACGGTGGCAATCGACCGCAGCCTGCGCGACGCCTATCGCCCGGTCTATTTCGGCGACGTTCTGGGCGTGCCGATCCCGATCCTGGTGTCGCTCGCGGTGGCGCTGGTGGGCGCTTATGTGCTCTACCGCACGCGCTATGGACGGCGCTGCGTGGCGGTAGGCGCCAATGAGGACGTGGCGCGCTATTCCGGCATCTCGGTCACGCGGGTGCGAACCCTGGCGTTCGTCATCCAGGGCGTCTGCGTGGCCATCGCCGCCATCTGCTACGTCCCCCGCCTCGGCGCGGCGACGCCGACCACGGGCCTGCTCTGGGAGCTTCAGGTGATCACGGCCGTCGTCATCGGCGGCACCGCGCTGCGCGGCGGGCGCGGGCGCATCTGGGGCACGGTGGCCGGCGCGGTGATCCTCGAATTCATCGCCAACCTGATGGTCCTTTCCGACTTCGTCTCCGAGTACCTCGTCGCCGCGGTTCAGGGCGTCATCATCATCATCGCCATGCTGATCCAGCGGATGTCGAAGAGGTAGCGGAAACAGAAAGCCGACGCGCGCGAGGCAGCCGCGACACGCCGGGATTCAAACAAGACTGCCGCACCAATGGAGGAAACGCATGCTCAGGAATATTGTGCTGGCCGCTGGCGTCACAACGGCGCTTCTCGCCGCTGGCCCCGCCTCCGCCGCCGAGAAAAAGACGATCGCCGTGTCCATTCCCGCCGCCGACCATGGCTGGACCGCGGGTGTCGTCTATCATGCCAATGCCGCTGCCAAGGAAATCAACAAGGCATTTCCCGAACTTGAGGTGATCGTGAAGACCTCGCCCTCAGCGAGCGCTCAGGTCAGCGCCATCGAGGATATGTCAGCGACGCGCAAAATGGATGCGCTGGTCATCCTGCCGCACTCCTCCGAGGAGCTCACAACGCCGGTCAAGGCGATCAAGGACAAGGGAACCTTCATCACCGTGGTGGATCGCGGCCTGAATGACCCGAAGATCCAGGACCTCTATGTCGCCGGCGACAATGTCGCTGTCGGCTACAACACCGCGCAATTCCTCGTCGAAAAGATGGGCGGCAAGGGCAACCTGGTCGTGCTGCGCGGCATCCCGACCGTTATCGACGATGAGCGCATCAAGGGCTTCAAGGACGGCATTGCCGGCACGGATCTGAAGATCCTCGACATTCAGTACGCCAACTGGAACAGCGACCAGGCCTTCAAGCTGATGCAGGACTATCTCGCCAAGTACCCGCAGATTGACGCGGTGTGGGCCAATGACGACGATATGCTGCTCGGCGTGCTCGAAGCGATCAAGCAGTCCGGTCGCAAGGAGATCAAATTCGCGCTGGGCGGCAACGGCATGAAGGAGATCATCGAGAAGGTCATGGCGGGTGACGCGATGACGCCGGTCGAGACGCCCTATCCGCCGTCCATGATCAAGACCGCCATTTACCTGACCGCCGCGCATTTCGCCGGCCATGCGCCGGTCCGCGGTTCGCTGAAGCTCGACGCGCCGCTGATCACCAAGGCGAATGCCGCCGAGTACCACTTCCCGGATGCGCCGTTCTGAGCGCTTTTGTTGCGATCGAGCCAGCACTGATAAGCAATCACGAGGAGGAGACGACAATGCCGGGCAAGAAAATCCTGATGCTCACTGGGGAGTTCACCGAGGAATACGAGATCTTCGTGTTTCAACAGGGGATGGAGGCCGTCGGCCACACCGTCCATGTGATCTGCCCCGACAAGAACGCAGGCGACATCATCAAGACCTCGCTGCACGATTTCGAGGGCGGGCAGACCTACACCGAAAAGCCGGGCCACGACTTCGTCATCAACAAGACGTTCTCCGAAGTCCGGCTGGACGACTACGACGCGGTGTACTGCGCCGGCGGGCGCGGTCCGGAATACATCCGCACCGACAAACGTATCCAGGCGATGGTCCGCCACTTCCACGAGACCGGCAAACCGATCTTCACCATTTGCCACGGCGTGCAGATACTCATCGCCGTGGATGGCGTGGTGGCAGGCAAGCGGGTGTCGGCTCTGGGCGCCTGCGAGCCGGAAGTGCGCCTCGCCGGCGGCACCTATGTCGACCTCTCGCCAACCGACGCAATGGTCGACGGCAACATGGTCTCCGCCAAGGGCTGGACGGCGCTGGCGGCCTTCATGCGCGAATGCCTGAAGGTGCTCGGAACGGAGATACGGCACTCCGAAGATGCGCCCGCCGCCTCTACGCGCGCAGCGTGACGCCGATAACCCCCGGCCGCTTGGCGCCGGCGTCCGGGGGCTTGCTCGTGTTGGTGGCTGTCAATTTCCATCAAACGTGGGCAGATGACCTATGGGCCTCGCCAGGCGGCAGCGGGGGCGACATTGAGCCCCCCGGCCTGCTTAATCGTCTTGAGCGCCGCGAGGTGGATCGCCTCGCTGCCGTCGTTGCATCATCCACCGACCCAAATCATTTGGCCGAGCTCCGGCCCGGCCCGGCGGATTCCGCGAGCCGGCCTTGTCGGCGCAATTGGATGATCTGGGCTGTCAGGCCGATGATGAGAATGACGAGAAGGCCGGCTTGCGCCCCGAGGAGAATCGGCGATTTCGGATCGGTAACGAAGGGGTGGCCGTCGGGAACGCGGCGCAGGGTTTCACTGACGGCCGGCACCATCAGCAGAAACGCCGTCAGGCTGAGGAAGATTGTTTCAAGATACGCGCCGCTACGTCCAACGCTCGAAATGCGACCGATGCCGTAGCCGGCGAGCAGCAGCAGGATCGTTGCCGCGCCGATGCCGTAGCTCACGGGCTGATGCGCGACGAGGAACACCGTTGCCGCACCGATCAGCATCGCAACGAAATAGACGACGCCGGGTGCCGACCGAGGCACGATCCGTCCGTGCCGAGCCAACATATAGATAGCCAGCGGAATTGCGGGCAGGCTGCCGAGCGTATGCACCCAGCCGAGCGGTGAGATTCCAAACATCTGGGTCTCCGTTGCATTGATGAGAGGCGTGGCCAGCGACAGCCGGGTGGGACCGGGCCTATGCGGCCTTCCCGCGCATTTGGCTCACCGTCAGCCACATGGCGGAAATCAGGAAGTAGAACGCGCCTATCGCGGCATAGCCGGCGACGTTGGAGATGGAGGGCGGCATCGGCATCCGCGCCTGCACGATGAAAAACGCGCCTGCCAGCGCGGATTGCGCCCCACTCAAGATCATCGCCCACTGCGCACCGGAGCTTTTCCAACGGCGGAGCGCCGTACCGAGTTGAAGCAGGCCGGACAGGATTGCCCAGACGCCGAACACGCCGATCACCCAGTTCATGCTCATTGTCAGGGCGAGAACGACCGCGAGCGTCGTCGCCAAACTGACGACGACATTGGTCGTCTGAGTACGATTGCGGCCCAATCCTCCGCTGCGCGACGCATCGACGTAATTGGCCAGGGCATCCCATGCGGGATACGCGACAAGCAAGAGTGTCCCGATCACCGGGGAATGCTGGCCGACCGTAAACGCGGCCGCCACCCAAAGGGCCGAAAATGCCGTGCGGGCAAAGTAGTAGCGCTTCAACCAAAGCTCCTGACCGGCAGGAGCGGGAACGCTTTGGTGTCTCGTCATTCTGACGTCCTTTCGACTAGTAGGTAGGCTCGCGAGCGAGCATTGATGTCGCGCCCGCCCCTCCGGCAGAAGCCGGCCGTAACGGGCGCAGAGTGTCCGGCTATGAAAAGTGTCGTTCGTGAAGGCCCTTGCGCCGCAATTCCAGATGCATGTCTGATCCGTCGACGGACAAAACGGGTCCGTTACGCGATCATTCAGCCTCCCCTGCTCTCCAGGTCGGCTAGGCCAGGGGAGGTCATTGCGAGCTCCTTTTCATGCCGATCATGGCTGCGCTCATCGCCCCTTCGCCTGCCGTCACGAAGGCAGGCGGACAGCAAGACGCTCCAGGACTTGGTCTGTCACGACGGCAAATATCTTCGGATCGCCATAGGCGCGCGCCGAAAGCATCGCGCCGTGAACTGTCGCCATGAAGGCCTCGGCCTCGGCATGCGGCGAGCTCGTCAGTTGCAGGCGACCATGGCGCGCGCCACGCTCCAGCACGGATGACAGCCATGCCGACAGCGAGCGGAAATGCGCCCGGACCTCTACCCCCACTTCCTCCGGCAGGACAGGGAGCTGACTCGCCAACAGCGCGCAGACGCAGAACGGCGCACTGGCGTCGGTGATGCACGCTTTCCAATACCCGACATAGAACTGAAGCTGTTCAAGCGGATCGGACACCTGACGTTCGAGAGTCGCCATCCCCGCTTCGGCTTCCTTGCGATAGCGCCCAACCAGTGTTCGAACCAGATCGACCTTACTTGGGAAATGGTGGTGGATACTCGCCTTGCGTATCCCGACCACGTCCGCGATGTCGGCATAGCTGAAACCGTTATAGCCGCCAGCCACGATCAGGTTGCGGGCGCAGGCCAGAATGTCGTCGGAGGTGGTGGACAGGTTGCTCATACCTTTACCTACCTTCTGGTAGGATGGCCGTCAAGCCACTCGCACCATCGGACGGCCATTGGAGGGACCCGCGCGGTTCAGTCCAGCTCCCCGAGATGCTCGCGAACCCATCGGGCCTCTTCTGACGCGGTGCGTCGGAAGTGCCGCTTGAAGTCACGGCTGAACTGGGCGGGACTGGCATAGCCGACCGATGCGGCAACCTCCGCGATCGTCCCGTCACGGCGCGCGATCATCAGCCTCGCCTCGTGGAGTCTCATCGCCTTCACATACTGGATCGGCGTACTGCCCGTCAGGGCCTTGAAATGAACGTGGTAGGAGGGAACGCTCATTCCCGCCTCGCTTGCCAGAGCGGCGACGGAAATCCCGGTATTGTAGCTTTCCCGCAGCCGGGCGAGGCTTCGCACGATCCTCCCGGACGTGCCCTGCTGCTGCAAGGCCGCGATCATCGCGCCGCCCTGCGGGCCTACCAGCACCCGGTAGTGCAGCTCGCGCAGGATGCCGGCTCCCAGTACGGCACACTCGACAGGATCGCGCAGCGCCCGCAACAGACGCAGCACGATGTCCTCGATCTCGGGCTCCATCCGGCTCGACACCAGCCCCCTCACCCGGCCCGCTGACGCCTCGGAACGCCTCGCGCCAACCTTCGAGGCGATCTCTGCCGCCAGACCCATGTCGAATTCGACATAGACGGCAAGCAGGGGGCGCTCGGCGCTGGCCACGGACTCCATCCGGAACGGGACGGGCACCGACACCGCCAGATAGTGCTCCTCGTCATAGAGATAGACCTCGCCCTCAAGCATGCCCTGCTTGCGGCCCTGCAGCACGAAGACCGCGCCCGGCCGGTACAGCACGGGAACATCGCGCAGCACCGCCTCAGTCCTGAGAATGCGGACATTATCGAGCCGGGTCGCATTGTAGCCCTGGCGGGGAGCAAGAAGCCCCGCCAGGGCCAGCCGCTCGCGCCGTCCGGGCGACATGCCGCTCGCATTCATAGGATCTGGCAAGATATCCATAATTTTCGCGATCGAAGACCACCTTCCTGAAGACTATCAGTCATGGAGACGACGCATCAAGGACAGAGGCACAATCATGTCAGGGAAAACCTTCTTCATCACCGGCGCAAACTCCGGCTTCGGTTTCGCGATCGCGGCGGCCGCGACCCGCAAGGGCCACAAGGTCATCGGCACGGTCCGCTCGGAGCCGTCGCGGGCGAGCCTCGCGGAGCGCCTGCCAGAGGTGCGGTCGGTCCTATGCGACGTGACGGCATTCGACCGGATCGAGGATGTCGTCCGGCAGGCCGAGGAGGATCATGGGCCGGTCGACGTTCTCATCAACAATGCCGGCTATGGTCACGAGGGAGTTCTGGAGGAGGCGCCACTCGAAGAGATGCGGCGCCAGTTCGACGTGAACGTCTTCGGCGCGGTCGCGGTCGCCAAGGCGTTCCTGCCGCGCTTCCGCGAAAGGCGCCGAGGGTTCATCGTCAACGTGACCTCGATGGGCGGCATGATCACCATGCCCGGCATCGCCTATTACTGCGGGAGCAAGTTCGCCCTTCAGGGCATTTCGGAAGTCATGCGCGCGGAGATGGCGCCGTTCGGCGTCCATGTGACGGCGCTGTGCCCCGGCTCCTTCCGGACCGACTGGGCCGGGCGCTCCATGGTCCGGACCGAGCGGTCGATCGCGGACTACGATGCGCTGTTCGATCCGATCCGGCAGGCGCGGCAGGCCAAGAGCGGCAAGCAGCTTGGCGATCCAGACAAGCTTGCGGCCGCCGTCCTGGACCTGATCGCGTCCGGCAACCCTCCCCCGCAGCTTTTGCTGGGCAGCGATGCCCTTAGTCTCGTGTCCGATAGGATCGACCGCCTGAAGCAGGAGATCGAGGCATGGAAGTCCGTTACCGTCTCGACCGACGGCTGACAGCGCTGCGCAGCATGGCGCCTCCCGCACGTGGTTCAGGCCTTCCGGCCGGCCGCCTAGGGAACCAATCCGGCGATCTCTACGGGATGAAACCGCAGCGAGACATGACTTGAGCCGAGCGCGACCCTCTTGGCGTTCATCCGCCTGGCCATAAGGCGCTGACGCTGAGGGCCGATGACGCGGTCATTCGTGGAAATCGCGTAAGAAGGAGGGCTTCGATCGCTACGCCGCCTGTGTGGTTCGGCCCGCTGTGAACTCCCTGTGAAACGGCCACTGCGCGGCATGAAGCGCCCTCGCCTTTGCTGGCGGCGGATCGGGGGCGAAAGCGCGACTGAACGCATCCTCGGTCAGGCGCCCTTCGTCACCGTCGAAGACGATCCCCGCAGCGGCGGGCGCGATTGGGAGCCGTTTCGCCAGCGCCGTGTAGTCCTCGCCCGCATCAGGCGCACGGGCGGCGACATATACCGGGGCGGACACGCTGCGATGCGTCCTCGCCTCCGTCACGAACACGCCCGACAAGGCTGATGCTGAGAGCCGCGCCGACTGAGAGGCAGAAGGCGATGCAGAGGACGGCGACGATAAAGGCCTGGGTGATGGCGGCGGGGTCGGTTCGCGCGCCAAGGACCTCGTAGAAAATTCCGCCGATCACGGCGACGCTGAGCGCGGTGCTGACCTGCAAGGTCGAACTGGCAATGCCGGCGATCATGCCGGAATAGGCCGGCGCGACGCGCCCCGTCACCATGCGCATCAAGGTCGAAAGCGCCAGTTCCAAACGGCAGGAAGACAAGGCCGGCACTCAGAGCGCTCACCTCCAGCGCGGTCTGCAGGTAGACGGAGAACAGCAGGAAAAAGGTGCTGATCGAGTAGAACGACAATGCGACCAGCAGCGCACGGCCCAGTCCCGGCGCTCGCAAGGCGTCCGGGTCAAGCAGGGGAGCACCGCCGGCGCGTGCCCGTCGGGCCTCGTAACGCAAGAAACGCCATGCCAGCAGCGGTACCGCGATGAGCGACAGCCAGGACCACAGCGGCCACCCGGCTTCGCGCCCTTCGACCAGCGGCACGATCAGCGCACCGAGCGTCACCATCGACAGGGCCATGCCTCCGAGATCGAGCCTACGTGCGCCCTGCACGCGCGTCTCCTGTACATTCTGTTTCCGGTCGCGCGGCCTCGCAGCCCGCGTCGACGAGCCGTGACAGGCGTTTCGCTCTGCCATGGCCCGCCGAAGTTACCCCCCCGTGCGCACGTCCCTAGCCGTGCGTGTCGAAATCGGTCGCGATGGAGATGTCGCGCCAGGCGGCCATGTCGGCTCGGAACGCATCCAGCTTGCGCTCCGCCATCGCGTGAGCGCGTGGGCCGATGGGCAGGTGCAACGGCGGGTTCTCGGCATCGACGGCCTGCAGCATCACGGCGACAGCCTTGGCGGGATCACCCGCCTGCCTTCCATCATTGGTCTGGCGGTAGTGCCGTCTCGCCTGCGTGGTCCCGGCGTAGGCGGGGATCTCGCGTGCCGCGGCAGCCATGGAACGCCCGAGAAACGCGGTTCGGAACGGGCCGGGCTCGGCGATGATGACATCCACGCCGAGCGGGCGAAGTTCTCCGGCGAGTGCCTCGGACAGGCCCTCCACCGCGAACTTGGTCGCGTTGTAGAATCCGAAGCCGGCGGAGCCGGCGATCCCGGCACCGGAGGAAAGATTGACGATGCGGGCTCCGGGACGCCTGCGGAGCGCCGGCAGGGCGGCCCGCGTCGTCTCGATCAGGCCGAAGACGTTCACCTCGAACAGCGGTCGGTATTCGGCGGGCTCCCCCTCCTCGATGGCGCCGATGAAACCGAAGCCGGCATTGTTGACCAGTACGTCCAGACCGCCGAACGCGCTTTCGGCCAGGTCAACGGCCCTTGCGGTGTCGCCCGCGCGTGTAACGTCGAGCGAAACACTGCGCACCGTGTCGGGATAGCGGTCGCAGAGCGACTGCAAGTCGTCGGCGGAACGGGCGGTGGCGACGAGGCGGTCGCCCCGCGCGGCGACGGCCTCGGCAAGCTGCCGGCCCAGACCGGACGAGCATCCTGTGATCAGCCAGGTTTTCATCACATTTTCCTTCATCGGGCGGGGCGCCGCGGAGGCTGACGCCATCCACAGTCGGTGCTCTCGCCGCCTTGCGATGAGGCGAATGTAGGTAATTGGATTTGTTCGAGAACTGACAGTATCGTACATTCTCCGTTCAGTTTTGTGGGTGCGCCGATGGAGTGGAGCGACGTCAGGATTTTTCTGGCCATCGCCCGTACCGGGACGCTGGGCGCAGCCGCCCGCGCGCTTCATCTGAGCCATCCCACGGTGGGGCGCCGTCTTCGGGCACTGGAGCAGGCCACCGGCCAGACGCTGTTTCAGAGAACGGCCGACGGTTTCATTCCCACGGAAGAAGGAAACGCCGTCATCGCTCTGGCGGAGCAGATGGAAGAAGGCGCCCTCGCCATCGAGCGGCGTCTGGCCGGGCGGGAACAGAACCTTCAGGGGACCTTGCGCGTCTCGTCTGCCGACTGGTTCGGCGCCTACGTCCTGCCGCCAATCATCGACGAGTACGCGAAGGCCTACCCGCACGTCGACATCGAGATACTGACGGGCACCCGCCTGTTCAGCCTCGCTCAGCGGGAGGCCGATATCGCCTTCCGGATTGTCCCGTTCGACAGCCCCGATGTCGTTCAGCGACGGCTGACGCGGCTGACCTATGGAGTCTATGTGGCCATGGACTCACCGGAGCCGATCTATGGCGACGGAACGGACTTTCGGCTCATTACCCACGACACATCGACAGGCCAGTTTCCGGATATCGCCTGGCTCATAGAGAGCTTCCCGAACGCGCGGCCGCTTCTCCGCTCCAACAACCGAAACGTGCAGGGGCGCATGTGCCGGCAAGGCATCGGCATCGCGGTTCTGCCGCAAGTCGTCGGAAATCAGTTAGCCGGCCTTCGCCGGCTTGATCTGCCGGTCGAGCCACCCTCAAGGGACATCTGGATGGGCTACCATCGGGATATGAGGCGCCTTCAGCGCCTGCGGGCCTTCATAGACACGGTGGCCAATCATATTGCGAACGCCCCACTCCGCCTGGAATCGCCTTAATACGCAGCGTGATAGGTCGAAGAGCAGTCGTACGATGATGGTTCGTAAGCATCGATAGCGGCACAGAAGTGAGGTAGGGCGAGGCCGGCGGCGCGGGCCGCGCCATTGCGATGGAAAAGCTCGACACGTTGGTGGCGAACCACATCGAGCAGCGCCTGCGTCGGTTCTCTGAGGCCATCGAATCAGGCTCCACCGTCACGCCCGCCATGGTTGCAGATTTCGCTGGCACGGCCCGCAGACGCATGCGGATGGAGGGCGGGGGGCTACCGGCGCGATCACGTGCACGCCTTGGCCCCGCACGTTGAGGGCGGCGCGAAGGAAGTCCGCATTATCGGTTCGCTTCCGATGTGATTGTCGGCCCCCTTCCCCTCCCGCCAGGACGCTTGACAGCGAATGAAACCGGTTTCATTCTCAATGGTGAAGTAAGTTTCTTCAGGAAAAACCGTGACGAAACCCCCGACCGTCAACGCATCTCCGACCATCCGCCTCGTTGCGCGTGAGGCCGGCGTCTCGCAGGCGACGGTATCGAGGGCGTTCTCGCAGCCCGACCTCCTGACGCCGGCCACCATCGAGAAAGTGCTCAGCACGGCTAAACGCCTCGGCTACGTCCCCAATCAGGTGGCACGTGCGCTCTCCACCGGGCGAGCCGGCAATATCGCGCTGATCCTGCCTGACGTCGCCGACTCCTTCTTTTCGTCGCTGGTGCGTGGCGCGCAGGCGCAGGCGTACAAGCGCGGCTATGCGACGTTCATCGGCGACTCCGACGAGACCGGCTATCTCGAGGATGTCCTGATCACCAAGCTTGCCGCACAGGTAGACGGCTTCGTACTGGCCTCGCCGCGTATCGAAGAAAAACTGATCCGCAAACACGTCGGCCGCAAACCCATCGTCATCATCAATCGGGATCTCGAAGGTATTGCGCGTGTATTGGTGGATACGGTGCCGGCCTTCACCGCCGCCGTGAACCTACTGGCCAGTCTTGGGCATCGCACCATTGCCTATGTCGGGGCGACGAGCTCTTCCTGGGCGAGCCAGCAGCGCGCCGAAGCGGTGGCGGTTGCCGGAGCCGCGCATGGACTTCGCGTTGTCCAGATCGCAGCGGGGCGCCCCAACCATGAAGCGGGGCGTAGCTGCGTCGATGCCCTGCTGAGGGAGGGCGTGACCGCCGCGCTCACCGTGGGCGATATCGTGGCGCAGGGTATCATGGCCGGCCTATCCGAGCGTGGCCTCTCGGTGCCGCACGATTTCAGCCTGGTCGGCTGCGACGACATCATCGCCTCGACGACCTATCCGCCCCTGACCAGCGTCAACGCCTTCTCCGCGCTTGCCGGCGCGAACGCGGTCGACCTGCTGCTTGATGGCCTGGCCAACCCACCTTCGCCGACCGACAGCCATGTGATTACGGGCGAGCTTGTCACCCGCAGCACGGTCGGTCCGGCGCCGGCGAAAAAGCAGCCCGTACAGGGCAAGACACGGGGCCAGAAGCCTCGGGCAACCACTCCCAATCCGTCCCGCAGGAAGTGAATATGATCGATATCAAGATCCACGACACCAAGCCGGAGAATGGCGCCGCGGCCGCCGCCTTTGGCGCGGCGGCCATCCGCGATGCGATTGCCGCGCGCGGCAAGGCGAATGTTGTTGTCGCTACCGGGGCTAGCCAGTTCGAGATGCTGGAGGCCTTGGTCGCCGCGGCGGATATCGACTGGTCGAAGGTCACCGCCTTCCATCTCGACGAGTATATCGGCATGCCGGAAACCCACCCGGCAAGCTTCCGCAAGTATCTCAAGGAGCGATTCACGGGAAAGCTGCCGACGCTCGGGGCCTTCCATTTCGTCGTCGGCGATGCCCCGGACCTCGACGCCGAGCTGGATCGCATGAACGCAGTGCTCGACGCGCATCCGATCGACGTGATGTTCGCGGGAATCGGCGAGAACGGTCATCTCGCCTTCAACGATCCGCCGGCCGATTTCGAGACCACGCTCGCCTACAAGGTGGTCGAGCTCGAAGAGCGCTGCCGGCGCCAGCAGTTCGGCGAAGGCTGGTTCCCGACCTTCGACGACGTGCCCACCAGGGCAATCTCGATGACCGTGCAGCGCATCGTGTCGAGCCGGGTCATCATTCTCACCGTGCCGGACGAACGCAAGGCGGAGGCCACCCAGCATGTGCTGGAAGGACCCGTCACCAACATGTGGCCGGCGTCGATCCTTCAGGAACACCCGAACTGCCACGCCTTTCTCGACAGCGCCGCAGCGAGCCGGCTGGCCAAATAGCCGGCTGCGCAAGGCGTTCAGATCATCAGTGCCGATCACCAACAAAAACCAGAGTGGAGAGATCAGATGTCGCTTATGAGTTGGAAGTCCAGCCTGCTGACGACGGGAGCCATCCTCGTCTCGATGACCTTCGGTGCCATGGCGGAGCCGGTCGTCATCAACGTGATCGACGTCGCCGGCGACCTTGAGGTCAGCGGACCGGCGATTGAGAAGTTCCAGGCCGAGCATCCCGAGCTGGTGTCCAAGTTCGTGTTCACCCAGGCCACCGCGCCCGAACTCGCCGGCAAGCTGAAGGCGCAGCAGGATGCGGGCCGCGTCGACATCGACTTCGTGCTCACCGGCAATGACGCGCTTGCGGCTGGCATGGAACAGGGGCTCTGGCTTGAAATTCTGCCGAAATATGCCAGCGCGTTTCCCGACCTGAAGGAGCTCTATATTCCTGGCGCCTACCTGATGCAGGAAATGGCGCGCGGCCAGGCTTTCGTCCTTGACTGGTATCCGTCCGGCCCGCTGCTGGAATATGCGCCCGACCGCGTGAAGGATGTGCCCAACACTCCCGAGGCGCTGATGGCCTACTGCAAGGCCAATCCGGGCAAGTTCATGTATGCCCGCCCGGCCAATTCCGGCCCCGGCCGCACCTTTGTGATGGCGCTTCCCTATCTGCTCGGCGACAAGGATCCCAAGGATCCGATCAATGGTTGGGACAAGACCTGGGCCTATCTCAAGGAACTCGACACCTGCATCGAGTACTACACCGCCGGCACGACCGCCTCGATGAAGGAACTGGCCAACGGCACGCGCGACATCATCGCCACGACCACCGGCTGGGATATCAACCCTCGCTACCTCGGCATCGTGCCGGAAGAATATGAGATCGGCGCGTTCAAGAACTTCACCTGGGTCGGTGACGCCAACTACATGGCCATTCCGAAGGGTGTCCCGGAAGAAAAGCTGAAGGTGGTCCTGGAACTGATGAAGTACCTGCTCAAGCCTGAGCAGCAGGCCTACATGTACGACCACGGCTACATGTATCCCGGCCCGGCGATCAAGGGCGTGACCCTCGACATGGCGCCGAAGGAGAGCCAGGAGACGATCGCCAAGTATGGCCGGCCGGAATATGCCAGCCTGATCGCCGACAACCCCACCGAAGCTCCGCTCGACGCCAAGCCCCTGGTCGCGATGTTCGACAAGTGGGATCGCGAGATCGGCGCCGCCAAGATGCAGAAGTAACGGACAGCCGGCGGGCCATCGGAGCATGGCCCGCCGGAGCCTTCCGGATTTTCTTTTCAGACAAGCGGGATTGAATGGCGATGGCGATAGCTTCCGCCGACTTTCGTGAATTGCGGCTGGACCGCATGAGCCGGAATTTCGGAGCCCACAACGCGCTCAAGGAAATCAGCCTGACGGTGCAGCGCGGCGAGTTCATCGCCCTGCTGGGACCTTCGGGATGCGGCAAGTCGACGGCGCTCAATTGCCTCGCCGGGTTGCTGTCGCTGAGCGAGGGCGCCATCTGGCTCGACGACAAGCGGATCGACACGCTGAAGTCCGAGCAACGCGGCTTCGGAATGGTATTCCAGAATTACGCTCTGTTCCCGCACATGGACGTGCGCCGCAATGTCGGCTTCGGTCTGCAGATGCAGGGCGTCTCCAAGGCCGAGACCGAGCGCCGGGTAGATGAGGCGCTGAACGTCGTCCGGCTTACCACCCAGGGCGCCAAGCTGCCGGGACAGCTCTCCGGCGGCCAACAGCAGCGCGTCGCCATCGCCCGCGCCATCGCCGTGGAGCCGCCGCTGGTCCTGATGGACGAGCCGCTGTCCAATCTTGACGCCAAGCTGCGGCTGGAAATGCGCGCCGAAATCCGCCGCATCCATCGCCTGCTCGGCTCCGCGACCATTTATGTCACGCATGATCAGGACGAGGCGCTCTCGCTCGCCGACCGCATCGTGGTTCTGCGCGATGGCGAGGTTCGCCAGATCGGCACGCCGCAGGACCTGTACCGTCGGCCGCTGCACAGCGATGTCGCCGAGTTCATGGGATTCCGCAATGCACTGGCCGGCAAGGTCGTGCGGCGGGAGGCCGGCGAGGTCGAGGTGGATTGCGGCTTTGCCGGGCCCCTGCGCGGCCAGCCGGTGGATCTGGCGGGCGACGGGCCCGTCACGGTGGCGATACGTCCCTCCGATCTCGTGCCGATGTCAGATGGCGCGCTCGATGCCGAGGTCACGGGCATGGAGTATCGCGGCGAAGCCTATTTCGGCACAGCTACCGGGCCGGCGGGTCAGGAGATGTTCTTCCGGTCCGAGACGCCGCTTGGCGTCGGCGAAGCGGTGCGCCTCGGTGTTCCGGCGGATCGCACGCTGGTCTACGCGAGCGGGGGCGAGCAATGACACCGGCCTCGTCGAAGACCTCCCCTCCACGCCGGCGCAGCCTGGCCGACCGCGGCATCGACGGTGTGACGTTGCTGCTGGTGCCGGCCGCACTGTTCGTCGTGGTGGTCTTCGTCTACCCCTTCCTCTACGGGCTGGCCCTGTCCTTCGCGCCGAAGGAAGGTGGCCCGTTCGGCAACTACATCCGCTTCTTCTCCGACCCCTACATGTACGGCACGATCTGGCTGACGCTGCGCCTCGCCGTGCCGGTCACAATCCTGAACATCGCCCTGTCGGTGCCGATTGCCATGCAAGTCAGGCACATGAAGCATCAGCGCCTGCTGACAACCATTCTGGTGCTGCCCATCACGCTGGGCACCGTGCTGGTGGCGGAAGGGCTGCTCAACTATCTCGGCCCGCAGGGCTGGCTGAACCGGACCATGATCCTGTTCGGGCTGATCGACCGCCCGATCCGGCTGGTGCACAATTACTGGGGCGTGTTCATCTCCCTGGTGATCACCGGCTTTCCGTTCACCTTCCTGCTGACGCTGTCGATGATCTCCGGCATCGATCCGGCGCTCGAACAGGCTGCCGCGACGCTTGGCGCCCGCGCGCGCCACCGCTTCCGCCACATCGTGCTGCCGCTCATCGTGCCGGGGCTCGCGGTCACGTTCTGCCTCGCCTTCGTGGACGCCTTCTCGGTGTTCCCTTCCGCCGTGATGTTGGGCGCGCCGGCGGGCGAGACGCGGGTGATCTCCTTCGCGGCGGCGCAGGCGGCCTTCGAGCAATATGACTACTCCTACGCCTCGGCGATCGCGATGATCATGGCCGTGGTGCAGTTCGGCTTTGTTGGCCTCGTGCTGGCCGTGCGCGGGCTGTTCTACAAAGGGCCGGCCGGCGGCGGGAAAGGCTGAGCGAAACCATGGAAACCGCTATCGAGAGACTCTGGAAGACGTTGGTCTGGGCCTTCATCGTCTTCTTCGTGGTCAACGTTATCGCGATGATCTCGGTCGTCGTGATCAATTCCTTCGGCACGCGCTGGCTTAATTCCTGGCTGCCGGCAGCTTTCACCACGCGGTGGTATGCATCGGCGTGGAAGGAATTCCAGCTCAGCGACGTGCTGCTGGTTACTTTCCAGATCGCCGGAGCCGTCGTTCTCATCTCCGCCGCGATCGGGGTGCCCGCCGCCTACGCGCTGGCGCGCCGGAACTTCCCCGGCAAACCGCTGGTCATGCTGCTGTTTCTGCTGCCGCTGCTGGTGCCGCCCATCACCTTCGGCGTGCCGCTCGCCACCGTGCTCTACAAGGTGAGGCTTGCCGGCACGATGTGGGGCGTCATCGTCGCCAATCTGGTGCCGACGATACCCTTCACGGTCGTGCTGATGATCCCTTTCATCGAGCAGATCGACCCGCGTGTCGAAGCTGCGGCACGTGTGTTCGGCGCGAACACGGGGCGGCTGTTCATCCACGTCCTGCTGCCGCTGCTGATGCCGGGCGTCCTTGCGGCGACGCTGCTCGCCATGGTGCGCACCGTCTCCATGTTCGAGCTGACCTTCCTCACCGCCGGCCCCACCAGCCAGACGCTTGTCGTTGCGCTTTACTATTCGGTTTTCGCGGCGGGTGTTCGTGCCGGTCAGTCGATCGACGCCATGGCTGTCGTCTACATGCTCAGCACGTTGATATGGCTGATCGTGGCGCTGCGCTTCGTCAATCCGACCCAGATCGTCGCACGGGTGAAGAAGGCGCCGGCGTGACCGGCGCGTCGCTTCAGCGGACAGGCCGCGAATGATCGTTCCTGCCGTCAACGGAGAGACCAACCTGGCGCGGCCGGCCAATCTCCGGGCCTGGCTCACGGACCTTTTCATCCCGGTCTGGATCGAACGCGCCTGCCCTCCTGGCTGCCCCGGTTACGTGGAAGAGGTGCGCCGGTCGGACGGGACACCGGTTTTCACGGACACCCGCAGCACGCTCGTGACCGGGCGATTGCTGTACTCTTTCAGCCGGGCCTACGGGTTTGATGGATCGCCCGCCACCTTGCGCGCCGCCCAACATGGGCTTGCCTTCCTGCTCGGCGCCTGCCGCCTGTCTCCGGGCCATTTCGTCCATGCGGTGACGCCCGACGGGCGGGTGATCGATGGCGATGCCGATCTCTATGATCTCGCCTTCGTTCTGCTCGGGATCGGGGGCTACGCAAAGGCGAGCGGCGAGCGGGGTGTCCTTCGTATCGCCGACGAGATTGCTCACCGCCTCGACGGGGAACTGGAAGATCCGCTTGGCGGGTATCGCGAGCCTGCGGGAACAGGGGAGCGACGCCGTCAGTTTCCCCAGATGCACCTGTTCGAAGCCTTCCAGCTGCTGGCAACGCTTGATCCTGGAGGAGGCTGGGCATTGCGGGCCGGGAGAATTCTCAAGCTCGCCGAACGCCTGATCGACGCGGATGGCCGTATCGACGAATGGTACGCCGCGGATTGGGGAAGGTTGGACAATGCCCAGCGCGAGGGCGAGCTTGGTCATCACTTCGAATGGGCCTGGATGCTGGATCAGTACGCCGACGCGAGCGGCGCGCAGCTGGCCAGGGAATTGGCAGCACGTCTTTCTGGCTTTGGAATTAAGGCCGCTGCCATCACTTCCTTGGGACCCGACAAGCCAATCCCCAACGCCATCGACGGCGACGGCCGGTCTTCCTCGTTCTCTCGCCCGTTGTGGCCCACGATCGAGTTGTTGAGGGCAGCATTGACCGGCGATGAGAGTGTGTGGTCTCGAACAACTGCTTCCGAGAAGGCCATCAATGTTATGTTTTCATACTCGATAGATACAGTTTCTGGACTCTGGGTAAATGACATCGACTCCTCTCTACACGCGAACTCGGAAATAATACCAACTCGTGTATTATACCATACTATCCCATGTATTATCGAATACATCGGTAAATCTCGACCATCCCATGCCGCGCCAACGCGGTTGGCGCCTCGTCCAACGCAGACTGTTTCTTAAGACTGGAAGTCCCGACTGATGACCGCTCCGCGCATCCTGCGTCTCAACGACGCCGACAACGTCATTATCGCGGTCGACAAGGTCGCCGCGGGCGCGGAACTGCGCGAGGGTGTTGTCGTCAGGCGCGCGATACCCAGGGGACACAAGATCGCTTCGCGGCCGATCCCGAAGGGCGACGCGATCCGCAAATTCGGGCAGGTGATCGGCTTTGCCAGGGACGACATTCCGGCCGGCGAATGGGTGCACGAGCATAATGTCGTGCTGCACGATTTCGAGCGCGACTACGCCTTCGCGACCGAAGCCAGGCCCGATACCGGTCTCGCGCCCGGCGAGGCGCCGGCAACCTTCCAAGGCTTCCGCCGCGCCGACGGCCGCGTCGGCACCCGCAACTATGTGGGCATCCTGTCCTCGGTGAACTGCTCAGCCACCGTTGCCGAGTTCATAGCCGACGCGGTGACGCGCTCCGGCGTGCTGGAGGACTACCCGAAGATCGACGGGGTGGTCGCATTCACCCATGGCACAGGCTGCGGCATGTCATCCAAAGGGGAGGAATTCGACATTCTCGCCCGCACGCAATGGGGCTATGCCAGCCACCCCAATTTCGCGTCGATACTGGTGGTGGGCCTCGGCTGCGAGGTGTTTCAGATCCCTCGCATGATGAAGGAATACGGAATCGTCGAGGGGCCGCATTTCCAGACCCTGACGATTCAGGAGACCGGCGGCACGCGCAAATCCATCGAGGCCGGCGTTGCCAAGATCATGGAAATGCTGCCTTCTGCCAACAGCGTCAGCCGCACCTCCGTGCCCGCTTCAGAATTGACCCTCGCGCTCCAATGCGGCGGTTCGGACGGTTATTCCGGCCTCACGGCCAATCCGGCACTGGGCGCAGCGGTCGATCTTCTTGTGCGTCACGGTGGCACCGCCATCCTGTCCGAGACGCCGGAAATCTTCGGCGCCGAACATCTGCTCACCCGCCGCGCCGAAAGCGAGGAGGTTGGCCGCAAGATCGTCGATCTCATCGACTGGTGGACCGACTACGTCGCCCGCGCCGGCGGCGAGCTCAACAATAATCCCTCGCCCGGCAACAAGGCCGGCGGTCTGACCACCATCCTGGAAAAGTCGCTCGGCGCGGTGGCGAAGGGCGGGACGTCGACACTGCGCGGCGTCTATCGCTACGCGGAGCGTATCGACCGCAAGGGCTTCGTCTATATGGATACACCCGGCTATGACCCGGTCGCCGCGACCGGACAGGTGGCCGGTGGAGCCAACATGTTGTGCTTCACCACCGGCCGCGGATCGGCCTATGGATGCAAGCCGACCCCGTCGATCAAGCTCGCCACCAACTCCGACCTTTTCGCGCGCATGGAAGAGGACATGGACATCAATTGCGGCGACATCCTTGATGGCGTTTCAATCGAGGAGAAAGGCCGAGAGATCTTCCAATTAGTACTGAACATCGCCTCGGGACAGCGCTCCAAGTCCGAACTGCTCGGCTATGGCCGCAATGAGTTCGTGCCCTGGCAGCTCGGTGCAGTGATGTGATTGAGACGGGCAGCCGGAAAAGGCTGGACGGACGGCCTGCACGCTGTCCGGCTTGTCTCCAGCCATGGAAGGCGCAGACGTTGCCCCTTATCGCCAATCCAGATTGAAACTCGCTCCGGCCCATTGAGAGGATCAGAAGCGCCTGTTCCGGCTCTACCGCGAGGAACGGCTGATGGTCCGCCGACGGGGTGGCCGCGAGCGGCCGATCGGGACACGGGCGCCGATGATCATCCCGAAGGAGAGAATTCGGTGACCCTGAACGTGCCCAGTTTGAGAGCGAAATGGCGGAGACGGAGGGATTCGAACCCTCGAGACCCTTTTGGGGGTCTGCTCATTTAGCAAACGAGTGCCTTCAGCCTCTCGGCCACGTCTCCAGCCGTCACCAGCTGCGCGAAGCAGTCAGTGACCGGCGACCTGTCTAGGTTTCCGTACCCGGCGGGTCAAGGGGTTTCATAGCGTCCCGGCCGGGTCATCCCTATCCCTGCGCGCGCTGGCCGAACATGATGCGCTGCGCTTCCTTGTCGGAAGCCAGGTCGATCTTGCCGCGGTCTTCCGCGTTGACGGCCATGCCGCGCTTCACGGCGGGACGCGCCAGCACCCGCTCGATCCAGGCGCCCAGGTGCGGGAACTCCTCGATCCTCTGCCCCTGCCGCTCCCACAGCTTCGCCCAGCCGATGCAGGCGATGTCGGCGATCGAGTAATCGCCGGCGAGATAGGGGCGGTCGGCGAGGCGCTTGTTCATCACCCCATAGAGGCGATGGACCTCATTGGTGTAGCGGTCGATGGCGTAGGCGATCTTCTCCGGCGCGTAGATGCGGAAATGATGGGCCTGGCCGGCCATCGGCCCGAGGCCGCCCATCTGCCAGAACAGCCACTGGTCGACTTCCACGCGCCCGCGCTCGTCCGCCGGATAGAACAGCCCGGTCTTGCGCCCGAGATATTGCAGGATCGCGCCGGACTCGAACACCGAGATCGGTTCGCCGCCAGGGCCCTGCGGATCGAGAATCGCCGGAATCTTGTTGTTCGGAGAGAAGGCCAGAAACTCCGGCTTGAACTGCTCGCCGCGGGCGATGTTCACCGGATGCACCTCGTAGGGCAGTCCGCATTCCTCCAGCATGATGCTGATCTTCCAGCCGTTCGGCGTCGGCCAGTAATAGAGCTGGATCGGCTTTGTCTGAAGCTCGGACATGGAGAGAATGCCTTCCGCCGCTTCGCCCCCTCGGGCGGTTCGCCTCAAGAACTAGGACTCCTGAACGCGGCTGGCAAGCGCGCGCGCGTGCGCACGCATGGGCGCCTTACCGAAGCATTATCTGACGGAGCGTAAGTTTACATCTTCCGTTACGGCGTTAATACTTGCCGATGCGTCATCACTACACGAGATCGTAAAGTGTTCGCATATTTTATGCTTGAATTTGTCCCAATTCCGCCACCGTGCGGATAAGTAATCAACCCGTCCGCAACAATCGCGGATGTGAATCGAGGGATTCGAAATGACCAAGCGCCTCCTTGCCGGGCTTACCGCCGCGACGCTCGTCCTCGCGTCGGCTTCCGCCTTCGCCGCCTCCACCGGCACGGCCCCGGCCGGTGCTACCGCCCCGCAGACCCAGGCTGCCGCCGCGCCGATGACGACCAAGACCAACAAAGTCGCGCTCAACAACAAGAAGAGCTGCGAGAAGGAATGGTCGGTCGATCACAAGGCCGGCAAGATCAAGGGCGTGACCCAGAAGGACTTCATGACGAAGTGCCTCAAGGGCGCGTAGTCGGCGCATGTCGTCCTGCCACGCTTCGGCGTCGCAGGATGGCGTTGGCGAGCTGGCAGGTCTGAGCGCCCGGGTCGTTCCCCGCCCCACCCGTCGGGGCACGATCATGGCAGGCGGCCTGCCGGAGCCGCGTCCCCTCGCCCCTCCGGGACGAAACGGCTAAGCTCTGCCCAGGAAGGCCGGCACCGGTGCCGGCCTTCATCTTTCGCAACGGATCCATGCCCGACCGATTCGCCACCCCTGCCCGCTTCGCGGTCCTGATCGGCCTCTTCCTTGTGGCCGCGACCTCCCTGACGGGCGCTGCCCAGGCGCAGTCCACATCGCCCGCGAAAGCCTGCGCCGACCGCTGGAACCAGATGAAGGCCAGCGGCAAGACCGGCGACATGCTGTATCGCGACTTCTCCCGCGACTGCATGGCCGAGATCTCCGCCGGCGCGGCAAGTGCCTCCTCTGCCTCCAAGCCCGCGGCTTCCAGCCCGGCTGTGCCCACGGGCCCGGCGGCGACGGCGGCGCAGCCTTCCATCAAGCAGTGCGCCGAGCTGTGGAATGAGATGAAGGCGAAGAACCAGACCGGCGATTTCACCTATCGCGAATTCGCCCAGCAGTGCCTTGCCGGCACTTCGGCGATGCCGGGTGCGGCCAGCACGGAGGCCGCGCGGGGCAAACCGGACGCGGCCGACAAGAAAGCGTCCCCCGCCCCGGCCGCCGGAACGTCCCGCACATCGGTGCCCTCGGCGGGCACGCGCTCCAGCCCGCCGACGCCTCCGGCCTCATCCGACGAGGACGAGGAGACCGATCGCGAGGCGCTTGGCCGCTGCAATGGCGAGTGGAAGACCTACAAGGCCCGCCACAACTTGACCGGCGCCAAGGCCTGGCACGTTTTCATGGCGAAATGCCTGCCCTGATGAACTGCCTGCCCTGAGATCGGGCCCGCTCCGACGGCGTGACCGGGCGAACAGCCGCTCACGCGCGTCCGATCGCGCCTCAGATCCGGTCGTCGAGATCGATCTTGAAGCCTTCGTGCCGGCGCTCGAAGCCGATGCGCTCATAGAAACGGTGGGCGTCGGTCCGCTTCTTGTTCGAGGTGAGCTGGATTGACGCCGCACCGCGCCGGCGCGCTTCCTCGACCGCGAACGCCATCATCGCCGCACCGATCCCCAGCCCGCGTGCATCGGGATGCACATGCACGCCCTCGGCAATGGCGATCGTCGCGCCACGGCGCAGCAGCACGGGAAACAGGATGAGCTGGAAGGTGCCGAGCACCTCGTTGCCGCGCCGCGCCACATAGAGCGTGAGGTTCGCGTCGGCCTCGATCGCGTCAAAGGCCGCTTCATAGTCCGGGAACACCGACGGGTCGGTGGTGTCGCGCGCGCCGAACAGGCGGTCGGAGGCGAGGATCGCGACGATGGCGGCGAGATCCGAACGGGTTGCGGGCGCGATGAAAAGGGCCTCGGCCGCCGAATCCGTCACCGCACCGTTTCCCGTCGCGCTCATGTCCACCATCCGGCGCGGGCCGTGGCCCCTCGCATCTCGAATCCGCCCCGCTCAGATCCCGAGCTTGCCCTTGAGCAGGTCGTTCACCGCCTGCGGGTTTGCCTTGCCGCCGGTCTGCTTCATCACCTGGCCGACGAACCAGCCGAGCATGGTCGGCTTGGCCTTCACCTGCTCCACCTTGTCCGGGTTCGCGGCGATGATCGCGTCCACCGCCGCCTCGATGGCGCCGGTGTCGGTCACCTGCTTCATGCCGCGCTCTTCGACGATGACGCGCGGGTCGCCGCCCTCGGTGAACACGATCTCGAACAGGTCCTTGGCGATCTTGCCGGAGATGGTGCCGTCCGCGATCAGGTCGACGATGGCGCCGATCTGAACGGCGGAAACCGGCGAGGTCTCGATGTCCTTGCCTTCCTTGTTCAGGCGGCCGAACAGCTCATTGATAACGAAGTTCGCCGCCGCCTTGGCGTCACGGCCACTGGCGCAGGCCTCGTAATAATCGGCGGTCGCCTTCTCGGCCACCAGCACATCGGCGTCATAGGCCGACAGGCCGTAGACGCTCACGAAACGCGCCTTCTTCTCGTCCGGCAGCTCCGGCAGGTGGGTGCCCAGCTCGTCGACGAAAGCCTGGCTGAATTCCAGCGGCAGCAGGTCGGGATCGGGGAAGTAGCGGTAGTCGTGCGCCTCTTCCTTTGAGCGCATCGAGCGCGTCTCGCCCCGGCCGGGATCGAACAGGCGGGTCTCCTGGTCGATCTTGCCGCCATCCTCGATGATGCCAATCTGGCGGCGGGCCTCGGCCTCGATCGCCTGGCCGATAAAACGGATGGAGTTGACGTTCTTGATCTCGCAGCGCGTGCCGAAATCATCGCCCGGCTTGCGCACGGAGACGTTCACGTCCGCGCGCAGGCTGCCCTTCTCCATGTCGCCGTCGCAGGTGCCCAGATAGCGCAGGATGGTGCGCAGCTTGGTCACATAGGCCTTGGCTTCCTCGGAGGAGCGCAGGTCCGGCTTGGAGACGATCTCCATCAGCGCCACGCCCGAGCGGTTGAGGTCGACCAGCGACAGCGTCGGGTGCTGGTCGTGGATCGACTTGCCGGCGTCCTGCTCCAGATGCAGACGCTCGATGCCGACCTCGATCTGCCCGTCGGCGGTGTCCACCAGCACCACGCCCTCGCCCACGATCGGGCTCTTGTACTGGCTGATCTGGTAGCCCTGCGGCAGGTCCGGGTAGAAATAGTTCTTCCGGTCGAACACCGACCGCAGATTGATCTCGGCCTTGAGCCCGAGGCCGGTGCGCACCGCCTGCTTCACGCATTCCTCGTTGATCACGGGCAGCATGCCGGGCATGGCGGCGTCGACCAGCGAGACGTGGGAATTAGGGTCGCCGCCGAACGCGGTGGAGGCGCCGGAGAACAGCTTGGAATTGGAGGTCACCTGGGCATGGATCTCCATGCCGATGACAATCTCCCAATCGCCGGTCGCACCCTTGATCAGCTTCTTCGGGTCGGCGGGGCGCGCGTGCATGTTCATTGTCGGCAGGCCTCGTCTGGATACGGTCTTCGAAACGTTCAATTGCGCCGTTTCCCTACTCCCTGGACAGCGCCCCCGCAACCGGCCTGGGTCTTCGAAAACCGCCGACGGGCTTGCCGGCCCGGTGCCCGCCGCCTATTCCAGGGCGCTCAAGCCAAACGACATCAAGGCCGACTGCGGGATTGGACCGGCGCCATGTTTACACTCGACGAACTGGAACATGCGCTCCAGCAGGTTCACGCTGTCTTTCCGGGCACGCCGCAATATGCCTGGCCCCTGCTCGCCGGGCGGACCGGGGCGGAAATCTGGGTCAAGCACGAGAATCACACCCCCACCGGCGCCTTCAAGGTGCGCGGCGGGTTGATCCATCTGGAGCGTCTCGCCCGCGAGGGCCGCGCTCCGCGCGGGGTCATCTCGGCGACGCGCGGCAATCACGGGCAGTCCCTCGCCTATGCCGGCCAGCGCTTCGGCGTGCCGGTGACGATCGTGGTGCCCGCCGGCAACAGCGTGGAGAAGAACGCCGCCATGTCCGCGCTCGGGGCCCGGCTCATCGAGCATGGCGCGGATTTCGACGCCGCGCGCGCCCACGCCAAGGCGCTCAGCGAAACGGAGGGACTGCTGTTCGCGCCGTCCTTCCATCCTGATCTGGTGGTGGGCGTGGCGACCTATTCGCTAGAACTGTTCCGCGCCGCGCCGCCCCTCGACGTGCTCTATGTGCCGATCGGCCTCGGCTCGGGCATCTGCGGCGCCATCCTCACCCGTGACCTGCTGGGCCTTGGCACCGAGATCGTCGGCGTGCAGAGCGCGCACGCGCCGGCCTATGCGCTCTCCTTCGCGGCCGGCCATCCGGTGGTGGCGGAAAGCGCCGATACACGGGCCGACGGGCTGGCGGTGCGCGTTCCCGACGCCGCAGCCTTCGAGATCATCCACAAAGGCGCCTCGCGCATCGCCACGGTGAGCGACGACGAGGTCGCCGAGGCAGCGCGGATCTACTGGACCGATACCCACAATCTGGCCGAAGGCGCGGGCGCCGCCGCGCTCGCCGCACTGCTGCAGGACAAGGAGGGGCTGCGCGGCCGCCGTGCCGGCGTGGTGCTCTCCGGGGGCAATATCGACCTGTCGCTGTTCCAGGACTGGGTGATGGGCCCGGCCGCCCCGGCCGTCTGAACGGATCGCTTGAGCGAGATCAACGCCGCCATCGCCTGATCGTCCTCAATGGGGCGACGCGAGGGAGGCCGACATGCGTGTGGACACGATTGACGAACGTCTGGCCCTGTTCCGGCAGATGATGGAGCGCGCGGGGCTCGACCCTGAGAGCACCACGATTTCCGAAGAAGCCTTGATGGCCGCCGCCCAGCGCTGCCTTGGCTGCCGCGTGGGGGAGGAATGCCGCACCTGGCTCAGGGATGTTCCCGACCACCATCCCCCGGCCGGCTTCTGCCGAAACGTCGAAACCTTCGCCGCCTGGGTCGAGCAGCAGGTGAGCGAGGATCTCGCGCGCCGCGAGCAGGCCGGAAGCGTCGGGACCGGTGCGACCGGCGTCGCGTGAGAGGCACGTAACGGCCCGGCCTCAGCCGAGCCGTTCGTTCTCGTAATCGACCACCCACTGGATCAGGATGCGCCAGAGCTTTTCGACCAGCTCCGGCGGCAGGCCCTTGGTCTCGGCCCGCGCCATCACCTTGTCGACCACGTCCTCGACGCGTTCGGGCAGCAGGGCCGCGAGGCCCTCGACCCGCTTGACCGCGATGACGTGCTTCACGACCTCGAAACGGCGGACCAGCAGTTCCACCATCTCGGCGTCAATGGCATCGATCTCCGCCCGGAAGGGCGCGAGGGAGCGCTCATTCTCGGGCAGCATGCGCATGCTCACACCCACCACTTGTCGCGGCATTCGAAGCGCCCGGCGGCATCCTCGATCACCTGAGCCAGCGAGAACAGCCCGGCCTCGCCGAAGGGACGGCCGATAAGCTGAAGGCCGAGCGGCAGTCCTTCGGAGGACAACCCGGCCGGCACCGAAATGCCCGGAAGACCGGCCATGTTCAGGGTCACCGTGAACACGTCCTGCAGGTACATCTCCACCGGATCGGCGCCCGACTTCTCGCCGACGCCGAAGGCGGCGGACGGCGTCGTGGGGGCCAGCACGGCATCCACGCCCTCGGCGAAGACGGTCTCGAAGTCACGCTTGATCAGCGTGCGAACCTTCTGCGCCTTGAGATAGTACGCGTCGTAATAGCCGGCCGAGAGCACATAGGTGCCGACCATGATGCGCCGGCGCACCTCGGCCCCGAAGCCGGCAGCGCGGGTGTTCTCGTACATTTCGAGAATGTCGCGGCCGTCGACCCGCTCGCCATAGCGCACGCCGTCATAGCGCGCGAGGTTGGAAGAGGCCTCGGCCAGCGCCACGATATAATAGGCCGGAAGGGCGTATTTGGTGTGCGGCAGACTGATCTCGACGATCTCCGCGCCGGCATCGCGCAGCATGTCCGCGCCCTTGTCCCAGAGCGCGGCGATCTCCGGCGACATGCCGTCGACGCGGTACTCCCTGGGGATACCGATCCGCTTGCCCTTCACCGAGCCCCCCACCGCCGCCTGATAGTCCGGCACGGGAAGATCGGCGCTGGTGGAATCCTTGGGGTCGTGGCCCGCCATGGCGCGCAGCAGCAGCGCGGCGTCGTTCACCGAGCGGGCGATGGGACCGGCCTGATCGAGCGAGGAGGCGTAGGCGATGATGCCCCAGCGCGAGCAGCGGCCATAGGTCGGCTTGATGCCCACCGTGCCGGTGAAGGCCGCCGGCTGGCGGATGGAGCCACCGGTATCGGTGCCCGCCGCGCCGGCGCAGATATGGGCCGCCACCGCCGCCGCCGAGCCGCCGGACGAGCCGCCGGGCACCAGAGGCTGCTCCGAGTCCTTGCGCCGCCACGGGTTCACCGCGCAGCCAAAGGCGCTCGATTCGGTGGATGAGCCCATGGCGAACTCGTCCTGGTTGAGCTTGCCGAGCAGCACCGCGCCCTCGCGCCACAGATTCGCGGTCACGGTCGATTCGTACGGCGGGATGAAGTTCTTGATGATCTTCGAGCACGCGGTGGTGCGCACGCCCTCGGTCGCGAACATGTCCTTGATGCCGAGCGGGATGCCTTCCAGCTTCCCCGCCTCGCCCTTGGCGATGCGCGCGTCGCTGGCCTTCGCCATTTCCAGCGCCTTCTCGGGCGTGGCGAGCACATAGGCGTTCAGGTCCCCCGCCGGCGCGATGGCGTCGATATAGGCCTTCGTCAGCTCGGTGGCCGTGAAGTTGCGCTGGGAGAGCCCTTCATGGGCGGCGGTGATGGTGAGACGCGTGAGATCGGACATGGGGCTCACTCCACCACTTTGGGAACGGCGAAGAAGCCGTCTTCGCTCGCCGGGGCGTTGGCCAGCACGCGCGCGGCATCGCCGCCGTCGTTCACGACGTCCGCCCGCAGAGGCAGCGTCATCGGGATGACACTGGTCATCGGCTCGACGCCGGTGGTGTCCACCTCGCCAAGCTGCTCCACAAAGGCGAGGATGGCGTTGAGTTCGCTCTGGAGGTGAACCACCTCCTCCTCCGTCACGGCGATGCGCGACAGATGCGCCACGCGCCGGACCGTCGCCTGATCGACCGACATCCGAAATTCCAATCCGCTGAAACCGATGCGCGCCCTATAGCAGGCAGGCGCGGCGCCCCGCAACGCGGGGCACCGGTTTCCCGTCGGTCAATCGGCCAGACCCGCTGTTCAGCGATGGCCCGCGATCAACGCAGGCCCGCGCGGTTCACGCCGCCATTGAGATTGACGCCCGGACCCGGACGCGCGACGGCGCGAGCATTGGCGCCGCCAACACCGCCCACGCAGCCCACCGGATAGCCCGGACGGGTGCAGTGGATGACCGCGCGGGCCGCGGGAGCCACCACCGGAGCGGTGCGAACCACGCAGCCGCGCGGGTAGCCCGGTCCGGTGCAATAGACCACGGCGGCATCGGCAATGACCGGCGCCGCAAAGGAAAGGCCGGCGTAAAGCAGGGCGGCGGGGGCGAAAACGGCGCTGGCCCGGCGCAGGAGAGAATGTCGGCTGTGATTCGCAGTCATGTCGCGTCCTCCCATGAAGTGATTCAAGATCGTCTGAAAGTGTTATTTTCCCGTCACCCACCCGACGGACCTGCCCTCTCGCTAACAAGCATCAAGGGCGACGACTGTTCCTTCGCGTCACATCCGCACGGCGGGCACTCTCCGGCCCGGATCGCTCATTGTCATACAGCAACGCCATCCCCCGGGGCCTTGCACATGGCGCGGCACGGGGAATGGCGTCAGGCAGTTGCAGGCCGGTGCACGGGGAACCGGCGCTCCCTTTTCAGGCGGGGAGCACCGGCGCTACGCGCATCCGGATCACGGGCGTGCCTTCGCAAGGCAGGCACCGGCGGCTTCAGCATTGCTGCGCGCGTCGCCACGGGCGATCTTGCCGGACATAACGAGCGACTTGGCCGCGTCGGTCACGGTGCCGCGCACTTCCGCGCCACCGCTGACGGCGCCGACGGCGGCCGCATAGATCATCTGGCCGTCAGGCGAGAGCGCGCCGGCGCAGGCATCGCCAGCTGCCTTGTCGGCATAGGCCGGGGCGGCGAGCATCAGGGCGCCAACGAAGGCGGCCGCGGCAAAAGCGCGGGTCGTGGCGAGGGAAAAGAAGGTCATCGTACTCTCCGTGGACATTCGTGAATCAGCGCAGACCGGGGCGATTGACCGGTCCGCCGGCATTGACGCCCGGGCCGGGCCGGGCAACCGCACCCGCTGCCGGGGCGGCGACGCATCCCACCGGGTATCCCGGGCGGGTGCAGTGAACCACCGTCCGCGCCACGGGATTGGGACCGGCCAAAGGCGTCGCGCGCACCACGCAACCCGCCGGCACGCCGGGGCTGCTACAGTACACCACGGCCGCCCGCGCCGATTCCGTGGGCAGACCGAGGACGGCCAGTGCCGCAAATGCGAGGGCTGGCACCGCTCCGGTCATCAGAGTCGAGATAGAGGATCGCATTCCGGCCATGTCGTGTCCTCGCATTGACGTATCGTTGCGGAAACGCCGGGAGTTAAAGCCGGGCGATGGGAGCTGACAATGTCGATTATTGGTCGCATCCGGGACACCAAAGTCGGCGCGGTGGTTCTCACGGCAACCGATGAAGGCGCGAACGAGGCGCCTGTGGCGCCCTCCCGGCTCGATGCGATTCTGCACGGCGAGGCCGAAGACCGCGTCCGGCTGCGCGCCCTCCCCGGTTTCGCGCGGATCGTCCGCGGCGCGGCCTCGAAGCTCTGCACCTGCTATCAGGGCGACCACATCTTCTCGCGGCTGATGAACGATCGCGGGCGCCTCACCCTGTTCTCGCTGATGATCGACATGCATTTCGAGCCGGCCTCGGCGCAGGGGCTCACCTCGGGCCGGCTCAAGGCTGAGGCGAGCGCGCTCGACATCTGCAGCCCGGGCCGCGTCACCGCCGTGCTCGCCGCCTGCCGTATGTTCGGACTGGTGGCGGCCGCGCCGGATGCCGACCGGCGCCGGCGCCGGCTCGTCATCACCGACAAGCTTCTCGACATGCACAAGGCGCGCTGGGGACTGATGCTGGAAGCGCTTGCCGAAATGCGTCCGGAAGGCGCGCTGGGCCTTCGCCACCTGCACAACACGGCATTCATCGCGCCCTATGCCGCCGCGCTGCTGGAGCCGCTGCGCGAGGGATGGCGGCCGATTGTCGACGTGCCGAGCATCGAGATGTTCGTTGATCGTGACGGCGGGCTGATGCTGGCCTTCGCCCTGTTTGGAAACGCCGAACGGGGCACGCCGCTCTCCGCCGCCGGGCTCGCCCGGACCTACCGGCTGTCGCGCTCCCACATCGTCGACATCCTGCAGAAGGCGGTGGAGAGCGGTCTCGCGCGCCGCGTGGACGATCGCGCGCAGGGCGGGCCCGGCTTCGTGGCCGAGCCCGCCCTGATCGAGGCGATGGAATCACTGATGGCGACCGCCCTGGTGCGCCAGTCCCGCGCCGTTCGGCGCGGGCTGGAGGCGGTTGAGCCCTGAGGCGGCGGCCGGGAACGCGCGCGACGGCCCGCAACTCAGAGCGACGTGCGCGCCATTCAGGGCTTGGCGAACGAGACCGCCTCGCCCTTCTGCGGCACCACGACGCTCGCCTCCTCGCCGACCAAGGCGACGAAGCGCTCGGCATTCGGCTCCAGAAGACCGAATGTCGCGTAATGGGCGGGAATGATGGTCAGCCCTCCCAGATAGCGCGTCACCGCGACCGATGCCGTCTCTGGGCCCATGGTGAAGCGGTCGCCGATCGGTACGATCACGATGTCCGGCTTGTGAAGCTCGGCGATCAGCGCCATGTCGGAGAAGATGTCGGTGTCGCCCATGTGCCAGACCACCGGCTCGCCGGGCGCCTTGACGATCAGTCCGTTGGCATTGCCGAGATAGACCGAGGCGCCGTCCACGATCATTCCCGAGGAATGGTCGGCCCGCACCATGCTCACCGCGAAACCGTCGGTATGGATGGTGCCGCCCGTATTCATCATCTCCAGCTTCTCGACACCCTGCGTCCCCAGCCACGACGCCAGATCGGCATTGGCGACAACCGTCGCACCCGACGCCTTTGCGAGCGCGACGGTATCGCCGACATGATCGCCATGGCCGTGGGTGAGAAGGATGTGGGTGACCCCCGCGGTCACGGCGGAGAGATCGCCCTCGAAGACCGGGTTGCCGTTCAGGAAGGGATCGATCAGCACAACCTTGTCGGCAAAATCCAGACGAAAGGCCGCGTGGCCGAACCAGGTAATCTTCATTGCCATCTCCGTGGATGTGTCATGTGCGGGCAAGGCGGGTGGGGGCTAGATAGGTGGCGGCGCGCACAGCTCAATGACGTCAGCCGAATTGTACCGTGCGTTTCGCCCTCAGTGTGTCCCGTCGCGCAGGCGCTGCATGCCGGTCCTGCCGCTGTTGCCGCGTGCCCATATGGCGTGCCGTGCGCCGGCGTGCTAGGCGCAGGGCACCATGGTCGCACCGATCCTCACCATCGCCGAAGCTGCCTCGCTCCTTGCCGGGCGCGGGGGGCTGTTCGGGCTGGATCTGGGCACCCGCACCATCGGCATCGCAAGTTCCGACCCTGAGCGCCGGCTCGCGGCGCCGGTCGAAACCATCGCCCGCAAGCAGTTCACACCGGACGCCGCCCGCATCCTCGCGCTCGCCACCGCCCGCGGCACCGCCGGCTTCGTGCTTGGGCTGCCGGTGAACATGGATGGCAGCGAGGGTCCGCGCGCGCAGTCCACACGGGCCTTCGCGCGCAATTTCGCCCGGCTGACCGAGCTGCCGATCATCCTGTGGGACGAACGGCTTTCCACCGCTGCCGTCGAGCGCGAGATGATCGCCACCGACATGAGCCGCGCCCGCCGCGCCGAGGTGGTCGACCAGCAGGCCGCCGTCTTCATTCTCCAGGGCGCGCTGGACCGTTTGCGGCACATCGCCGAAGGCAGGTGAACGATGTCGGGTGTGCTTGGCGCCCTGATCCCGGTGTTTCTCATCATCGCGCTTGGGCAGGTCCTGAAGCGCACCCTTCTGCCGGAAGATTCGCACTGGGTGGCACTGGAACGGCTCACCTACTTCATCCTGTTCCCGGCCCTTCTCATCGTCAGCATTTCCCGCGCCGAGCTGGGACACGTGAAGGTGTTCGAGGTCTCGGCCTCGCTGCTTGGCGCCATCGGGCTGTTCGCCGCGCTGTTGACGGTGCTCAGAAAGCCGATCTGCCGCTCCTTCGCGCTGATGGGCCCGAGCTACACCTCCGTGGTGCAGGGCTCGCTGCGCTGGAACAGCTATATCGCGCTGGCGGTGTCGGGCTCGCTGGCCGGCACGGCGGGGCTTGCCGTCGCCGCCGTCGGGCTCACGGTGATGATTCCGACACTGAACACCATCAGCGTCATGGTGTTGGCGCGGCACGGGGAGCGGGCGGCGGGTGGCAATCGCTCCATGCTGGCGCAGATCGTGCGCAATCCGTTCATCTGGTCCTGCGCCGTGGGCGCGCTGATCAACGCGCTGCACCTGCCGGTGCCCGCGGTGCTGCTCGACTTCGGCGATATATTGGGGCGTTCCTCGCTGGCCCTGGGCCTGCTGGTGGTTGGCGCGGGGCTGCGCCTCGCGGACCTCAGGCGCCCCCGCCCCGCCACATGGTTCACCAGCATCATCAAGCTGCTGGGCCTGCCGCTGGTGGCCATCAGCATCGCGCTGATGCTGGGCCTGCGGGATGTCGACCTGTTGGTGGTCGCCGTCGGCGCCTCGGTGCCTTCCGCGCCGAACGGCTACGTGCTCGCCCGGCAGATGGGCGGCGACGCACCCCTGCTCGCGGAGATCCTCACGGTCCAGACCGTGCTGGCCGCGCTCACCATGCCCGCGATCATCGCGGGCCTGGCGCATCTCGCCGGCTGAAGACGGCGGAGCGGCACAGCACGGGCCGCCCCGCGTGGCTTCGTCAGCAACGGGTCCAGTAGCCGGTGCCGCGCATCGGGTTCGTCTCAACCCAGCAGCGGTTTGCCGGCGGCGCATAGACCGGGCGCCCGTAATAGACACGGCCGGGCGGCGGACCGTAATAGCGCGGGGCGACGTAATAGCCGCGCGGGCGGGCCGCATTGGCGATCGCCGCGCCGGCGACCACGCCGGCTGCCACGCCCACGCCCACGGCGCAGCCATAGCAGCGCACCTGTTCCACCGGGGCGGACACGTTGCCGGCGGCCTGCGAGATCCCGGCGCCGGAGAGCGGCAGCGCGGATGCGGGAACGGCGGCGAAAGCGGCCATGGCCGCGATGCCCACCGCGGTGAGCCGGCCCAGGCCGGCCTTCATGCACAGAGCTGATGTCGTCATCAAAGGTGCTCCATTCTCGCCCGCAAGGGGCTGTGGCGCGACAACGTTGGTGCACTCATGAAGTTCCCGGACCCACCCTGCCACACGCCGCGCGGGCGGAGTTTGGTGGACAGCGTCCTGAAAAGCTTGCGGTGGGGCCTCGCTGCGTCTATCCAGCCGACTTCGATATGACATCGAACCCGACTGCCAGTTTCACCCTCTCGCGCCGCCACTTGCTCGGCATCGAGGGACTGTCTCCCGAAGAGATCGTCGGGCTGCTCGACCTGTCGGAGGAGTTCGTTCTCCTCAATCGCCAGATCGAGAAGAAACGCGCCACGCTGCGCGGCCGCACCCAGATCAATCTGTTCTTCGAAGCCTCCACCCGGACCCAGTCGTCCTTCGAGCTGGCCGGCAAGCGGCTCGGCGCGGATGTGATGAACATGGCGGTCAGCAATTCCTCGCTGAAGAAGGGCGAGACGCTCATCGACACCGCGGCCACGCTCAACGCCATGCACCCCGACGTGCTGATCGTGCGCCACAGCGCCTCGGGCGCGGTGGAGCTGCTGGCCCGCAAGGTGGACTGCGCGGTGGTGAACGCCGGCGACGGGGCTCACGAGCACCCCACCCAGGCGCTGCTCGATGCGCTCACCATCCGCCGCAACAAGGGCCGCATCCAGGGCCTGCTGGTCGCGATCTGCGGCGACATCGCCCATTCGCGCGTGGCGCGCTCCAACATCCTGCTGCTTCAGGCGCTCGGCGCCCAGGTGCGGGTCATCGCGCCCCCCACGCTGCTGCCGAGGGACATCGAGCGCTTCGGCGTCGAGGTCTATGGCGACATGCGCCGGGGCCTCGCGGACGTCGACATCGTCATGATGCTGCGCCTTCAGCGCGAGCGCATGAACGGCTCCTTCGTGCCTTCGGTGAAAGAGTATTTCCATTTCTGGGGGCTGGACGAGGCCAAGCTTCGCTACGCCCGCCCCGACGCGATGGTGATGCATCCCGGCCCCATGAATCGCGGCGTCGAAATCGATTCGGCCGTCGCCGACGGCGCCCAGTCCCTCATCCGCGAGCAGGTCGAGATGGGCGTTGCCGTCCGCATGGCCGTGCTCGACGCGCTCTCGCGGACGCTGCCCAATGCCTGACCTTCGCCCCCTCCTTCTCGCCCGTGCCCGCATTCTCGATCCCTCGCGGGACCTCGATACCCATGGCGACATTCTGGTCGCCGATGGCGTCATCAAGGACATTGCGGGCGATCTCAGCGCTGCCGGCCTGCCCGAGGGCACCGAGATCGTCGACTGCCGGGGCCTTGTCGCCATTCCCGGCCTCGTCGACATGCGCGCCTTCATTGGCGAGCCTGGCGCCGAGCATCGCGAGACGCTGGCCTCGGCCAGCCAGGCGGCGGCAGCGGGCGGGGTGACGACCATCATCTGCCAGCCCGACACCGACCCGGTGATCGACGACCCCGCCATTGTCGACTTCGTTCTGCGCCGCGCCCGCGACACCGCCGTCGTCAACGTCCATCCCATGGCCGCGCTGACCAAGGGGCTGGCGGGCCGCGAGATGACGGAGATCGGCCTGCTCGGCGCCGCCGGAGCCGTGGCTTTCACCGATGGCACGCGCTCCGTTCCCTCGGCGCAGGTGATGCGCCGCGCCCTGATCTACGCCCGCGATTTCGACGCGCTCATTGTCCATCACACCGAGGACGCCAGCCTCACCGGCGAGGGCGTGATGAACGAGGGCGAACTGGCCTCGCGGCTGGGCCTGGCGGGTGTGCCACGGGCGGCCGAGACCATCGTGTTCGAGCGCGACGTACGTCTGGCGGCGATGACGGGCGGGCGCTACCACGCCGCCTCGCTCACCTGCGCCGATTCAATCGAGGTGCTGCGGCGCGCGCGTGGTGCGGGGCTGAACGTGACGGCGTCGGCCTCCATCAACCATCTCACGCTCAATGAGCGGGACGTGGTGGGCTACCGCACCTTCTTCAAGCTCAGCCCGCCGCTGCGCGGCGAGGATGACCGGCTGGCGCTGGTGCAGGCGGTGGCCGACGGATTGATCGACGTCGTTGTCTCCGACCACAATCCGCAGGATGTCGAGGTCAAGCGCCTGCCCTTCTCGGAGGCGGCGTTCGGCGCCATCGGCATCGAAACCATGCTCGCCGCGGGCCTCAGGCTGGTGAATGGCGGCGCCATCGACCTGATGACGCTGATCCGGGCCATGTCGACCCGCCCCGCACAGCTGCTCGGCCTTGAGGCCGGAACGCTGCGTCCCGGACAGCGGGCCGACATCGCGCTGATCGCCCCGGACGAGGCGTGGATTCTCGACGCCGCCACGCTCAAATCGCGCTGCCGGAACACGCCCTTCGACGAGGCGCGTTTCGAGGGCCGGGTGATACGCACTCTTGTCGCAGGCCGCACCGTATACGAATACGTGTGAGCCGGAACGCCCGGTGCCCTACCGGGATACACATTCCGGGCAAAGCCATTAAGGTCGTCGCATGAGCTGGTCCCTGCCCCCGATGTCGAGCTATGTCGCGCTGCTGCTTGGCTATCTGCTGGGCTCGATTCCGTTCGGGCTCATCATCACGCGCTTCGCCGGCACGCAGGACATCCGCAACATCGGCTCCGGCAACATCGGCGCCACCAACGTACTACGGACCGGCCGCAAGGGCCTCGCCGCCGCGACGCTGATCTGCGACGCGCTCAAGGGCACCTTCGCGGTCCTGCTCGCGGCCTGGCTCATCGATGCGCCGGCGGCTCTCCCGGCGGCACTGGGCGCGTTTCTCGGCCACATTTTCCCGGTCTGGCTCGGCTTCAAGGGCGGCAAGGGGGTCGCGACGTTTCTGGGCGTCACCCTCGCGCTGGTCTGGCAGGCGGGGATCGTGTTCATCGCCTCCTGGCTCGCGGTTGCCTTCATCAGCCGTTACTCGTCGCTGTCGGCACTGGTCGCCAGCCTTCTCAGCGCCGTCGCCGCCTTCCTGCTCGCGCCCCCGCCCGTGGGCCTGCTGTTGAGCATTCTGGCGGTGCTGCTGTGGTTCATGCATCGCCAGAACATTGCCCGGCTGCTCGCCGGGACCGAAGGCCAGATCGGCGGGAAAGGCTGAACGGTGGCCACACCCGGCGTTGAGCTCGACCACACGCAGCGCCGCGATTGGCTCCGCCTCATCCGGGCCGAAAATGTCGGCCCCCGTGCCTTCATCAATCTGGTGAACCGGTTCGGCGGAGCGTCCGCTGCCCTTGAGGCGCTTCCGGGCATGGCACGGCGCGGCGGGCGGCTGCTGGAGCCGCGCATTCCCTCCATCGCCGAGGCCGAAGCCGAAATGCAGGCGCTGGCCCGCCTTGGCGGGCGTTTCCTCGCGCTCGGCGAACCGGCCTATCCCGCCCTGCTGCGCCAGATCGAGGACGCGCCGCCGCTGATCGCCGTGCGCGGGCGGGTGGAATTGTTGAACCAGCCCATCGTCGGCGTGGTCGGCTCGCGCAATGCCTCCGGTGCCGGGCGCACCATGGCGGTGCGGATCGCGCGCGGTCTGGGCGCCGCCGGCTGGGTGATCGCCTCGGGGTTGGCACGCGGCATTGACGCCGTCGCCCATGAGGCGAGCCTTGGCACCGGCACCATCGCCGTCCTCGCCGGCGGGCACGACCGGCCCTATCCGCGCGAGAACGAGGCGCTTCTGGCCGGCATCGCCGAGCAAGGTGCCGTCATCACCGAAATGCCGATGGGCTGGGAGCCGCGCTCGCGGGACTTTCCCCGGCGCAACAGGCTGGTGTCCGGCCTGTCGCTGGGCGTGGTGGTGATCGAGGCGGCGGAACGATCGGGCTCGCTCATCACCGCCCGTCTCGCCGCCGAGCAGGGACGCGAGGTGTTTGCCGTGCCCGGCTCGCCGCTCGACCCACGCGCGGGCGGGACCAATGCGCTCATCAAGCAGGGCGCCGCACTGGTGACCGACGCGGCGGACGTCATGTCGGCGCTTGCCAGCTACCGCGACCGCCTGCCGGGGATGGATGCCGACGAGGACCAGCCGATCCCCATGGACGCCCCCGAGCCGGGCGACGACCTGCGCGGGCGCGTGGCCGCCCTGCTCGGCCCGACACCATTGCCGGTGGACGATCTGGTGCACATGTCGGGCGCGAGTGCGGGCGAGGTCATGATCGTGCTGCTCGAACTCGAAATCGCCGGCCGCCTGGAGCGCCATGGCGGCGGACGTGTTTCGTTGCTGTGAGCGGCGTCAGCCGTCCTCGCATGGCGGCTCGGTCCCACCGGCGACCCATCTGTGCCTCATCGCGCGCCATCTCGAGCAGATAGCGCAGCACGGCAAGCTCTGGACCGTCTGCGAGTGTTGACAGCTCATGGGCGAGTGCGGCGATATAGCCCGCCGTCTCACGCGTCTTATGGAGGGCGCGATCAATTTCGTTCACGAAAGTTCCGTGGGCTCGTGGCGGATTGATTCAAGGTAGCACCCGACTCCCACTCGTCACTACCTAAAGGCGTATTTTTTCCTATAACCACTATTAAAAATTGTAATGCGAGCCTGCGCCGTGCCTTGTATGGGTGGCGGCGGTGAGCTCGGGCCTGTCAGCGAGCTGAGCCGGTCCTGCGATGCGCCAGCATGGCATTCCTCGTGCTTCCCAAATGGCTGCCATTTGACAGTCGGGGGCGGCTACCCCATTTTCCCGGCCTCTTTCGGGGCTTGATATACCAACGGAAACGGCGGACGCATGCAGGTCGTCATCGTTGAATCGCCTGCAAAGGCGAAGACGATCAACAAATATCTGGGTCCAGGCTACGAGGTCATCGCCTCGTATGGACATGTCCGCGATCTTCCGGCCAAGGATGGCTCGGTGGATCCCGAACACGATTTCCACATGCTGTGGGATGTCGACCCCAAATCCCAGAAACGGCTTTCCGACATTGCCAAGGCGGTGCGCGGGGCTGACGGCCTGATCCTCGCCACCGATCCGGATCGCGAGGGCGAGGCCATTTCCTGGCATGTGCTCGAGGTGCTCAAGGAAAAGCGCGCCCTCAAGGACCAGCCGGTGTCGCGCGTCGTCTTCAACGCCATCACCAAGCAGGCCGTGCTTGAGGCGATGAAGAACCCGCGCATGATCGACGCGGCCCTCGTCGACGCCTATCTCGCCCGCCGCGCCCTCGACTATCTGGTCGGCTTCACGCTCTCGCCGGTGCTGTGGCGCAAACTGCCCGGCGCGCGGTCGGCGGGGCGCGTGCAGTCCGTGGCGCTGCGTCTGGTCTGCGACCGCGAGCGCGAGATCGAGACCTTCATCACCCGCGAATACTGGTCGATCGCGGCCAGGCTGGCCACGCCGCGCGGCGACGAGTTCGAGGCGCGCCTCGTCGGGGCTGACGGCAAGAAGATCACCCGCCTCGATGTCGGCACGTCCGAAGAGGCGATGGCGTTCCGGCAAGCGCTGGAGAGCTCCGATTACAAGGTGCGCTCGGTCGAGGCGAAGCCGGCCCGCCGGCACCCCTACCCGCCCTTCACCACGTCCACGCTGCAGCAGGAAGCCAGCCGCAAGCTCGGCTTCGCGCCCGCCATCACCATGCGGATCGCCCAGCGCCTGTATGAGGGCGTGGACATCGGCGGCGAGACGGTCGGCCTCATCACCTATATGCGTACCGACGGCGTCGACATGGCGCCCGAGGCGATCGCCTCCGCCCGCTCGGTGATCGGCCGCGACTATGGCGACCGCTACGTGCCGTCCGTGCCGCGCAAATACACCGCCAAGGCGAAGAACGCCCAGGAAGCGCATGAGGCGGTACGCCCCACCGATCTCGGCCGCCGTCCGAAGGATGTGCTGCGCCTCCTCGAAGGCGACCAGGCCAAGCTCTATGAGCTGATCTGGCTGCGCACCATCGCCAGCCAGATGGAATCGGCCGAGCTGGAGCGCACCACGGTCGATATCGACGCCGTCGCCGCCGGCCGCGCGCTGGAGCTTCGCGCCACCGGGCAGGTCGTGAAGTTCGACGGCTTCCTCACCCTCTACCGCGAAGGTCGCGACGACGAGGAGGAGGACGAGGAGAATCGCCGCCTGCCCGCGCTCACCGCCGGCGAGGGCCTCCTCAACAAGGGTATCAAGACCGACCAGCACTTCACCGAGCCACCGCCGCGCTATTCCGAGGCGTCGCTGGTGAAGCGGATGGAAGAGCTGGGCATCGGGCGTCCCTCGACCTACGCCTCTGTGCTCGCCGTGCTGCGCGACCGCGAATATGTGCGGCTGGAAAAGCGCCGGCTGATGCCCGAGGACAAGGGCCGGCTGGTCACCGCCTTCCTGGAGAGCTTCTTCGAGCGCTATGTGGAGTACGACTTCACCGCCGACCTTGAGGAGAAGCTCGACAAGATCTCGGCGGGCGAGCTCGAATGGAAGGACGTGCTGCGCGACTTCTGGCTCAACTTCGCCGCCGCCGTCGGCGAGACGAAGGACCTGCGCGTCTCCGAGGTGCTGTCCGCCCTCGACGAAATGCTCACCGCGCACATCTTCCCGCCCAAGGAAGACGGCACCGACCCGCGCCTGTGCCCCAATTGCGGCAATGGCCGGCTGTCGCTGAAGGTGGGCAAGTTCGGCGCCTTCATCGGCTGCTCGAACTACCCCGAATGCAAGTACACCCGTCCGCTCGCCGTGCAGTCCGGCGAGAATGGCGAGGCGGTCGACACCGGCCCGCGTGTGATCGGTACCGATCCGGACTCAGGTCTTGAGGTCACCGTTCGCGACGGGCGCTTCGGGGCCTATCTCCAGCTTGGCGAGGCCAAGGACGGCGAGAAGCCCAAACGCTCCAGCCTTCCCAAGGGGCTGGCGCCCGCCGATGTCGATCTGGAAACGGCGCTCGGCCTGCTGTCGCTGCCGCGCGAGATCGGCACGCATCCTGACAGCGGGGACCCGATCCTCGCCGGCATCGGGCGCTTCGGCCCCTATGTCCAGCACGGCAAGACCTACGCCAATCTGGACGCGGAGGATGACGTGCTTTCCATCGGCATCAACCGTGCCGTGGCGCTGATCGCCGACAAGCAGAACAAGGGTCCGGGACGCGGGCGCGGCGCGCAGGGCGGACGCGAGCTGGGCGCCCATCCCACGCTCGGCGGCCCGATCACGGTTCGCCCGGGCCGCTTCGGCGCCTATGTGAACCACGGCAAGGTCAATGCGACGCTGCCCAAGTCCATGGTGCCCGAAGAGGTGACTCTGGAGCAGGCGGTTGAGCTGATCACCGCCAAGGCCGGTTCCACCCCCGCAAAACCTGCCCGCCGCAGCGCCAGCGCGGACGGCGCGACCAAGGCGAAGAAGCCCGCCGCCAAGAAGACCACTGCGAGCAAGAGCGCGGCGACGAAAAGCACCGCTAAAAAACCCGCAGCCAAGAAGCCTGCCGCGAAGAAGGCGGCGGCCAAGGCCGACTGACGGACCAGATGCCCGAAAGGCCGGAGCGAGGGCGGGGTGCCGCCCTCCTCCCTATTCGGTCAGTATGGCGGGGCTGGGATGGCCACGCAGCGGACGCTCTTCCATCGCCAGTATCGCCACCAGCGACAGGGTGAGAGCGCCCGCGCCGGCCAGGAACACCCAGCGGAACGCCTGTGCGAGGGCAAGGCTCCCGCCGTGCCCGCCCCCCAGCACTCCCTCGATCATCCCGTTTCCCTGCAGGCCCGAGGCACCGACCACGATGGCGCCGAAGCCGGCGGTGAGGATCGCCGCGCCGAGCGAGCGGAAGAAATTGGCCAGCCCCGTCGTGGTGCCCAGTTGCGGCAGCGGAACGGCGTTCTGGATCGCGACCGTCGATACCGGCAGCACCGTGCCAAGGCCGATGCCGGTCACGCCCGTGGTCAGGACGACGAGCCAGAGCGGGGGCGCCAGCGGCCCGAGCGCCAGCGCCACCAGCGCGCCGACGGCGCACACCAGTCCGAGTATCGGCACTCGCTTGTAGTGATCCACCCGGCCCATCACCTGCCCGGCCCCGGTGGCGCCGAACACGACGCCGGCCATCAGCGGAATCAGCGCCAGCCCGGACTGGCTGGCCGTGAGGCCGAGCACGCCTTCCAGATAGAGCGGAAGCTGGATCGACAGGCCGACCATGGTGCCCATGCAGAAGGCCGCCGCCGGAACGCCGGTGCGCACCACCTGATTCGACAGCACCGCGATCGGCAGCAGCGGCTCGAGCGCCGTGGCGACCCGCAGCGCGAAGCCGAGCCAGACCAGCACCGAAACCGCGAACAGCCCGAGAATTTCCAGGGAATTCCACGCGAATCGCGTTCCGCCCCAGCTCATCGCCAGCAGCAGCGCCACGGTGGCGAGACACATGAGCAGGGCGCCGATCACGTCGAGCCGGTGGCGGTGGTGATGGGCCGGCAGGCGGCGCAGCGCACGGTCGCTCATGACCGCGGCGAGAATGCCGAGCGGCAGGTTCATCCAGAAGATCAGCGACCAGTGCAGGTGCTGGGCGAAAAAGCCGCCGAGAACCGGGCCGGCGATCGAGGAGGTGATGAAGACGGCCGCGAAATAGACCTGATAGCGCCCGCGTTCACGGGGCGGGACCAGCAGCCCGATGATGGTCTGCGCCAGCGCGATCAGCCCGCCACCGCCCAGCCCCTGCAGCGCGCGAGCGCCGATCAGCCACAGCATCGAGGGAGCCAGCGCGCACGCGATCGAGCCGACAAGAAACAGCGCGATACATGCGTTCAGCACCGGCCGGGGGCCATGGATGTCCGCAAGCTTGCCGACGAGCGGCGTGGCCGCGGTTCCGGTAAGCAGATAGGCGGTCACGATCCAGGACAGGTTTTCGAGATCGCCGAAGTCACTACCGATGGTCGGGAGTGCGGTGGCAATGATAGTCTGGTCGAGCGCGCCAAGGAACATGGCGAGCATCACGCCGATAATGATGGTCCGGATAGTGGTGTGATCGAGGGCGGCGGGGTGCGCCTCGGTGGCACAGGCATCCATTACAGTTCTTTCAAGCTAAGGCGGGTCCCGCCCCCGGGGCCGGCGCAAAGTCATCCCAACATCGCCCGAATGCAAGGCCAAACAACATCTCGGTATCCACCGACCGGCCGCATCGGGCGTCGACGCCGGGCCTCCAAGCCGTTAGCGTCGCCATGACATTTTTGGACAGTGAATCGTGCGCAAGCCCGCCAGACCGAAGCCCCGCAAAGCCCCCGCCCCCCGCCTGCCGAGGGGTCTTCCAAGCCGTGAGGATCTCACCGCCTTCATCGCCGCCAATGGCGGAGACGTCGGCAAGCGGGAGATATCGCGCGCCTTCGGGCTCGACGGCAGCGACCGCATCGTGCTCAAGGCGATGCTGCGCGAGCTGGCCGAGGAAGGGCTGATCGGGCGCAAGCGCAAGAAGCTCCACGTCGCCGGCGGCCTGCCCGCCGTCGTCATGTCCGAGGTCGTGGAACGCGACGAGGACGGCGAACTCATCGCCCAGCCGATCGACTGGGACACCGAGGCGCATGGCGAGGCCCCGCACATCCTCATCAAGCTCGCCCGGCGTGGCCGTGTCGCCGGCCCGGCGCCCGCCATCGGCGACCGCGTGCTGCTGAAGACCGACGAGATCCCGGAAGCGGATGGCCGGGTGCGTCACACCGGGCATGTGCTCAAGATCATCGAGAAGTCCCGCGCCCTCACGCTCGGCGTCTTCCGCCGCGACGCCCAGGGCGGTGGACGGCTGATCCCGGTCGACAAGCGCAACATGGGCCGCGAGCTTGCCATTCCCCCGGACTTCGCCGGCGATGCCGAGGACGGCGACCTGGTCTCGGTCGAGATCATGCGTCATCACGCCTATGGCCTGCCGACCGCGAAGGTGAAGGAGCGACTCGGCTCCGTCTCGACCGAGAAGGCGATCAGCCTCATCGCCATCCACGCCCACGGCATACCGAGCGTGTTCCGGCGTGATGCGCTGGCCGAGGCCGAGGAAGCCCGGCCCGCGAGGATGGCCGGTCGCGAGGACTGGCGCGATCTGCCGCTGGTCACCATCGACCCGCCCGATGCCAAGGACCATGACGACGCGGTCCATGCCACGCCCGATCTCGACCCCGACAATGAGGGCGGCTTCATCCTCACCGTCGCCATCGCCGATGTCGCCGCCTATGTGCGCCCCGGTTCGGCACTCGACCGCGAGGCGTTGTCGCGCGGCAATTCGGTGTACTTCCCCGACCGGGTGGTGCCGATGCTGCCGGAGCGGATCTCCAATGATCTGTGCTCGCTGCGCCCGCTGGAGGACCGCCCGGCCATGGCGGTGCGCATGGTGGTGGGCGCCAATGGCCGCAAGCGGCGCCACAGCTTCCATCGCGTGATGATGCGTTCGGCCGCCAAGCTCTCCTATGTGCAGGCGCAGGCCGCCATTGACGGCCGGCCGGACGAGACCACCCAGCCCCTGCTGACGGGCGTGCTGCGCCCGCTGTGGGACGCCTATGCGGCCGTGAAGCAGGCCCGCGACGCCCGCTCCCCGCTGGAACTCGACCTGCCCGAGCGCAAGATCCTGCTGAAGCCCGACGGCACGGTGGACCGGGTCGTGGTTCCCGAACGCCTCGACGCGCACAAGCTGATCGAGGAATTCATGATCCTCGCCAACGTCGCCGCCGCCGAGACGCTGGAGGAAAAGCACGTCCCCCTCGTCTACCGCGTCCACGACCAGCCATCGCTGGAGAAGATGTCAGGCCTGCGCGAATTCCTGCAGACGCTCGACATCAAGCTGCCCAAGACCGAAACCGTCCGCCCGGCGCAGTTCAACGAGATCCTGTCGCGGGTGGTGGGCAGCGAGCTGGCGCCGCTGGTCAACCAGGTCATCCTGCGCAGCCAGGCGCAGGCGGAGTATGCCTTCGAGAATTACGGACATTTCGGCCTGCATCTGCGCCGCTACGCGCATTTCACCTCGCCGATCCGCCGCTATGCCGACCTCATCGTGCACCGCGCGCTGATCCGTGCGCTCGGACTTGGCCGCGACGGGCTGCCGGAGACCATGACGCCCGAACAGCTCGCCGAGATCGCCGCGCGCATCTCGGCCAGCGAGCGCCGCGCCATGTCGGCGGAGCGCGAGACCGTCGACCGGCTGATCGCCCACCATATGGCCCAGCAGATGGGCGCCGAGTTCAAGGGCCGCATTGCCGGTGTCACCCGTGTCGGCCTGTTCGTCACGCTGGACGACACCGGTGCGGACGGATTCATTCCCGCCTCGACGCTCGGGCAGGACTATTATCGCTATGATGAAGCCCGCCACGCCCTGATCGGCGACCAGAGCGGAGAGATGCACCGCCTCGGCGACCGCGTCGAAGTGAAGCTGATCGAAGCCGCCCCGGTGGCTGGCGCGTTGCGATTCGAGCTTATATCGGAAGGGACGCGGGTCGCGGGCGCCGGGAAAGGACCGCGCGGTGCCGGCAAGGCCCGCTTCCGCCGCCCCGAGGAACGGCCCCGCCGCGCCGGTATGCGCGGCAAACGCAAATAGCGCCCGGGAGGCGCGACGCACATGATGTCACAGCCGCACCGGCCCGTCGGCACCGCCTTCGCCAGAGGCTTCCGCATGCGCTGCCCCGCCTGCGGCCAAGGCAAGATGTTCGGCGCCTATCTCAAGGTGAACGAGCGCTGCCCGTCCTGCGGCGAGGAGCTCTGGCACCACCGCGCCGACGACGCCCCGCCCTACATGGTCATCACCATCGTCGGCCACATCGTTGTGCCGCTGCTGCTGGCGGTGGAAATGGCCTTCCGTCCGGCCATCTGGATCCACCTGTCGCTGTGGCTGCCGATGACGCTCATTCTCTCGCTGCTGCTGCTTCCGCCCGTGAAGGGTGCGCTCATCGCCTATCAATGGGCAGTGCGCATGCACGGCTTCGACCCCACCGATCCCGAGCGCGATCCGGTTCCGCCCAGCCGCCGGGCGGATGCGCCGATGGCCAAACCCGCCCGCGTCGCCTCCTGATTCCCCTCCTGCATCGAAGTCAGCCATGAGCCGCACCGACGTTACCGCGCGTTTCAATGTCGAAGCGCGCGGCCCCCGCCATCCGACCGTGCGCCCCGCCGACGCTGCGGCGCTCATTCTCGTTGATCGCTCGGCCACGACGCCCCGCCTGCTGTTCGGCCGCCGCAACCCGCGCCTTCGCTTCATGCCCGGCAAGCTGGTCTTTCCCGGCGGACGGCTGGAGCCGAAGGACCGGCACATGCCGGTCTTCGGCATGCTGGACGACGAGAGCGAGCGGCGGCTCGGCGAGCGGGTTGCGCGCCCCGCTCTCAGCCGGCCGCGCGGGTTGGCGCTCGCCGCCATCCGCGAGACCTTCGAGGAAACGGGACTGGCCATCGGCACGCGCGATGCCGGCACGCCGGACACGATTCCCGACGGCTGGCAGGATTTCGGCGGCGCCGGACTGTTTCCCAATCTGGAGGCGCTCACCTTCGTCGCGCGGGCCATCACCCCGCCAGGTCTGATCCGCCGCTTCGATACGCGCTTCTTCATCGCCGACCTCGCCGATGTCGGCCATCGCGTCGAGGGCACCATCGGACCGGAGCAGGAGTTCGTCGAAGCCGCCTGGCTCACCACCGACGAGGCGAAGCGCGCGGAGATTCCCGACATCACCCGCGCCATTGTCGAGGAGGTCGAGATCCGCCTCTCCGGCGGCAACAAGCCATGGCTGCCGGTGCCGCTCTATTACGGACGCGGCAACCGGATGTACCGCGAACCCATCGCCTGAGAGCGTTGTGGCGGGCGCGCCCTGCGCCCGCCGTCATAAATCCCCGTCATGATTGCATTGCCAAAAGTCATTCGACTTTCGCACCCCATGGGGTAGAGCCAACGGCCCGGGAGCATCGGCTCCCGTTACGCCAGGTGCCTGCATGTCTGCCCCCGTCTCGTCCATCCCCACGCCGCCGGGCGTGAATGTTGCTTCCATCGCGGCGGCCATCGGCGCGATTTCGGTGGTGGGGCTGGGGCTGGCGCTTACCATTCCGCTGCTGGCGTTCGAGCTGAACGCGCGCGGAATCTCCAGCACCTGGATCGGCATAAACACCGCTGTCGGCGGCTTCGCCACCATCGTCGTCGCGCCCTTCACACCGGGGCTGGTCCGACGCCTCGGCGCGGGCCGTATGCTGATGGCGGCACTTCTCACCGCAGGCATCAGCCTGATCGCCTTCAAGCTCACGGCGTCCTTCGCGCTGTGGTTTCCGCTGCGCTTCATCTTCGGTGCCGCGCTGTGCGTGCTGTTCGTCGTCAGCGAGTTCTGGATCAACGCCGCCGCGCCCAGCGGCCGACGCGGCTTCGTCATCGGCATTTACGGCACTGTTCTATCGGTGGGGTTCGCGGGCGGGCCGGCTATTCTCAGCCTGGTCGGCACCAGCGGCCTCGCGCCCTATCTGTGCGGCGCGGCCTTCTTCGGCGTCGCCGCGATTCCGGTGATGATCGGCGCGTCCGGCGCGCCGGTGATCGAGAAGGACGGCGCGGGCGGCGTGTTCAGCCTGTTGCGCATCGCCCCTGCGGCGACGCTCGCCGCCTTCATCTTCGGAGCGGTCGAAACCGGGCTGCTGAACTTCCTGCCGCTCTACGGCCTGCGGCGCGGGCTCGGCGAGAGCGACGCGGCGATCCTGCTTACCGTGGCGGAACTCGGCAATGTGGGGCTCCAGCTGCCGCTCGGCCTCATCAGCGACCGGGTCGACCGGCGCAAGCTTCTGCTCGGCTGCGGCGCGCTGGCGTTGATCGGTTCGCTGCTGCTGCCCTATCTGGCCATGGATGGCTGGGCGATGTGGATCACGGTGTTCCTCACCACGGGCATCTGCGCCGGCCTCTACACCGTCGGCCTCGCCCTGCTCGGCGCGCGCTTCGATGGCGCGGCGCTGGCCACGGCGAACGCCGCCTTCGTGATGCTCTATTCCATCGGCCTCATTGTCGGCCCGACCACGGTGGGCGGGGGCATGCAGGTGATCGACCCCAACGGCTTCGCCTTCGCCCTGGCGCTGTTTCTGGCCATCTATGTTCTGGTGGTCGCGGGGCAGATATGGCGCGATCGCTGACGCGCCTTCCTTGACAATCGCGCTCCGATCACGGATACGGTCGCGCAACGAGCGGCAGTTCTGCCGCACGAACCCGTTTTGTTTAACGTGGCTGTCCCACGTTTGACTGCCACGCTCCTGGAGATCCGGTCATGGCCAAAGCAACGACCATCAAGATCAAGCTCGTGTCGAGCGCCGACACCGGCTTCTTCTACGTCACCAAGAAGAACTCGCGCACCATGACCGACAAGCTGGTCGTGAAGAAGTACGACCCGGTCGCGCGCAAGCATGTCGAGTTCCGCGAAGGCAAGATCAAGTGATCTGAGCCCTTCCGGCTCCGCCAAGCATGCAAAAGGCGCCGCGAGGCGCCTTTTTTGTTGCTTTCGGATCTGGGCACGGCGCGGGACAAGGCACGGCGCGGGAGAAGTATCGGCGGGCGGCAGCACGGAGAGGCCATCCACGCCGCCACCCGCCGACTGAACCCCACGGACCCAGGAGATGCGGCGGACCCGAGCACTCCGTAGGGCAGTTCAATACCGCCTCAGGCTAGCGCAGGTGGCGCGGAAAGCAACTGTCGGAACGCAGCCGAATCGGTCCACCCACCGGCCGGTTCAGTCGGGAAGGAACTGGCGCACCGTCTCCAGGAATCGCGCTACCGAAATCGGCTTGGAAAGATAGGCCTCGCAGCCCCCCTCCCGGATTCGTTCCTCGTCGCCTTTCATGGCGAAGGCGGTGACGGCGATAACCGGAATCGCCTTGAGTTCCGGGTCGGCCTTGAGCCAGCGCGTCACGTCGAGCCCGGAGACTTCGGGAAGCTGAATGTCCATCAGAATCAGGTCGGGACGGTTCTGACGGGCAAGATCCATCACCTCGCGGCCATTGCGCGTGCCGATGGTGACATAGCCGTGAGCTTCGAGCAGATCGTTGAAGAGCTTCATGTTGAGCTCATTGTCTTCAACGATCAGTACGGTCTTGGGCATGGGTCTGTGAATCCCCGGAAAAGCACCGATGGTCCACGCGGGCCGGAATCCAGCAGCGTCGGCCCATCATTGACGCTAATCTAACCGCCCATTCCTTACGGAACCGCAAATGCAACGCCGCAGTTCAAAACCTCTCGCAACGATTCAGGCCGCCCGCGAGGTCAGCCTGGGCGCGCTGTCCTATCTCGCCGGCGATCCGGAGCGGATCGGCCCCTTCCTCGCCGAGAGCGGGCTGTCGCCGGCCGACCTGCGCGGTGTGGCCGCCTCCCCCGCCTTCCACGTCGCGCTGCTGGACTTTCTCATCTCCCGGCAGGATCTGCTGCTCGAATATGCCGAGCAGGCCCGGATCGATCCGGGGCACGTGGTGGCGGCGCGCGAGATTCTGTTTCACGATGACAGGAACGAGGAGTGACCTGCGTGGGGCATGACGTCGGCACCAGAATTACCCCTGGAGCATAGACATGGCGCGGGAGCCTGCCTTCTGCCGGGATTGCCTGCGTGAGGCGGGCGCCGAGGCGCGCTGCCTGGCCTGCGGCAGCCCGCGCCTCACGCGCCACATCGAACTCACTGGCCTCCACATCGCCCACATCGACTGCGACGCGTTTTACGCCTCGGTGGAGAAGCGCGACGACCCTTCCCTGCGCGACGTGCCGGTCATTGTGGGCGGCGGCAAGCGCGGTGTCGTCTCAACCGCATGCTATCTCGCCCGCGTGAAGGGCGTGCGCTCGGCAATGCCGATGTTCAAGGCGCTCGCCCTATGCCCGGAGGCGGTGGTGGTGAAGCCGAACATGGCGAAATACGTCGCCGTCGGGCGGCAGATTCGCGAGCGTATGCTTGAACTTACGCCACTGGTCGAACCGCTTTCCATTGATGAGGCATTTCTCGACCTCGCCGGCACCGAAAAGCTGCATGGCGAGAGTCCGGCACGGTCCCTCGCCCGCCTCGCCCGCTCCGTCGAGGCCGACATCGGCGTGACGCTCTCGGTCGGTCTGGCGCCGAACAAGTTTCTCGCCAAAATGGCCTCAGAGCTTGATAAACCTCGCGGATTCGCCGTCATAGGCTCAGCCGAAGCCCGCGCTTTCCTCGCCCCTCTCAGCGTCGGCGCCATCTGGGGCGTCGGCAAGGCGACACAGGAGCGGCTTGCCCGCGAAGGCTATCGCCTGATCGCCGACCTCCAGGCCGCCGACGAGGTGACGCTGGCCCGCCGCTTCGGCAATGAGGGCCTGCGCCTCCACCGCCTCGCCAATGGCATCGATACCCGGCGGGTGAATCCGGAACGCGAGACCAAGAGCGTTTCCACCGAGACCACATTCGACAGCGATATCAGCGACTTCCGCGCGCTGGAACAGGAACTCTATCGGCTCACGCGCAAGCTTTCCGACCGGCTCAAGGCGGGCGGGCATGCCGGGCGCACGGTGACGCTCAAGCTGAAGACCGCCGATTTCCGCCTGATCACCCGTGCCCACTCGCTCGAAGATCCCACCCAGCTCGCCCACCGCATCTTCGAGCACGCCCGCACCATCCTGCTGCGCGAGGCAGACGGGCGACGCTTCCGGCTGATCGGCGTGGGCGTTTCCGAGCTCGCCGACCCCGCCCTGGCCGACCCGGCGGATCTGGTGGATGCGCAGGGCACACGAAATGGCGTCGCCGAGCGTGCGCTCGATACTCTGCGCGCCCGGTTCGGAAAGGAGATCATCGACCGCGGGATCGTGCTCGACGCTCCGCGCCGCACCAGCGCGCCCCAACCCCATCGCAACGCACCGGCCCCAGCCGGTACAGAGCCCGTCAGTTCGGGCACGCCTCGGTCGGAAGGGGCTCATAGGAAATGAGTGTCCCGCGCAAGGCGAAGTCACCATAATCAAGCTTCAGGGCCCGGCTGACGCCGTTGTCGAACAGGTCAAAGCTGATGACGTAGCTGGGCGTCTGATCCTTGCCGCCGCGCTCGTAATAGCTGATCGTGACCGGATAGCGCGTGCGGCCTGCCAGCTCGCCGGACTTCGCGGCCTGCTCCAGCCCCTGCTCATCCGTGATACCTTTCCCGATCACCGACAGCGTGTCGTAGACCTTTCGCGCGTCAGGCGAGCCGTCATAGACCGGCGCCTGAAGAATCGGCTCTCCGCTCGTCGCCGCGGCAAGAACCCGCAACACATGCTGCGTCGGCAGCAGAACACTTCCGGAAATCTTGACGGTGGTCTCTTCCGGCTTGGTCGCCTTGACGACCAGCGTGCCGTCCCGGCGCTCGGCAACGCCGTCCGCCTGTTCCGGGGCGTCGCCATTGACCTTGTTGGTTACCCGAAAGCGATAGGCTTTGCCGGTGCCGTCTTCCCACGTCGCGGTCGAGATCGAGCTGCTGAGCAAGCCGCCCTGGGTATCGAGATCCGTATTCTGGCGCAGCAGGACCGAGTATCCTGCGCATTGATTTCCGCGCAGCTCATAGACGATCTGTCCACTGGCCGCGTTCACCCGCTTGGCGACCTTGCTGCCGTCCAGCGAAAGGGCATAGGTGGCGCGGTGCGGCGCGAGTTGGACCGCTGCCGCCGGCAGGGTCGCGGCCAAAAGGAGTACCGAGGCGAGACAGGCTCGGAAAGGCACGGACACGGGCATAAAGGCAAACTCCTCTGGCGTGGCCGCAACCGACTTGCGTGCGGACCGCCGATCAGCGAAACATCGCTACCCAAACGGGGCAAGGTCGAATTTTCAAAAAGGCTAAAGTCCCTTAGCCCGCTACCGAACAATCAGTTCAATACGGAGAATCAAATGTCCGGAACGGTCGAGGCCAAGCTGGCGTCACTGGGTATCACCCTCCCCGAAGCCACCGCGCCGGCTGCCAATTATGTGCCCACCGTGACCAGTGGCAACCTGCTCTGGATCTCGGGCCAGATCTCCGTCGCCAATGGCAAGCTGACGCAGGGCAAGTTGGTGGTCGAAGCCGATGTCGAGGCTGGTCGCGCGGCGGCCCGGCAGTGCGGCATCAACGTCATCGCCCAGATCAAGGCCGCTCTTGGCGACCTCGATCGGGTAAAGCGGGTGGTGAAGCTCGTCGGCTTCGTGAACTCCGCTCCCGACTTCACCGAACAGCCCAAGGTGGTCAATGGCTGTTCGGATCTCTTCGTCGAGGTGTTCGGCGATGCCGGTCGCCACGCCCGTTCCGCCGTCGGTGTCGCCGCGCTGCCGTTCAACGTCAGTGTCGAGGTCGAGGCGGTGATCGAATTCGTCTGAGCAGATCCTGTGAGCTCTGCCCCCACTTACGCGATCAACGCACCGGCCTGGCTCACCGCCCGGCCGGTGGCGCATCGGGCGCTGCATGACGCCGCGCGCGGCATTGTTGAGAACAGCCCCTCCGCCGTCGATGCGGCGATCGCTCGCGATTATGCGATCGAAGTCGATATCCAGCTCTCCTCCGACGGCGAGGCGATGGTGTTCCACGACGACACGCTGGAACGCCTCACCACCGCCACGGGTCCGGCCAAGGCGCTTGATGCCGCCGCGCTAAAGGCCATCGACCTGCGCGGCACCTCCGATCGCATGATGACGCTTGCCGAGCTTCTGGCGCGCGTGGCCGGACGGGTTCCGCTGATCATCGAGATGAAGAGCCAGTTCGACGGCGACGAGGCGATCGCGGTGCGCGCGGCTGAGGTTCTGGCCGGCTACGAGGGTCCGGTTGCGCTGATGTCGTTCGACCCCGACCTGGTGGCAAGTGCCCGGCGGCTGACCCCCGCCATCCCACGCGGCTTTACGATGGAGCGGCGCTATGACGACCCGGAGTGGGATTTCCTCGCGCCGGGCACGAAGTTCGCCTGGGGCAATCTGCTGCATGTTCCGCGCACGCGGCCGGACTTCCTCGCCCACTATGTGAAAGACCTTCCCTCGCCCGCCGTCTCCCTGGCGCGCCGGTCGCTCAACCTGCCGGTACTGACCTGGACGGTCCGAACAGCCGAGGACCGAGCCACCGCCGCCCGTCATGCGGATCAGATGATTTTCGAGGGCTTCCTGCCATAGCGGCGTTTCGCGGCCTGCGCGGGAATCCTGTCCGTGGCGCAGAGCTCAGAGCATCGCATTGTCGTGAGAAGCCTTCCGTCCGCCGCATCGCGCGCGCACATTGAGCGGACACTCCGCGCGAACTGCGAAATACACGGCATCCCATGACTGACGACACCATCAGCCTGCGCGTCGAGAGCAATATCAGCGCACTCTCAGCCGCGGACTGGAATGCTTGCGCCGACGACAGCTCACTCGAAACATTATCCACTGACTTCAATCATCTGATTTCAAAGGACTTCTCTGGAAGGCAGTCCTGCCGTGGAAACCCGTTCATCAGCCATGAGTTCCTCTCAGCGCTCGAAGAGTCCGGCTCTGCCTCGGCGCAGACCGGCTGGCTCCCGCAGCATCTTGTGCTGGAAGGAACAGATGGTGTCGTGCTCGGCGTCTGCCCCGCCTACCTCAAGTCACACTCGCAGGGCGAATACGTCTTCGACCATGGCTGGGCCGAGGCGTATGAGCGCGCCGGTGGGCGCTACTATCCCAAGCTTCAGGTCGGTGTTCCCTTCACACCCGCCACCGGCCCGCGACTGCTGGTCCGTGCCGGAGCCACGGCGGACTCCGCACGCATGGCGCTGGCACAGGGCCTTGTGGCGCTGGCAGGCATGCGCAGGGTCTCGTCGGTCCACGCCACCTTCCTGACCGAAAGAGACGCCGCAGCGCTGAAGGCGGAAGAGTTCCTGCCCCGCACCGACCAGCAGTTCCACTGGCAGAATCGCGGGTATTCCAGCTTCGACGATTTTCTCGGCGAGCTGGCTTCACGCAAGCGCAAGGTCATACGCCGCGAGCGCCGCGAGGCGCTGGAGAACGGCATCTCCATCCACTGGCTCACGGGCCCGGACCTCACCGAGGAGGCGTGGGACGCGTTCTTCGCCTTCTATCTCGAAACCGGGTCGCGCAAATGGGGGCGGCCCTATCTCAATCGCCAGTTCTACTCCCTCATCAGCGAGCGCATGGCCGACCGGGTTCTTCTGGTGATGGCAAAGCGCGCGGGGCGATGGATCGCCGGGGCCATCAATTTCATCGGTCCCGATACGCTTTACGGACGTCATTGGGGTGCCGTCGAGCAACATCCCTTCCTGCATTTCGAGGTCTGCTATCATCAGGCCATCGAATTCGCGATCGCCCGGGGCCTAGGCACCGTTGAGGCCGGCGCGCAGGGCGAGCACAAGCTGGCGCGCGGCTATCTTCCGGTCACAACACATTCAGCGCACTACATCGCCGACACGGGGTTTCGCGCCGCCGTCGCAAGCTATCTCGCGCGCGAGCGCCGCTATGTGGAGAGCGCAGGCGAAGAGCTTTCCGAGCTCGGGCCCTATCGCCACGTCGCGCGGCACCTTGACGAGGAAGGCTGAGCGGCGATGCCTTGACCTGCGCGTGGGGGACTGCGATCACCACGACCCGACAGGGAGGAATGTGATGACCTACGATCCGGGCAACATCTTCGCCAAGATCCTGCGTGGCGAACTGCCCGCATACCGCGTCTATGAGAATGACCGCGTCGTCGCCTTTCTCGACATCATGCCCCGCGCGCCGGGCCACACGCTCGTGATCCCGAAGGCGCCGGCCCGCAATCTGCTCGACGTCGAAGCGGACGATCTCGCGGCCGTGGCGACTGGCGCCCAGCATATCGCGCGGGCGCAAATGAACGTGTTCGCTGCCGACGGCATCACGGTGACGCAGCACAATGAGAAGGCCGGCGGACAGGAAGTGTTCCATCTCCACGTCCACGTGCTGCCCCGTCACACGGGGGTCGAGCTGAAGCCGCCGCTTTCCTACAAGGAGGCACCCGACGTGCTTGCCGCGCAGGCCGCGAAACTCAAGGCAGCGCTGGAGGGCTGATCAGCCGGTCACGCCAAGCCACCACGCGCTCACTGCCAGCACCACTTCCGCCGTGAGAACGCCCGCCAGCACCGAGCGGCGCATGGCGTAGAACCCGCCAATGCCAGACGCCACCGCCAAGAGGCGCAGCCAGAGCGGAAGCGCGATCAGCGCCCCGCTCGGCACCAGCACCAGGCGGGCGACCACCGCGGCCACCAGCGCGGTCGCCACCGTCTTCACCCAGCGCATCAGCGCGCTGTCCTCATCGATCCGGCGCCCGAACAGCACGCCGAGCACCCGCCAGAGTTCGTTCGGCAGGAACCCTACCAGCAGAACGATCACGATTGCGGCCAAGTCGCCCAGAGGCGCGTTCATTGTCAGCGTCATGCCCGGCGCCTCGGCAACCAGCGCGCGACGATGAAGGCGAGCGTTCCCCCGCCCACGCCGGCCCAGAACAGGTCGAGCCCGCCGGGCAGGTAGGTGGCCAGCGGCGAGATCGTCGCCCCGAACCCGATCGCCAGCCAGTCCGCCGGCGCGCGCGCATTGCGCACCAGAAGGATGGTGAAAGAGATCGGCGTCAGCAGCAGCAGCGAGATGGCCAAGGGACCGGGCAAGGCGTCGGTCAGATAGAAGCCGATCGCCGTGCCCGACAGGCTCAGGACCATGAGACCCGAGCCAATACCGAGGGAATAGGCCGGGCGCGCATACTGCGGAACGCCGGGCAGCAGGCGTACCCCCTCCACCCAGAGCGTGACGGCCACGAAGTGCGCGCACAGCAGTTCCTGCCACAGGCGCGGCCGGGTGCCACGCATCATCGGCATGACCGACACCACCATGGGCAGCAACCGCACGCCGGAGAGGCACACCGCGATGGCGAGGGCGGGGATCGGCGAGCCTGCCGCCAGACCGCCGACCAGAATCACCTGCGCGGGCAACGCCCAAATCAGCAACGTGGAAAGAAGTCCCGCCACGAGGGGAAACTGGACATCGTGCAAGAGACCACCAAAGCCAATGAAGGTGGCAACGAGCACGCATCCGGGCACGCTGAGCGCCGCGACGGCACCGCGAAGGAACCAGACCGGCGCACCGGCCCCACCAGTCTCGGACGGAGGAGGAAGTGAATGCATTATGCGGGACCCAAAGCGGCTCGTTGATCGACCCGGGCGATGCTCCGGTCAAGCAGAACCTTCGGCCTCATTCCCAACCTCACAAAAGAAACCGCCCGCGACGTTGCGCGGGCGGTGCACATTTTCGATATCCGATGCTGGAGGCACCGGAGCGTGATCGCGGGCCTACACCTTGAGAGGCATCCGCGGCACGCGCGAGCCTCCCGAACGGCCGCGCGGCCCCTCGCCGCTCGCCTTCTTGGCCTTGGTGCCCGTAGCCGCTTTGCGGCGGGGCGCCCGTTTGGCCTTGGGAGGCGTGATCTTCTCCGGCTTCGGCGTGATCGGTCCCTCCGGGAACTCGAAGGCAAGCGAGGTTTCGCCCGTCTCTGCCGTGGTGACCACGACGCGGACATGGCCACCCGAACGCAGCTTGCCGAACAGCACCTCGTCCGCCAGCGCCTTCTTGATGTGCTCCTGGATCACCCGTCCCATCGGACGCGCGCCCATCTGCTCATCGTAGCCACGCTCGACCAGCCAGGCAGTGGCCTCATCGGACAGCTCGATGGTGACGTTACGGTCGGCGAGCTGGGCCTCAAGCTGGAGCACGAACTTCTCCACCACCAGCGCGATGACCTCGTTGGTGAGGTGGGCGAAGGGAATGATCGAGTCGAGGCGATTGCGGAACTCCGGCGCGAACAGCCGGTTGATCGCCTCCACATCGTCTCCCTCGCGCTTCGTGCGCGTGAAGCCGAAGGCCGACTTGGACAGGTCCGCCGCGCCCGCATTCGTCGTCATGATGAGAATGACGTTGCGGAAGTCGACCTGCTTGCCGTTGTGGTCGGTCAGCTTCCCGTGGTCCATCACCTGCAGCAGGATGTTGAACAGGTCGGGATGCGCCTTCTCGATCTCGTCCAGCAGCAGCACGCAATGTGGGTGCTGGTCGATGCCGTCGGTCAGCAGACCGCCCTGGTCGAAGCCGACATAGCCCGGAGGCGCGCCGATCAGCCGCGAGATGGTGTGCCGCTCCATGTACTCCGACATGTCAAAGCGCAGCAGTTCCACACCCAGGCTGGAGGCAAGCTGCTTGGCCACCTCGGTCTTGCCGACGCCTGTGGGACCCGAGAACAGGTAGGAGCCGATCGGCTTCTCCGGTTCGCGTAGCCCCGCCCGCGCCAGCTTGATCGCGGAGGACAGCGCCTCGATGGCCTTGTCCTGACCATAGACCACCCGCTTGAGCGTGGTCTCCAGCCCGGCAAGGATCTCCGTATCGTCCTTCGAAACCGTCTTCGGCGGAATGCGGGCGATGGTGGCGATGGTGGCCTCGATCTCCTTCACGCCGATGGTCTTCTTGCGACGCCCTTCCGGAAGCAGCATCTGCGCCGCCCCGCTCTCGTCGATGATGTCGATCGCCTTGTCCGGCAGCTTGCGGTCATGGATGTAGCGCGCGGACAACTCCACCGCCGCCTTGATGGCGTCGTTGGTGTAGCGGAGCCGGTGATAGTCCTCGAAATACGGCTTCAGCCCCTTCAGGATCTCGATCGCGTCCGGCACGGTCGGCTCCGGCACGTCGATCTTCTGGAAGCGGCGGACAAGGGCGCGGTCCTTCTCGAAGTACTGGCGATACTCCTTGTAGGTGGTCGAGCCGATGCAGCGCAGCGTGCCCGAAGCGAGGGCGGGCTTGAGCAGATTCGAGGCATCCATGGCGCCGCCGGACGTCGCGCCGGCGCCGATCACGGTATGGATCTCGTCGATGAACATGATCGCGTCCGGATAGGCCTCGATCTCCTTCACCACCTGCTTCAAGCGTTCTTCGAAATCGCCACGGTAACGGGTTCCGGCAAGCAGAGCGCCCATGTCGAGCGAGAACACGGTCGCGTTCTTGAGGACGTCTGGCACCTCGCCATTGACGATGCGACGTGCCAGCCCCTCGGCGATAGCGGTCTTGCCCACGCCGGGATCCCCCACGAAGAGCGGGTTGTTCTTGGAGCGCCGGCACAGCACCTGGATGGTGCGCTGGATTTCGCTGTCGCGGCCGATGAGCGGATCGATCTTGCCGTCGCGTGCCTTCTTGTTGAGATTCACGCAATAGGCGTCGAGTGCATCAGCCTTCTTCTTGGCCTCTTCCCCGGTCTTCGTCTCCGTCTCCTCCTCGGCGCCGCGGACGGGACGACTCTCCGACATGCCGGCGCGCTTGGCGATGCCGTGACTGATGTAATTGACCGCGTCGTAGCGGGTCATGTCCTGCTCTTGCAGGAAATAGGCCGCATGGCTCTCGCGCTCGGCGAAAACCGCAACGAGAACGTTCGCGCCTGTCACCTCTTCGCGACCGGAGGACTGGACATGGATCACCGCGCGCTGGATCACGCGCTGGAACCCTGCCGTCGGCTTGGAATCCTCGCCGGCGTCCTGAACCAGATTGTCGAGCTCGGTGTCGATGTACTCGACAAGGTTCCGGCGCAGCTTCTCGAGATCGACGTTGCACGCACGCATGACGGCCGCCGAGTCCTGGTCGTCGACCAGCGACAGCAGCAAGTGCTCAAGCGTCGCGTACTCGTGATGACGTTCGTTAGCGAGCGCGAGGGCCCGGTGAAGTGACTGTTCGAGGCTTCGGGAGAAGGTGGGCATCGGGACCTCTTCGTTTAGCCGTCGCGGGGCGTCACTTCTTCTCCATGACGCACTGCAAAGGATGCTGATGCTTTCGGGCGAAGTCCATCACCTGTGTGACCTTTGTTTCGGCTACCTCGTAGGTGTAGACACCGCACTCGCCCACGCCATGCTGATGCACATGCAGCATGACCTGAGTGGCTTCCTCCCTGTTCTTGGTGAAGAAGTGCTCGAGCACATGCACGACGAACTCCATTGGCGTGTAGTCGTCGTTGAGCAGGAGCACCCTGTAGAGATTGGGCCGCTTCACCTGCGGCTTGGTGCGCGTAATCACCGCCGTTCCCGGCGCGTTGTCTCCGCGTCGGCGACGCTCGTCGTCGGCCATCATCCTCTCGCGCAGCTTCGTCATGACTGAGGGTGTCATTCAGGCTGGACCCTTGCGGCCGGGCTGGCCGTTGAAAACTATAATAGGTACGCCTTCCCCGCTGCGCCAGAGCTTCGATGCGTACGCTCTGTCGCAATCCGGTGACAATCGCCACGGCGTCCTTGCTCCAGAACGCCACGCTGCATGACCACGCGATGACATTCAGGCGCCCGAAACGCAGAAGGCCCGGCGGTTAGCCGGGCCTTGCAAACGAACGGGCCACCGGCACGGAGCCGGAGGAAATCAGCCGGAGGGCGTCACTTGGCTCCGGGGAACTTCCCCATCATGCCCTCATACGGCTTGTAGGTTTCCTTGGCGAGGTCGGCATACAGCTCGCCCATCTTGGTCGCCTGGGCGACAAAGCCCTCATAGGCGTTCTTGAAATAGGCGGACTGGATCTCGACGGCCTTGTCGAGGGTCTTGGCGCCGAACAGCTTCTCCGCCGCGGCAGTGCCTTCCTCGAAAGACTTCTTCGAATAGTCGGCCACCTCGACGGCGATCGCCTGAACGCCCTTCGACACGGTGCCGAAGCTCTTCATCGCGTTGTCGAGGTTGTCCTTACCGAGCTTCTGAATTTCATCCATGTTCTGCATCATAACCACTCCCTGTTGCTCCTCCGCGTGCGCGGAAATGCCTCTCGCCCGCGTCTGCCGGGATATTCTGTCCCGCATATCTATATAATGCAACGCACCATCATCGTCAACAATTTTTGTGCACTGCAATATGAACGCTACGGTGCTGGGCCACCTGCTCTTTTTCTCGCCACAAGGAGATTGTTCACTATGGCAGTTTACGAGTTCGTAACCGCGCCCTCCATAAGCTCTCCGTAGTGATCGCTCGGCAACGCTTCCTTGATCTGCGGCTATCAGCGCTCAAAAAAGAGCGCGTCTGGCAAAGAGGCGTTGGCGAGACAGGGTATTCCGACCAGAGGTCGGATTGAGTAGCGGGACGGGTAGATGCGGGTTCCGGGGTTTGTCGGGAAACAGTTTTTGCGCGCGGGCATTGCGGTGCTGGCGGTTTCACTGCTGAGCGCAGGCGTGGCCGATGCGGCTTCGAAGAAGAAGAAATCGACACGCAGCGCTTCAAGTGTCTCTCGGACAACGACGAGCAGTTCCGGCTGGAAACGTGGCTACGCCGACATCGTGATCGACGCGAACACCGGGCGCGTCCTGCATCAGGACAACGCCGACACGGTGCTCCACCCCGCATCGATCACCAAGGTGATGACGCTGTATCTGCTGTTCGAGCAGCTCGATGCCCGCAAGCTTCGGCTGGATTCGCAGCTCAAGGTTTCCTCCTATGCGGCCCGGCAGCAACCTTCCAAGCTGGGGGTGAAGGCCGGCTCCACCATCGAAGTGGAGGACGCGATTCAGGCACTCGTCACCCGTTCTGCGAACGACGTCGCCGTCGTGATCGCCGAGAACATTTCCGGCTCGGTGCCGGAGTTCGCCCGACTGATGACGCGCCGCGCCCACCAGCTGGGCATGACGCGCACCAACTATGTGAATCCGAACGGCCTGCCGGACCAGCGCCAGGTGACCACCGCGCGTGACCTGGCAACGCTCGGCCGCGCGATCCAGGAGCGGTTCCCCAGCTATTACGGGTACTTTGAGAAGCGCAGCTTCCAGTATCGTGGCGTCGCCATCCGTAACCACAACCGCCTTCTCGGCCGTGTCGAGGGCGTGGACGGGATCAAGACCGGCGACACCAACGCATCCGGCTTCAACCTCCTCACAAGCGTGAAGCGTGACGGTCGTTACGTCATCGCGGTGGTGCTCGGCGGCAAGAGCGGTGCGTCCCGCGACAACCGGATGGTCGCCCTGCTCAGCGACGCCCTGCCCCGCGCCTATTCCGGCCGGCAGATGGTGGCCCGCATGAACCGGGCGCCGGTGGACGCGGACGATCTTCCCACACCGGCCGTCGTCGCCGTGGCCGCTCCCAAGCCCCTGGCCCCGCCGGCCATCGCGCCGGAAGAGGTTCCCGTGCCCCTGGCGAATCCGCGCCTCGCCATGGCGTCCGCTGCGGGCGAGATGCCCTCGTCCGAAGACGAGGAGGTCGCGGTTGTCGAAGAAGATCAGCTCACCACCGCCTCGGTGCCTGTGCCGCTCGCAGCCCCGACCCGCCCGGCAGTTGTCGCCTCCGCATCGGCTGACAATCCGGCTGTGGGCTCTGTCGCGCCGATCGTTCCTGTGACGGTCAAGACCGTTGCCGTGGTTGCCCGCCCGTCCAAGCCTACCGCCTCGTTCAGCAACCAGCCGGGCATTCTGGGCACGCTCGCCTTCTCCAGCGCCCAGTCGGATGGGCCGTCGGTGAAGAACGCGCCGGCACAGAAGGCGATCAAGCCAGTTCAGGTCGCCAGCGTTGGCCAGGTCGAAATTCCCCGTCAGGACGCCGAAGCCGCCGAAAAGACTGTCACGCCGCGCTCCGGCTGGGCGATCCAGATCGGCGCCTTTGGCAGCGAAGCGGATGCGCGCGCCCAGATCGCGAAGGCCCAGCAGAAGGTGCCGAGCGCACTCGCAAAAGTGGATCCCTATACCGAAGAAGCGACCAAGGGCTCTACCCGCTTCGTGCGGGCCCGCTTTGCCGGGTTCGATGCCGAGTCCGCTGCGCGCAAGGCCTGCATGGCCTTGAAGCGTCAGGACTTCGGCTGCATGGTCTTCCGGAATTGACGGGGATGTCATCAATGCCCGTTGAGCAGGATATCCTTGGCTTCGTTCACCCGGGCGGCGAGATAGTTCGACCCGCCCTGGTCGGGATGGAGTTTCTTCATAAGGGATCGGTGAGCCTTTCGGACCTCGTCCGTCCCCGCCCCCGGCGCAAGGCCCAGGATCTGGTAGGCCTCCTCTTCCGTCATCGCGCCGCGGCTCGGCGGATGAGCGCGCCCCCCGCCCGTGTCGCGTTGAGCGTTTTCACGCCAACCGGGCGACCGGCGGTCAAGGTAAGCTTCGAGTAGCTGGCGACTTTCCGGGTCCACTTCCAGCGCAAGCCGCGCCAGTGTCGCCACGTCGAGACCGTCGAGAACGGCTCCCTTCAACGGCCCGCCGATCACCGTTCCGTTGAGCCGTCCGCTGTCATGGTCCAGCACCATGTCGAGCATCGCGGTGCGGACCTTGGATTGTTTTCCGGGTGTCTTCTGTCCCCGCGACCACGGCATCGCCTGCCCGATATTCCATCCGATCAGCGACAGCCCGAAGATGCCGAGCGGCAGCGCGGTCTCGATGTGGCCACGCATGCCGAGAAAGCCGGCGAGGAGAAGCGTCGCGCCTCCACCCACGCTGCGTCCCAACTTGGACAGCGCCTTGGCATCCGCCCGGCCAAAGGCCTTGAGGCCGTAATAGAGCAGCGCGACGATGGCGGCGCCTATGAGCAGGTTGATCATCGGCGGTCACCAAAGGCCGAGATGAGCCTGCGGGCGCCATCCGACGAGCGAGCCAGGGCTGTCAGCGCCGCGGTGCCGCCGGCAGCATAGGTGGCCGCTGCCAGCAACAGGGCGCGCAGCTGCGCCGCCGCACCGGCGTCGAACCGGCACCACGCTCCACGCGTAAGCCGTGCCACTTCGCGAAAGGCCTGCTCAGCCACCGCGTCATGCCCTTCCTGAAACATCAGCACCGGAATGCCACGCAGCGCGAGAGGCCCAGCCTCGGCGCAGAGCGTGTCCACCGGTTCCTCCATTGCGTCGCCGATGAAGACCACCGCGCCCACCGGCCCCTTGTCGATCTGGCTGGCGGCATGGCGCAGCACGCGGGAAATCTGGGTGCGCCCACCCTGGCAGTCGATCCGCCCCATCAGCGCGCCAAGCTTCGCGGCATCGGCAACCCAGGGCGACGCACGGCATTCGTTGATCCCGCGATAATAGACCAGCTGAATGTCCAAACCGCCAATAGCCGCCACCTCCTTGAACATCTCCGCCTGGAGCGAGCAGGCAAGGTCCCACGTCGGCTGACGGCTCAACGTGGCGTCGAGCGCAAAAATCAAGCGTCCCCTCTGCCCTGCAGCGATCGGCGGGCGCGCCTTTACCTGGGCGAGGAACGCGGCGACGTCGGCAGTTGGCGCCGGGGACTGGGCAGTCGGTTTTAGCTTGTCGGATGCCATGAAACACCTGAACGCGGATTCGCGGCGATAGTAGCGGTGGAACAGCCACCGGGAACAGCCGCCTCCCGAACGGTTGACCACCCTCCTCGCTCTGCTAGCTTCCCGCCCCCTGGCTGGCAGCCGGTCGCGGCGTTCAGACCCCGAATGTTGCGACGATATCGTTCCACACGTATCGAACCGTCAGCCGGAACAAAGTCGACAGGTCACGCCATGAGTCCATCCCGCACCATCCATCCCGTCTACACTGTCGATGAACTGCGCGCTCAGGTGGCCGCGTGGCGCGCCGAGGGGGACACCGTGGCGCTGGTGCCAACGATGGGAGCGCTGCATGCCGGACATGCGGCCTTGATGGAGGCAGCGGCCAAGCTGGCGCAGCGCGTTATCGTCTCCATCTTCGTCAATCCCACGCAGTTCGCGCCAACGGAGGATCTCAGCCGCTATCCGCGCACGCTGGAGGCGGACCTTGATCGTGCGGAAAAGGCAGGGGCTCATCTCGCTTTCGTGCCGGACGCAGAAGAAATGTACCCGAAGGGATTCGCGACCACGATATCCCTTGAAGGCCCGGCGCTTGGACTGGAGACGGATTTCCGTCCCACGCATTTTGCCGGCGTCGCCACGGTCGTCGCCAAGCTGCTGATCCAGACTGCGCCTGATGTCGCCCTGTTCGGCGAGAAAGATTATCAGCAGTTGCAGGTTGTCATCCGCCTCGGCCACGACCTCAACCTGCCGGTGCGCATTGTCGGGGTACCGACGGTTCGGGAGCCAGACGGTCTCGCTCTGTCCTCCCGGAACGTCTATCTCGGCACGGAGGAACGCGCGGCTGCGCCCGCGCTTCACCGCTCTCTCCAGGCGGCAGCCCGTGCCATCATTGACGGAGCCGATATTGCCGCGGCAGTCGCCGAAGCCCGCGAAAGCGTGATCGCCGCCGGCTTTGTCCTCGACTATCTCGAAGCTCGCCACGCCGAAACCCTGGCGCCGATCGCTTCGCGTGACGAGGGCCCGATACGACTGCTGGTCGCCGCGCGCATCGGCGCCACGCGGCTCATCGACAACATCGGCGTATCGGGCTGACTGTTAGGTGAAGCTCACATAGCTGACTGCCATGCCGATGATGACCAGCGCGAGCCCGATGCCGAGCACGTAGCGCATGGGCCTGACCTCGGCAGCCTGACGCTCCTTGGTATCTGATTTCACGACAGATTCGCCGCGGCTCGATTCGTGATGGTCGTCCGAATCCTGGACCATATCGGTGCCTCCTCTGCGGTTTCACGTTAGGTCAACGCGTGAGAGGCGATGTGGTTCGTTCCGATCCACGGAACGACGGCTTCAGATGAGGCCGAGGGAGCGAAGCTCGCGCCGCATGTGCTCGGGCAGCAGGGTGTCGTCGCCGGCCGCGCCTAGATCCGCCGGCACATCCTTGGCGGCAAGGTAGCGCCAGCCCTGGAACGGCCGGTGCGGCCGCGGCACCACCTTGTGGACGGCAGGATCCAGAACGAGGTGACAACGCCGAATACCGTCGCCGTCGACGAAGGGCCGTATCGCCACGAGGCGCTGCCGGCAGGCCACCTCCCCCTTGATGACCCAGTAGAGAGAGCCACCATCGAGCAATTCGTCGGTACGGGTTGGGACCATGCGCGTGGTGTGGAACTGCTCAGCCGGCTCGCCGCGTGCGGCCCGGCTCGACAGGCTCTCCGCGATCCATTCCTCCAGATCCTGGATGGATTCAGCGCCGACGCAGAGTTTCAGAAGATGGAGAGGCATGGTCAGGTCCGCGATATCTGCGCGTTCTATACGCGCTTCACCTGCGGCCAGTCGACCTCATCGGCCTCAACGATATGCGTCTCCTGGAGGGCCGCCTCCTTCCAGGCGATGAAGGCCGGATGGGCATGGACCGCCTCGACATAGGCCGAGCACACGGCATCAACCTCGATCGCATAGGTGCGCAGGCGTGTAGCCACCGGGGCATACATTGCGTCGGCGGCACTGAAGGCGCCGTACAGGAAGTCGCCCCCCGCGCCGAAGCGCTCGCGCGCCTCGTTCCAGCGGCGTTGCAGGGCGCGGACGTCCTTGAGCGTATCCTCGGGAAATGCGCGAGGCTCGACCGGGCGCCACAAGTTCATGGGCGCCTCACGCCTCAACGCGCCGAACCCGCCATGCATTTCGGTCGCCACCGAACGGGCGTGGGCACGCGCCGCCGCTGCCGACGGCCAGATCGCCTTGTCGGGAAAGCGCTCGGCGAGGTGCTCGAGGATCGCGATCGATTCCCAGACCACCGCCTCACCGTCGATGAGAACCGGCACCCGCCCCGCTGGCGAATGCTCGCGCACCCGCGCCTTGAATTCAGGCGTGTCGAGCGGAACCATGATCTCCTCGAAAGGAATGTGGAAGGCGGTCATCGCCAGCCAAGGGCGCAGCGACCATGAGGAGTAGTTCTTGTTGCCGATGACCAGCTTGAGCGACACGTCCCGTCTCCGCTTCAACAAATCCGGACGCCAACATCGTCGGACACGTCGCTGAGCGCAAATGCAGTGTCGTCATAGGCGCGATCACATTCATTGATCAGGCCTGCAACCCGCCGTTCGGTGACCCCGGACCATGAATCGAAAACGGCCCGGCTTTTCAGCCGAACCGTTCCCAATTCATCATGTCAGTTTCTCGAAGAAGGGTCGCGCTCTTAACTGGCGGCGACCTGTACGGCTTGGAAGCCGCCAAACAGATAGACCAGACCGACGCCTACAAGAAAGGCAACAACGGCCCAGCGCGCAACTCCCCAACAGGAGCGCTCGGAAAGGGAATTCATGGATGATCCCCGGAACAATCAAACCTGCCGCTTGCTTTCGCGGGAACGACTCCCGAAGCGCGGCTCGCGAAACATTATTTAATGAAACGTTACCGCGTTCGCAATCGCGGAATCGTCATAATCCACGGAACGGGCGCACGTCAGACGCGCTTCCGACGCATACCGAGGCGTGTTCCGGGGCATGCCTATCTTTCCGCCAATGATAAACTGACGTAGCGGCCACGTTACCGATTCGACCGGCGTGGCAGATGAAGCGCGACACGAGGAAGCGGATCTATCGCCATGCTTGGCTTCACCTATCTGGACGCCATCGCGTTTGCGATCTTCGCTGTGGTCTGGGTTGGCTACCATTTCGCGATGGAGGGAAGCTGGTCGCACGGGCGCACCCTTAACCGCCGCATGGACATCTACCGGCTGCAATGGATGCACCGCATGCTGGCCCGCGAAAATCGGATCGTCGACACCCAGATCGTCGCTGCGTTGCAGAATGGAACGGCCTTCTTCGCCTCGACCTCGTTGCTGGCGATTGGCGCGACGCTGGCGATTCTCCAGTCGACGGACGCGGTGATGGCGATCTTCGCCGACCTGCCCTTCGTCGCCCCCACCCGTTCGAGCTGGGAAATAAAGACGCTCGGCCTGACGCTGATCTTCGCCAACGCGTTCTTCAAATTCGCCTGGGCCTACCGGCTGTTCAACTACACGACGATCCTGGTCGGCTCCACGCCGCCCGCATCCGAAGCCGACACCCCAGAAGCGCAGGCACATGTGCTGGCAGCCGCGCGCATGGCGACTTTGGCGGGCCGGAACTTCAACCGCGGCCAGCGTGCCTTCTTCTTCGCCATCGGCTATCTCGGCTGGTACATCAACAGCTGGGCCTTCATGCTGGCGACGATCGCGATCTTCTTCGTCATGATCAACCGACAGCTCGGCCCGGATTCGCACTGGATTCTCGATCTCGAGAACAGAAAGAACAGCCTGTGACGAACAGCTCGCCCGCCAAGCCCGCGCCAACGGAATTAACGATGGAGGCGGCGATCCTCGACCTTGCCGGGCGTCCGGATGCACCACGCACCATTGCGCCGGAAGAGCCGGCCCGGGCGTTGGCCAGCGGGCCGGACTGGCAGAGCCTTCTTCCGCTGGTGCGCCAGACCGCCCTGCGCCTCGCCCGCGAGGGGCGCCTTGTGCTCTACCGGAAGGGCAAGCCCGTCGATCCGGATGCGCTCAAGGGCGTTTATCGGCTGGGATTGCCTCCGGCCGATCAGGGCGCGGGAAACCAGGCGTCGGTGCGGCCGGTCCAGTAGTAGACCACGAGCCCGATCCATTCACGGACGGCGCCGTCGACGAAATCGAGCCCCTCGGCAACGTTGCCGAAAAGCCCATAGGTCAAGGTCGCCGTAGTACGGAAGTCCACCGGATAGGCCGTGACGGGAAAGCCCGCGACACGGAAGCACCCGATGGCGCGCGGCATGTGGGCGGCGGAAGTGACCAGCAGCCACCGCTCCTTTGGACGCGGCTTGACCAGGTCCCGCGCGTTACGGGCATTTTCCGCGGTGTTTCTCGATCTGGCCTCGAAGATCACGCGCGCAGGATCGACGCCGAGTTGGTGCAACGCCATTCGCACCACGTCGGCCTCCTGCATGGTCTGCCCCATCAGTGCCCCGCTGCCGCCGGCGAAGACGATCTTGGCATCCGGGTAGCGGTGGGCGAGTTCAACCAGCGCGAGCAGGCGTTCGGATGCATTGTTGAAGCTCGGCTGCCCCCGCGATGCCGTGAGCTCCGGCAGCTCAGCCCCGCCGAGAACCACGACGCCGGTAATGGGACCGGCATCGTCGAAGGGGGGAAAGCGTTGCTCCAGCTCATGCATAAGCACGCGCCCAAGCGGGCTGAGCCCCGCAACGGCGAGCCCGATCACCCCCAGGGCCATGAGTGCCATGCCGAACCGCCGGAACCTCGGCATCATTGCCAGGCCGACAAGGGCCAGCAACGTCAGGAAGGTCGAGGGAACGGAGACCATCCACATGATCTTCGAGGCGTAGAAGAACATTACGACGAACCCGCTTCAGACGAACGTGTGCAGGCGCTGCGGCGTCGGCTCAACGGGGCGGCGGGCGAGTTCCAGATAGCGATCGACGCTCGATAGCGGCACCGGACTTGCCAGCAGGAAGCCCTGCACGTGGTTGCAGCCAACCGATTGCAGATAGCGCAGCTGCTCACGGGTCTCGACCCCCTCGGCCGTCACGTTGATCGCCAGCGCGCGCGCCAGACGGACCACGCAGTCAATGATGGCTGCCGCGTCATCGCTTCGTCCGATGTTCTGGGTGAAGCTCCGATCGATCTTGATGGTGTCGACGCGGAAGCGGCGAATATAGCCGAGCGAGGAATAGCCGCTGCCAAAATCATCGAGCGCAATGCGCATGCCCATCGCGCGAAGCGAAGCGAGCGAGGCGAACGCTTCCTGGTGATTGCCGAACAGCAGATTTTCCGTGATTTCGATTTCCAGGCGTTCGGGCGGAAAACCTTCTTCCTCCAGTATCCTGCCAATCTGCACCGCCAGATCACGCATGCGGAAATCCACGGGAGAGAGGTTCACCGCAATCTTGGTGTTTCCCCATCCCTTCGCCTGGGCGCAGGCCTGCCGCAGCACCCACATGTCGAGCTCGGTCACGAGCCCGGTCTGCTCGGCGATTGGGATGAACTCACCGGGAGAGATGAGACCCATCGTGGGATGGTTCCAGCGCACCAGCGCTTCGAACCCCACCACAGCCTCTCCGCTCGCCGCGAACTGCGGCTGGTAGAACACGGTCAGTTCGCCCTCATCGAGGGCACGTCGCAGCTCTCGCTCCAGTTCCCGACGGTGAAGCACATCGCGCTCCATGCTCGGCGCGAACAGGCGGACCGAGTTGCGCCCGTCCGCTTTGGCCCGATAAACGGCGATATCCGCCAGGCGGAGCAGCTCGGTCGGTTCGGTCCCATGATCCGGCACGATGGTCGCGCCAATCGAACCGCTGACGACAAGTGTCTGGTCCGCCACCATGACCGGCTGACGGATGGCCGCGAGAATGACCGCGCCGACGGCCTCAACCTCCTGATCGTCAGGCCCGATCGGTGTCAGGATAACGAATTCATCGCCCCCGAAGCGCGAGGCCAACGCCACGGGAATGGGCAAGGCATTCAAGCGGCTTCCGATCTCGGTCAACAGTTGATCGCCGACGTGATGGCCCAACGTGTCGTTGATGTCCTTGAATCCGTCGAGGTCGAGGAAGAAGATCGCGAACCGATCCGTCCCCGAATGACATGCGCTCCACTCGCCGATGCTGCGCGCCAGCATCGCCCGATTGGCGAGCCCTGTCAGAGGATCCACATAGGCCAATCGGGAGGATAGCGCCTCGCTGGCCGCCAGATCCTGCGTCGCACGGCGCGCATACCAGAGAACGATCGCGGCGGCGGCGAGGAGCAACGCGGCCGTCCCGATCAAGGCTGGCAGCAGCGCTCTGATCAACGACGCGCCCGGATTTTCCGGCAACCAGCTCAGCCATGCCGGAGGCAGACTTGGATCATAGAAGGGAATGGCCACGGCCTGCCGGCTGGGGTCGGGGGCATCATTGGAGACCCTAGGGTCCGAAATATGCAGTTCACCGATGATGTCGCCGAGAAAGTTCTCATCGATGAACACCACAGTAACCGCAATCGGCGGCATGCTGGCGGTCGGGACGACCCGTCCATAATCGGGCGTTATGTTTATCGCGCCGACAAGTGCCGGTTTGCCCTCGACCCGCATGTAGCCCGCGCGAAACACGGCCGGTAGGTCGCGTGTGCGCCTGACCTCCCCGGTGGCGCTGGCATCGGCGTTCGCCGCCCGGGCGACGTAGGCACTCTGAACACCGAGCACCAATGGCATTATGGCATCGACATCGAAGGGTGCTTCGTTGATCGGCGTCAGCTCCCCGTCGACCGAAGCATAGGCAACGCCACCATCGAGCACGATATAGGAGCGGTTGTGGCGCCGGGTCTTGTAGAGCCAGCGGCCGAAATTCTCGTGGACCCAGTCGACATCGAGAAAGTAGGCGGTGCGCAGTACGGACTCATCCCAGTGCGCGAAGCTTGAGAGGTCCCGTTGCAGCCCGCTCGCGCGACGCTGAAGCGACTCCAGGACCACACTGCCCCAACGCCCCCGCGCGACCGTATCGATGCGCTCGGCGGCGACAAGGGCGAAGCCGCCCATGGCAATGACCGCGGCGACGATGACAAGCGCCACGGCGATGATCATTCGATCGCTGGCACGCGCAAGGTCCGCCTTTCGGATGCCACTCGCCGCACCACGCGATTCGTCGCCTCCGGCAGCAGACCCGCGAAGGCGTCCGAAGGGCGCCTTCATCCGCTCCTCCAACAACACAGCCGCAGCGTAGCGGGTGATTGTTAATTCCGATTGAAATCGAATCAATCGCCGCGCGTGGAGGACGTCTTTTCTAGAACCACAGCGAGGCGATACCCAAGAACGCGAAGAACCCGACGACATCTGTCACTGTGGTGACAAAAGGCCCCGAGGAAACCGCCGGATCAATCTTGAGCCGATCCAGCGCCAGGGGAATGAGAATGCCGCCCAGCGCCGCGGCGACCAAGTTTATGATCATCGCGAGACCGATGACCACCCCGAGGTCCGCGATCCCGAACCGCGCGAAAACCGCCGCTGCCATGATGACAGCGAAAACCACACCATTGAAAAGGCCGACCAGCAGTTCGCGCATGATGATGCGCTTCGCGTTGCTGGCCCTCAGTTCACGCGTGGCGAGGGCACGCACCGCCACCGTCATCGTCTGCGTCCCGGCATTGCCGCCCTGGCTCGCGACGATGGGCATGAGCACGGCGAGCGCCACCATCTTCTGCAACTCGTCCTCGAACATCGAGATGACGAAGGAGGCGATGTTCGCGGCGAACAGATTCAGAAGCAGCCAGGAAAAACGGCTGCGGGCGATGTACCAGAAATTGTCGGACAGCTCCTCGTCGCCGGCGACACCACCCAGCGCCTTCAGGTCCTCGTCGGCCTCCTCCTGGATCACGTCGACGATGTCGTCGACCGTGAGCACGCCCACCAGCCGCCCGCTCTCGTCGACGACTGGCGCCGAGATGAGGTTGTAGCGCTCGAACACGCGCGCGACGTCTTCCTGATCGTCGGTCGCCTGCACGACGTGGCGATCCGGCGTGACGACCTCATCCAGCTTGATGTTCCGGCGCGTGCGCAAGAGCCGGTCGAGCGGCACCGATCCGCTCAGTCGATAGGTGGGATCGACCACGAAAACCTCAAAGAAGGTCTCTGGCAGCCCCTCGGTCTCGCCGATGTAGTCCAGCGTCTGGCCGACCGTCCAGAAGGGCGGCAGAGCGATGAACTCGGTCTGCATGCGCCGGCCGGCGCTTTCCTCGGGATAATCGAGGCTGCGCTGCAGGGCGGCGCGCTCCGGCGTCGGCAGATAGGCGAGAATCTGCTGCTTGTCCGCCTCGTCGAGATCCTCAAGGATGTAGACAGCGTCGTCGGACTCGATCTCGCGCAGGCCCTCGACCACGGTCCTTGTCGACAGGGCCTCAAGGATCTGGACACGAACGGTCTCATCAAGCTCGGTGAGCGCGGTGAAGTCGAAGTCCGAACCGAGCAATTCAACAAGGCGCGGCCTGTCCTCCGCAGGCAGCGCTTCCAGAAGCCGGGCGAGATCGCTCTCGTGCAGGTCGGCGACGAGTTCGCGGAGCGCGTCGACATTCAGCGTCTCGACGGCGCCCGCCACCGCCTCGACGAAGCCCGGCACCTCGATCGGGTCGCGCTCATGTTCCGTTCCGCGCGGGGGCGGGACGGCGAGATCGGTCTCTTCGCTCATGCCGCACTCCGGCCGGACGTTCGAATTGATTGAATGGAGCCGTTCTTATGAAGCATCGCCTACGAACGCAAATCGTTCCACGCATAGTGGAATCGAAGCGTCCGGCGCCGTTGTCGGTCAGCAACAGGAGAGCAGCATGACACCACAGATCACCCGTCTGGTCATCCACGGGCGGGTCCAGGGTGTGGGCTACCGTGCCTGGCTCGCGAAAAGGGCCCGGCACGAGGGCTATTCGGGATGGGTACGCAACCGCCGCGACGGCACCGTCGAGGCACTGATCGACGCCGCACCTGATTCGCTCGTCGTCTTCATTGCCGCGTGCCGCGAAGGACCTCCGGCCTCGCGGATCGACCACATCGAGGTCACGGGCCTCCCCCGTGAAGGCGAGACATTCATCGCCGACGACTTCACCGTGCGGCCCACCGTCTAGTCCGACGGCGTTCGTGTGGGGCCGAAGACGACCTCAAATTCCCGCCGCATGGCGAGATCAACGTCCTCCATGGTCACAGGAAGGCCGAGTTCGACCAGGCTCGTGACGCCGTGTTCGCGCACACCGCAGGGAACGATACCCCCGAAATGGGCGAGATCCGGTTCCACATTGAGCGAGACGCCATGCATCGTCACCCAGCGTCGCACCCGGATGCCGAGAGCCGCGATCTTGTCCTCGCCCTCACCCGCCTTGGTGGGATGGCGAACCCAGACGCCGACGCGATCCTCACGGCGCTCACCGCGCACGTTGAAGGCCGCCAGGGTGCGGATCAGCCATTCCTCCAGCGCGGCGACGTAGCGGCGCACATCTGGCGCGCGACGCTTCAGATCAAGCATCACATAAGCTACGCGCTGCCCGGGTCCATGGTAGGTGAACTGGCCACCGCGTCCAGTTTCGAAGACGGGGAATCGATTCGGCTCGACCAGATCATCCAACCGGGCACTGGTGCCAGCTGTATAAAGTGGCGGGTGCTCAAGCAGCCACACCGTCTCAGAAGCCTGACCGAGCGCGATCTCCGCCGCCAGCCGATCCATCTCGGCAAGTGCGTCCGGATAGCTCACCAGGTCCCTCTCCACGCGCCAAAGCACGGGCGGCCTTCCCTTCTCGGCAAGAAAGGATGTGGGCAACCCGTCGCGCGCTGTCCGCTGGGAAATGACGCTTTCCATCATGACAAACAGATAGTCATTTCAGGCCGGCCTGTCTCCACGGAGCCCTCATCGACATCTCAGCTCTGTCCACAGCTCATGGCGGCTCTTGTGGAGCCTCAATCGATCTGTTAGACGATGCCCGCCCGCGTCGGAAGCCACTTCAGCCGACGGTACCAAACGGGCATGTGCGGTCGTGGCGGAATTGGTAGACGCGCTGCCTTGAGGTGGCAGTGGGTAACACCGTGGAGGTTCGAGTCCTCTCGACCGCACCATTTCCCGGCTCAGATAGCCGGGCTCAGCCCGGCAAGAGCTTCGGGCAGCTTCCTCGAAATGAGTGCTCCTGCTCAAGTTCGCCCCCGGAAGCGGGGACGAGCCTTCAGCGTGGCGCTGCGGCGGTCATCGGCCCCGCTGGAACGATGTGCACGACCCGATAGCCCTTCTCCCTGAGCGCGACGAGGAACGCCGGCACCATCTTGGCGGTCTGATCGCGGGTGTCGTGCAGCAGGATGATTCCGCGCCGCTGGCGGTCGAGACGCTCCATCAACAGTTTTAGCTGCTGGTCCGGGGTCATCGGATTCCAGTCACCCGCCCACAGGTCTGCGCCAAACACGCCAACCCCGCGCTTGTCGAGATAGGCCAGAAGTGCTGGCGAGGACCCAAATCCGGGAAATCGGAAAAAGGGCACGCGCGGTTGCGCGCCCGCGCTGCCATAGGCGGCCTTGTCGGTGGCACTGAAGCCCTTCTCGATGTCGGCCACAGCCTTGTCGAAGGGCAGATCCGCGAGCGTCATGGGGTGCGTCTGGCTGTGATAGGCCAGGGTGTGACCGCCGGCGAGGATCTGCTTCAGGAGAGCAGGATGGGCCGACGCATTGCGGCCCACGACGAAGAAGGTCGCCCGTGTGCATTCCTGTGCCAGAGCCTTCAGCACGGCCGAGGTCGTGCCGGGGCGAGGTCCATCGTCGAAGGTCAGCACCACCTCACCATCGGCAAGGTCCAAGGTCTGGGGAAACTGCTTGGTACCGACCTGCAAATGGTGGGGATCGACCTCCAGCACGCGCGCCGTGCCGAGCCTCCCTTCGCACCCCGGCGCCGCCATAACGGCGCCGGACAAAAAGCAGGACGCGAGGATGAGCGCGGCGCGAAAGCCCTGTGAACGGCCAAGCATGAGGAACCCGAATTCGGTGACGGGAAGACCGCTGCCTAGCGCAGGGCGTCGGCCAGCGCCAGTCTCAGTGTTGTCCAGGGTCATTACGACCCAAGAAAGGCATCCGACCCTGGCCGGTCCTCAATAGGCGTTGTGATGCACGGCGACTCGAACGGTCATGATAAGGATCTTGATGTCGAGCCAGAGCGACCAGCCATTGATATATTCGAGGTCGGCGGCCACGCGGCGCTCAATGTCGGAACGGCTATGGGTTGCGCCGCGGAAGCCGCGCACCTGTGCGAGTCCGGTGACGCCCGGCCTCATGGCGTGACGGCTCCAATAATCGGGCACGAGGTCCCAGAACAGCGCCCCTTCGGCGCGTGAAGCGAGCGCATGCGGCCTGGGGCCCACGAGGCTCATATCGCCCTTGAGCACGTTGAAGAGCTGGGGAAGCTCATCCAGGCTGGTACGCCTCAGTATCCCGCCGATCCGCGTGATCCTCTCATCGCCGCGCGAGGCCGAGACACCGCCATGCGCGTCCGTGAGATCGGTCCGCATGGTGCGCAGCTTGAAGCAGCGGTAGATGCGGTTGTTGCGCCCGGTACGCTCCTGGATGAAGAACGCCGGTCCCGGAGAATCGAGCCTGACCAGCACGGCGCAGATCGCGATTACCGGTCCGGCAAACAGCAGGATTCCGCAGGTCACCGTGAGATCAAAGGCGCGCTTGAGCAGGCGCTCGCCAAGATTGAGCGGTCCACGCGAAATGACCAGCGTGGTGTGGTCCTGCCAGTAACTCAGCGCGACCGGCCGGACATAGCCGAGATCGGCAACAACCTCGGCATCCATGCCGGTCTGCCGCATCGCCTCGGCCCAGGACTGGCGCTCGCTCGGATCGGAGAAGGCCAGCACGACGCGATCGGCATCGCGCACGATGTGACCAAGGTTGTCGAAAAACGCCGGATCTCTGAGATCGGGAACGATCCCCGCCGTGCGCACATCGACCAGAAAGGTCATTTTGTTGCCGGCGCGTCGTTCTACGCCAACGCCGTCCGTCAGGACGACAATGCGTTGCTCGACGATGGCATGAAGGGTGCGACGAATGAGGCGGACCCCGATGAGCCGGAAGCCGGTCATCAGGAACAATGCCAGCACGATCGTCAAACCGGTCTGAAAGCGCGACAGCTGTTCGCCGACCTTCAGCGCGAAGACCACGCTCAGCGCTATCGTCGAGGATCCCAACAACGCCATTGCCGATGTAAGGACCGATCGGGTGATCGAACGCAGCGTGCCGATCGAATACGCCCGCAGTGCGAGCGCGACGACAAGATAGGATGGAGCCAGCAGCTGCAACGACTGCAGCCATCCAACCACGGCAACATTGCCGTAGCGCCAGAGTGCACTCAAGACGCCCGCGCCACCGATCGCCGTCAAGTCTATCAGCGCAGCGCCCACCATCAGGCTGACGCGAATCAGATCGCGATAACGCTCCAGCCGCGCGACATTCGCCAGACGACCGGCACCCGATCCCTTCTTCAGAGCACCGTAGACGCTCATTTCAGTCACGGACGACCACCCCCCACGCTCGTCCAAGTCCCATAAAGACGCCCCAAGCAGCACGATGAAGCGCCTCGATGGGGCAGCCGTCACCAGCCGAATGATTGCAGGTCAAGATGTCGCATCAATGGCAGGCAGGCGCCGAAGCCTAACTTTATTACAGTCCATCCAGCATGTCCCATAGTTAAACGGCTAAGGGACCCGCACGAAAGCCGGCCGCCCTCACTCTACCATAAAGCTCGCGCCGAACCGGACCTTGCCGCGTGGCATCAGCTCTCCGGCGCGTCGACGATCGGATCGTACTGGGTGGCGTCGAAGCCGAGCACATTCCAGCTCTGCTGCATGTGAGGGGGCAGCGGCGCCGACACATCGATCAGCCTGTCGCCCTTCGGGTGGGGGATCACCAGCCGCCGGGCCAGCAGATGAAGCCGGTTCTGCAATCCGCCGGGCAGCGGCCAGTTCTCGATGTCGAAATACTTCGGGTCACCAACGATCGGATGGCCGATATGCGCCGCATGGGCGCGTAGCTGGTGTGTTCGCCCGGTAACGGGCTTCATCGACAGCCAGGCCATTTTCTGCGCGGCATTGTCGACCACGGCATAATAGGAAATGGCGTGACTGGCTTCGTCGTCCCCATGCCGGGCAACACGCATCCTCTCCGCGGCCTCGTCCTTGGCGAGGTAGGTCGAAATGCGTCCCTGCGCGGGTCGCGGCACGCCCGGCACCAGCGCCCAGTAGATCTTGCGCGCCGCGCGCGAGCGGAAAGTCTTGGCCAGCGTGGAAGCCGCGAGCCGCGTCTTCGCCACCAGCAGAATGCCCGAGGTGTCCTTGTCGATCCGGTGCACCAGGCGCGGCTTCTGACCATCATGCGAACGCAAGGCTTCCAGCATGCCGTCCACATGGCGATAGGTGCCCGATCCGCCCTGCACGGCGAGACCGTAAGGCTTGTTGAGGACCAGAACGTCACGATCCTCATAAAGGATCATCGCCTTCAGCGCGGCGGCGTCCTTGTCATCGGAGCTGGCACGATGGACCGCTGGCGCCGCAAGCGGCCGCTCTTCCGCGCCCCTCGCCGGGCGCGGGTCCGTGCCGGCGCCCTTCCCTGCATCCTTGCCGTCCAGAGCATCGAGATAGTCCGCCGCCGAGAGCTGCGGCTTTTCCTCCAGCGGCGGCACGCGGATGCTCTGCCCCGCAGCCAGCCGGGTATTGGTTTTCACCCGCCCGCCATCCACGCGCACCTGCCCGCTGCGCAGCAGCTTCTGCAGATGTCCGAAGGACAGGTCGGGGAAATGCGTCTTGAACCAGCGATCAAGGCGCATGCCTTCTTCATCGCGGTCGACGTGGCGGGTCTCGACGGCCATTGGATGTGTTCTCCTCGCCCCAGCACATAGCCGAGACGGGGCGGCGCGTCACGCGACAGCGCGCACGAGCGCCAATCCACCGAACACGGCCGCCAGCGAAAGAACGAGAGAACCGCCCACATAGAGCGCGGCGAGACCCAGTTCCCCCCGCTCAACCAGTACGGCGGCGTCGAGGGAGAAGGACGAGAAGGTCGTGAATCCGCCGAGCACGCCGGTAATGATGAAGAAACGCGCGTGCCCCGCCCACATGTGCTCGACCCGCATGGTGAGCCAGCCGGCAGCGCAGCCGATAATGAAGCAGCCGATGACGTTCACCAGAAAGGTGCCGAACGGAAACGCGGTGCCAAAGAAGCGGATTGCCGCCATGCCGACGAGGTTTCTCAGCACGCCGCCAACACCCGCGCCGATGAAGATCAGAAGCAGGCCGGTCATCGACATGCCCCCCATTCAGCGCCCCTGCCGTTCCGCTCGCAGACGCGCCCAGTAATCCAGTCGCTTGCGAATCTCACGCTCGAAGCCGCGTTCCACCGGTTCGTAGAACTGCTGGCGACCAAGCTTTTCGGGGAAATAATCCTGCCCCGAGAATGCATCGGGAGCGTCATGGTCATATGCATAGCCAGCGCCGTAGCCCTCATTCTTCATCAGCTTCGTCGGCGCATTGAGAATATGACGGGGCGGCACTAGCGAGCCCGCCTCCTTCGCAACCTTCAACGCCTTCTTCCACGCGGTGTATACGGCGTTGGATTTGGGCGCGGTTGCCAGATAGACCGCCGCCTGCGCGAGCGCCAGTTCACCCTCCGGCGAACCGAGAAAATCATAGGTATCCTTCGCCGCGTTCGCGACCACGAGGGCCTGCGGATCAGCGTTGCCGATGTCCTCCGCCGCCATGCGCACCAGCCGTCGGGCCAGGAACAACGGGTTTTCCCCGGCGTCGATCATCCGCGCCAGCCAATACAGCGCGGCGTCGGGGTCTGAACCGCGGATCGACTTGTGGAGGGCCGAGATGAGGTTGTAGTGGCCGTCCTCGCTCTTGTCATAGAGCGGTGCGCGGCGCTGGACGATTTCCTGGAGCTTGGCCCCATCGAACACCTCGCCCGGCCGCGCGGCACGCCATGCCTCTTCAGCGAGCGTCAACGACGCACGGCCATCCCCGTCCGCCAGACGCACAAGCACGGCCCGCGCTTCTGGCTCCAGCGGCAGCACCCTGCCCTCCAGTTCCTCCGCGCGCCCCAGCAGGCGGTCGATCGCCTCATCGTCGAGAGACCGGAATGTCAGTACGCGCGCACGCGAGAGCAAAGCGGCGTTCAGCTCGAATGATGGATTTTCGGTCGTCGCGCCCACGAGCGTGATGGTGCCGTCTTCCATCACGGGCAGAAAGCTGTCCTGCTGCGCGCGATTGAAGCGATGGATCTCGTCGACGAACAGCAAGGTGCCCCGCCCGAGCGCCCGCCGCCCCCGCGCCGCCTCGAAGACCTTCTTCAATTCCGCCACGCCACTGAATATGGCCGACACCTGCTCGAATTCGAGATCGGTGGAATGGGCGAGAAGCCGCGCAACCGTGGTCTTGCCGGTCCCAGGCGGTCCCCAGAAGATCAGCGAGCCCAGCGACTGGCTCTCGATCATCCGCGTGAGAATGCCGTCCGGTCCGGTAAGGTGCTCCTGGCCGACCACCTCTGCGAGCTGGCGCGGCCTCAGCCGATCGGCCAATGGCCGTGGCGCCGTCGATTCTAGCCCGGCGCTGGCGAAAAGGTCGACCAAAGGAGCCTCATCCAGGAAGCATGGCGGTGAGCGTGCGCCCGCCGCGCTGAAGCGTGATCCGCCACACACGCGACGGTGACGCGGTGGCCCGCACAAGATCATCCGTACGCGTAATCCGCTCTCCATTCACCTCGATAAGAACATCACCGACCTTGAGATTGGTCATTTCTGCCGGCGAGCCCTCCGCGACCGAGGTCACCACCACCCCTTTGTCCGCTTCCACGGTGCGCAGTTCTTCGGCGACAGCGGGCGAAAGGTTCACCACCGTGGCCCCGGCGAGCGGCGAGCGGTTGTCCAGTTGGCGCTTTTCGCGCGGGATCGTCTCCGGCGCCGCATCAAGCGGAATCGACAGCGTCAGGCTGCGCCCCTGCCGGACGACCGCTACGGCCACATCGCCGCCCAGCGGACGCGTGGCGAAACGGTACCCAAAGGCGTCCGGGTCGTCCGCCTCCTGCCCGGCGATTCCGGTGATCAGATCCCCTACCTTCAATCCTCCCCGCGCTGCGGGGCTGCCGGGGGCGACGCTCTGGACCAGAGAACCGACTGGCCGTACCAGATCCAGACCTTCGGCGATGTCGGCCGTCACCCGCTGCAGGCGGGCGCCAAGCCACGGCCGGCGGACAGACTTGCCACCATCCAATGCCGACTGAAGCACCACCCGGACCATGTCCGCGGGAATCGCGAAGCCGATACCTTGCGAACCGCCGGAGCGCGAGAAGATCGCCGTGTTGATGCCAATCACCCTCCCGGCCGTATCAACCAGCGCACCACCCGAATTGCCCGGATTGATCGCGGCATCGGTCTGAATGAAGAACTGATAATCGGTGATGCCAACCTGCGTGCGCGCGAGCGCCGAGACGATGCCCTGCGTCACCGTCTGCCCGACGCCAAACGGATTGCCGATGGCCAGCACAATATCGCCGACCTGGAGGTCGTCCGAGGAACCCAGTTCCGCCGCCGGAAAACTCCCCTTCCCGCCCTTTAGCTTGAGCACGGCAAGATCGGTGCGCGGATCCCGAAGCAGAATCTCGGCGTCGTATTCCCGCTTGTCCGCCAGCGAGACGCGCACCTCATCCGCGCCCTCGATGACATGGTTGTTCGTCACCACCAGACCGGACGGGTCAACGATAACCCCCGAACCCAGCGCCCGCTGCAGCCGTTCACTCGGGCCGCCAAACCCAGGGCCCGATGGCCCGCCGAAGAAGCGCCGGAAAAACGGATCGTCCAGCAACGACATCTGGCGGCGCTGCGGCACCGCGCGCATCGCGTAGACATTCACGATCGCCGGAGCTGTACGCGCAACTACCGGCGCGAAGCTGAGACTTATCTCGGCCCGCGAGGTCGGCACATGCGGCTGTGCGGGCACAGGCATGGGCATGGGCATCGGTGCGGGCATGGGCGCCACAGCAGGCGCGGCCTGCGTGTCGGCCGGAACCAGAATCAGGAAGCAAGCGGTGAGAATGCGGGAAAAACGGATCATGGCTTGAGATATAGCCCCGGCTCCGCGGCGGAAAAAGGGTCATCGCGTCTTCACCGCGACGCGCGGCCTGCAACCGTGCCCTTCCCCACCAGCCGGCGACTGAAAAAGCGCAAACAAAAAGGGGCAGCCAAGGCCGCCCCTTCGTAAACCTCTCGCCCGGCCTAAACTCAGGCGGCGGCGTTCTCTTCCGACTTCGACGCTTCGTGGCGGGCGAGATCAGCGGCGCCCTTGGCGCTCTCGTCCCGATCCACCAGCTCGATCACCGCGATCGGCGCCGAATCACCGTGACGGAAGCCAGCCTTGATGATGCGCGTGTAGCCGCCGTTGCGCTCCTTGTAGCGCGGGCCGATGACGTCGAAGAGCTTGCGCACGACAACGACGTCGCGCACTTCCGCGATCGCCTGGCGACGCGCATGAAGCCCGCCGCGCTTGCCGAGGGTGATCAGCTTCTCGACAACGGGACGCAGGTCCTTCGCCTTGGGCAGCGTCGTGATGATCTGCTCATGGGTGAGGAGAGCCTGGGCCATGTTGGCAAACATGGCCTTGCGGTGCTCAGCGGTCCGGTTGAATTTCCGATACGTCTTGCCGTGGTTCATGGCGAGTATCCCAAATGCGACGGCTTCGAGCCGAATGTGAAGGAAGGCGGCTCGACCGCCGCGTCAAATGCTCAGTAGTGATCTTCGAAGCGCTTTGCGAGGTCTTCGATGTTCTCGGGCGGCCAGCCCGGCACTTCCATGCCGAGATGCAGGCCCATGCTGGCGAGAACTTCCTTGATCTCGTTCAGCGACTTGCGGCCGAAGTTCGGGGTACGGAGCATCTCCGCCTCGGTCTTCTGGATCAGGTCGCCGATATAGACGATATTGTCGTTCTTCAAGCAGTTCGCCGAACGCACCGACAGCTCGAGCTCGTCGACCTTTTTCAGAAGCGCCGGGTTGAAGGGCAGCTCCTGCATCGCCGGGCTCTCGGCTTCGCGCTTGGGCTCCTCGAAGTTCACGAAGATCTCAAGCTGGTCCTGCAGAATGCGCGCGGCGAAAGCCAGGGCGTCCTCAGGACCGATCGAGCCGTTGGTCTCGATGGTCAGCGTCAGCTTGTCATAGTCGAGAATCTGGCCCTCGCGGGTGTTCTCGACCTTGTAGGACACCTTCTTGACCGGCGAGTACAGGCTGTCGACCGGAATGAGACCGATCGGCGCGTCCTCGGGACGGTTGCGGTCGGCAGCGACGTAGCCCTTGCCGGTGTCGACGGTGAATTCCATCCGCATCTCGGCGCCATCGTCGAGCGTGCACAATACCAGCTCGGGATTGAGCACCTGAACGTCGCCGACAGTCTGGATGTCGCCGGCGGTCACGATGCCCGGGCCCTGCTTCTTCACCACCATGCGCTTGGCGGTGTCGCCCGCCATCTTGATGGCGATGTCCTTGATGTTAAGGACGATGTCCGTCACGTCCTCACGGACGCCCGGGATCGATGAGAACTCGTGCAGAACGCCATCGATATGGACCGACGTCACCGCCGCGCCCTGGAGTGAAGACAGCAGGATGCGACGCAGCGCATTGCCGAGCGTCTGGCCGAAGCCACGCTCCAGCGGTTCGGCGACGACGGTCGCAAAACGCTTCGCGTCGCTGCCGGCCGAAACCTCGAGCTTCTCGGGCTTGATCAGCTCTTGCCAGTTCTTCTGAATCACTTGCGTCACCCTTGCTTTCGACGGCCCCCGGCCAAACTTCCGGGACGCGCCGCCCCCGGCCGGGCCGGGAGGGAATGCCAAACGCGGCGGTCCCAGCGGCGCGCAACGCACCGCTGGGAGGATCGAAATCTCAGACGCGCCGGCGCTTGCGCGGACGGCAACCATTGTGCGGGATCGGCGTCACGTCACGGATCGACGTCACCGTGTAACCCGCCGCCTGGAAGGCGCGCAGCGCGGACTCACGTCCCGAACCCGGGCCGCAAACCTCAACCTCAATGGTGCGCATGCCGTGCTCGGCCGCCTTGCGCGCGCAGTCTTCCGCCGCGACCTGAGCCGCATAGGGGGTGGACTTACGCGAACCCTTGAAGCCCATGGCACCCGCCGACGACCAGGCAATGGTGTTGCCCTGCGCATCGGTGATGGTGATCATGGTGTTGTTGAACGACGCATTCACATGCGCAACGCCCGACGCGATGTTCTTCCGCTCGCGACGCTTAATGCGGGCAGCTTCTTTAGCCATTTGATCTTCGATCCTTCAGGCGCGCCCGTTGTTCCAGGCGCTCGGGACAATAGTCGTAAACGTTGAAACCGGCGCTCACGCCGCCGGCGCGGAAAAGCGGGCCGAAGCCCGCCTCCTCATTTCTTCTTGCCGGCGATCGCCTTGGCAGGACCCTTGCGGGTACGCGCATTGGTATGCGTGCGCTGGCCGCGAACAGGCAGGCCACGACGGTGACGCAGACCGCGGTAGCAACCCAGGTCCATCAGGCGCTTGATGTTCATCGACACTTCGCGGCGCAGGTCGCCCTCGACAATATAGTCGCGGTCGATCGTCTCGCGGATCTGGAGCACTTCCTGATCGGTGAGCTGGTTCACGCGGCGCTCGGCCGGGATGCCAACCTTCTCGACGATCTCGGACGCGTTCTTCGCGCCGATGCCGTGAATGTACTGAAGCGCGATGACGACGCGCTTGTTGGTCGGAATATTAACGCCTGCGATACGGGCCACTTCGCCGTCTCCATGTCGTCCAGCCAAGGCCGGAAATTGAAATCCCCCGCGTCCGGTGGAGGCCGGCTCATGCAGGGATACGCAAGACGCTGCGCGACATCACCAAGTGATGCCGGACCGCAACGTCCGATTAAGTGAAGCGCGGCACATAGAGCGATTCACCCGCCCTGTCAAGTCCGCACGCCAATCGAGATCAGACAGTCTCGAGAATTTCCGAGATCGTCTTCTCCACTTCATCGATCGGCTTCATGCCGTCCACGGCGACGAGGAGCCCCGTGTCCGCGTAGTAAGGGCCCACGACAGCGGTGTCGCGATTGAAAGCCTCAAGCCGTGTCTTGAAGATTTCCGGATCATCATCCTTGCGCACCGGCTCGCCACGTTCAGCGGCCTCGCGCGCGCGTTGAAGGATGCGGCCGACCAGCTTGTCCTGGTCCACCTTGAACTCGATCACGGCGTCGAGCTTCAGCCCCTTCGCCGCCAGCATGTCGTCCAGTGCCTTCGCCTGGGCGACGGTGCGGGGAAAGCCGTCGAGGATGAACCCCTTGGCGGCATCCGGCTGATCGATTCGATCCGCTACGATGTCGATGACAATGTCGTCGGACACCAGCTTGCCGGCATCCATCACTTCCTTGGCTCGCAAGCCGACGGGCGTTCCGTCACGCACCGCCTCGCGCAGCATATCCCCGGTCGACAGCTGCACGATGCCGTGCCGTGCGACCAGGCGTTGCGCCTGAGTTCCCTTGCCCGCACCCGGCGGACCAAGAAGAATCAGCCTCATCGACGCTTCCCCCTGAGCTTGGCCTTCTTGACCAGCCCCTCATATTGATGCGCCAGCAAATGCCCCTGGACCTGCGCAACCGTATCCATGGTCACGCTCACCACGATCAGCAGCGACGTACCACCGAAGTAGAACGGAACCGCAGCATACGAGATCAAGATCTCGGGGAACAGGCAGACGACCGCTAGGTAAGCCGCACCGATGACAGTGATGCGAGTCAGCACATAGTCGATGTACTCGGCGGTCCGCTCTCCGGGACGAATGCCCGGAATGAAGCCGCCGTGCTTTTTGAGATTGTCCGCGGTCTCTGTCGGGTTGAACACGATCGCGGTGTAGAAGAAGCAGAAGAACACGATCAGCGCCACATAGAGCAGCATGAACAGCGGCTGACCATGACCGATGAGCGTGGTCACGGTGGTGAGCCATGACGGCCCCTGCCCCTGCATGAAGCTCGCGACGGTCGTCGGGATCAGCAGCAGCGACGATGCGAAGATCGGCGGGATAACGCCCGACGTGTTCAGCTTCAGCGGCAGGTGGGAGGACTGGCCCTCATAGACCTTATTGCCGACCTGGCGCTTGGGGTACTGGATCAGCAGCCGGCGCTGGGCACGCTCCACGAACACGATGAACATGATCACCGCGATGACCATCAGGATCACCGTGAGGATAATGCCCGTCGACAGCGCGCCCTGACGGCCGAGTTCGAGCGTGTTGGCGATCGCCGAGGGCAGCTCCGCCACGATACCAGCGAAGATGATCAGCGAAATGCCGTTACCAATGCCGCGTGAGGTGATCTGCTCGCCGAGCCACATCAGGAACATGGTGCCGCCCGTGAGCGTGATCACCGTCGAGATGCGGAAGAACAGGCCAGGATCGGAAACCACGGCACCCGACCCTTCAAGACCGACGGCAATGCCGTAGGACTGGAACACCGCCAGAACGACGGTGAGGTAGCGGGTGTACTGGTTGATCATCTTCCGGCCGGACTCACCCTCCTTCTTCAGCGCTTCCAGCGTCGGAGAGACAGTGGTGAGGAGCTGAATGATGATGGAGGCCGAGATGTACGGCATGATGTTCAGGGCAAAGATCGCCATGCGCGAAACCGCGCCGCCCGAGAACATGTTGAACAGGCCGATGATGCCCGTCTGCGCCGTGCGGAACACATCCGCCAGCGCGTCCGGATTTATGCCGGGCATCGGAATGTAGGTGCCAAGCCGATACACGAGAAGCGCACCTAGCGTAAACCAGATGCGCTTCTTCAGTTCTTCGGCCTTCGCCAGAGCACCAAAATTGAGGTTCGCCGCGAGCTGTTCTGCTGCCGAGGCCATGAGGCTTCGCTCCCTCGCTGTGCCCTGTAGGACTTTATAGAAAGGCCTGACTTAAGCGTCAGGCCGCCGTTTTTCCAGCCTTGGACTTCGACGCAAGCAGCGTCGCCGTGCCACCGGCCTTCTCAATCGCTTCGATCGCCGACTTGGTGGCGTGCGCGACCTCGAGGGTCACCTTCGACGTCAGCTCTCCGCCGCCGCCAAGCACGCGCACACCGTCACGGACGCGACGCAGAACGCCGGCCTCGACGAGCACCGCCTCGGTGATGGTCACACTGGCATCGACCTTGCCGGCATCGATCGCGGTCTGGAGGCGGCCGAGGGTAACCTCGTTCCAATCCAGTGCGAAGATGTTGTTGAAGCCGCGCTTGGGCAGGCGACGATGGATCGGCATCTGGCCGCCCTCGAAGCCCTTGATCGCGACGCCGGTACGCGAGGTCTGACCCTTCACGCCACGTCCGCCGGTCTTGCCCTTGCCGGAGCCAATGCCACGGCCGACGCGCATGCGCTTCTTGCGTGCGCCGTCGTTATCCTTGATCTCGTTTAGGCTGCTCATCGCCTGTCTCCTTCAGCGCCGTCAGGCTTCGACGACGCGGACGAGGTGGCGGACCTTCTGGATCATGCCACGCACGGCCGGGGTATCTTCGAGCGTCGAACGACGCCCAAGCTTGTTAAGGCCGAGACCGATAAGGGTCGCCCGCTGGTCGTCGGGGCGACGGATCGCGCTCCCGACCTGCTCGACCGTAACCGTCTTGCTGCTGTTCGCCATGATAAGCTCCACTACCTTTCAGGGCGTCAGTCTGTCGCTTCAGCGTCGTCGACACGACGACGGGACTGAAGCTGAGACACCTTCAGGCTGCGGCGCGCGGCCACAAGGCGCGGGCTGTCCTGATTCTTCAGCGCATCGAAGGTGGCGCGAACCATGTTGTACGGGTTCGACGAGCCGAACGACTTCGCCACCACGTCCTGCATGCCCAGCGTCTCGAAGACGGCGCGCATCGGGCCGCCCGCGATGATGCCCGTACCGGCCGGAGCCGCGCGCAGAATCACCTTGCCGGCGCCGTGATGGCCATGCACGTCATGATGCAGGGTACGGCCTTCGCGCAGCGGCACGCGGATCAGCGCACGCTTCGCGGCTTCCGTCGCCTTGCGGATCGCCTCCGGCACTTCACGGGCCTTGCCGTGACCGAAGCCGACGCGACCCTTCTGGTCGCCGACAACAACCAGGGCGGCGAAGCCGAAGCGACGGCCACCCTTCACAACCTTAGCAACACGGTTGATGTGGACCAGCTTGTCCACGAACGTGTTGTCGCGATCCTCGCGTTCACGCTCACGTTCACGAGCCATGATCATATCCTCGTCGTTCTGCGGGGGGATCCCGCTCGTGATCTCAGAAGTTGAGACCGCCCTCGCGGGCGGCATCGGCGAGCGCCTTGACGCGGCCGTGATAAATGAAGGCGCCGCGGTCGAAGACCACGTCCTTCACACCGGCTGCGACGGCGCGTTCCGCCACGAGCTTGCCGATCGCCTGAGCCGCGGCGACATCCGCGCCGGTCTTCAGGCTTTCCCGCAGGGTCTTCTCAAGCGACGAGGCGGCGGCGATGGTAACGCCGCGCGCATCGTCGATGACCTGCGCATAGATGTGCTTCGACGAGCGATGCACCGAGAGGCGCGGCCGCCCGTTCGCCGTCGTGCGAAGAGCACGACGGACACGCGCCTTACGGCGCTCGGTAGCGTCCTTGAACTGTGCCATGGTTCCGATCCGTTACTTCTTCTTGCCTTCCTTGCGGAAGATGAACTCGCCAGCGTATTTGACGCCCTTGCCCTTGTAGGGCTCGGGACCACGGAAGTCGCGGATTTCCGCAGCAACCTGGCCAACCTTCTGGCGATCAATGCCGGTGATCACGATCTCGGTCGGCTTCGGCGTGACGATCTGAATCCCCTCGGGGATCGGATAGTTCACGTCGTGGCTGTAACCGAGAGCCAGGCTCAGGTTCTTACCCTGAACCGCGGCGCGATAACCGACGCCGCTGATCTCAAGCTTCTTCTCGAAGCCCTTCGTCACACCCTCGACCAGATTGGCCACGAGCGTGCGGGAAAGACCCCACATGGACTTGTGGCGGTTGGTCTCGCCGCGCAGCGCGAACAGGATGGCCCCGTTCTCGAGCTTCACGCCGATCTCTTCGACCACGTTCACTTCCAGGGCACCCTTGGGGCCCTTCACCTTGACCGTCTGACCATCGACCGACGCGGTAACGCCGGCGGGGATCTCTACGGGGGCTTTGCCGATCTTGGACATTGCTCTCTCTCCCTCCAGGTCAGAAGACCGTGAAGAGGACCTCGCCGCCCACGTTCTTGTCGCGGGCTTCGTGGTCCGCCATCACGCCCTGGGGCGTGGAGACGACAGCGACGCCGAGACCGTTGGCGACGCGCGGAAGGGTTTTGACCGACGAATAGACCCGCCGGCCGGGCTTGGAAACCCGGGAGATCTCACGGATCACCGGCTCGCCATCATAGTACTTCAGTTCGATCTCGAACTCGCTACGCCCATTGACAGGCTCCGAAGCCGAATAACCGCGGATGAAACCCTCGGCCGTCAGAACTTCGAGAACGCTGGCGCGCAGACGCGAGCCGGGCGTGGAGATCTTTTCCTTACGCCGCATCTGCGCATTGCGGATGCGGGTGATCAGATCGCCGATTGGATCAGACGTGGACATGGATCGGCCCTCCTCACCAGCTCGACTTAACGAGGCCGGGGATCTGCCCCTGCGAACCAAGTTCGCGGAGCGCGATGCGGCTCATCTTAAGCTTGCGATAGTACGCGCGCGGACGGCCGGTGATCTCGCACCGGTTGCGGATGCGCACCTTCGCCGAGTTCCGCGGGAGTTCCGCCAACTTCAGGACCGCCGCGAAGCGCTCCTCGATCGGCAGTTCCTTGTCGTTCACCAGGGCCTTGAGGCGAGCCCGCTTGCCCGCGTAGCTCTTGACCAGCTCGCGACGGTGCTCGTTCTTCTCGACGGCGCTTTTTTTCGCCATATGCTTTGCTCCAAGTCTCCGCGTTTGGGGTTCTACCCCACGGCCGGAAGGGGATGCTTACTGACGGAACGGGAAGTTGAAGGCCTTCAGAAGCGCGCGCGCCTCCTCGTCCGTCTTCGCCGTCGTGCAGACGATGATGTCCATGCCCCACATCTGATCAACCTTGTCGTAGTTGATCTCGGGGAACACGATGTGTTCCTTGATGCCCATAGCATAGTTGCCGTGGCCATCGAAGCTCTTGGGGTTCAGACCCCGGAAGTCACGAACGCGCGGCAGGGCGATGTTCACGAGCCGATCAACGAACTCGTACATGCGCACCTTGCGAAGGGTGACCTTGGTGCCGACCGGCTGGTTTTCACGCAGCCGGAAGTTCGAGATCGCCTTGCGAGCCCGGGTGACTACGGCCTTCTGGCCGGCGATCAGCGCCAGGTCCGCCGCAGCGGTCTGCACCTTCTTCGTGTCGGCAGTCGCCTCGCCAACGCCCATGTTGATGACGATCTTCTCGATGACCGGCACTTCCATGACGTTCTTATAACCGAACTGCTCGGTCATCTGCTGACGGATGTTCTCCTCATAGAAGGATTTCATCCGCGGGGTGTAGCTGGTCTCAGCCATCAATCTTCTCCCCCGAGCGCTTGGCGACACGCACCTTGGTGCCGTCAGCCTGCACAAGGAACCCGACGCGGGTGGGCTTGCCATCCTTGGGATCGGCGATCGCGATATTCGACAGGTCGATCGAGGCCTCTTTCGAGATGATCCCGCCTTCCTGATTCGCGCTCTGCCGCTGGTGGCGCTTCACCATGTTAACGCCGCGCACCTTGGCGACGTTATCCTTGGGAAGCACTTCAATGACCTCACCGGTGCGACCCTTGTCGCGGCCAGCGAGGACGACGACCTTGTCGCCCTTCTTGATCTTAGCCGCCATCACAGCACCTCCGGCGCCAGCGAAATGATCTTCATGTGGTTCTTCGCGCGAAGCTCGCGCGGAACCGGCCCGAAGATACGGGTGCCGACCGGCTCTTTGTTGTTGTTGATCAGCACGGCCGCATTGCGGTCGAAACGGATCACAGTGCCATCGACGCGACGGATGTCCTTGGCGGTACGAACGACGACCGCCTTCATCACGTCGCCCTTTTTCACACGGCCGCGCGGAATAGCTTCCTTCACCGACACCACGATGATGTCGCCGACATGGGCGTATTTACGCTTCGAACCGCCAAGCACCTTGATGCACATGACGCGACGCGCACCGGAATTGTCCGCCACGTCGAGATTGGTCTGCATCTGGATCATGACGCACCTATTTCTCGCAAAAACTGCGCTCACCCACTGGGCGGCGCACCCTCAACCCCGTTTCCGGGAAGCTCAGACGGAAAAGCTCAGACCACAGCCCGCTTTTCACCCTGGACGACGATCCAGTTCTTCAGCTTGGACAAGGGGCGGTGCTCCTCGATCCAGACAGTGTCGCCTTCCTTCCACACATTGCCCTCGTCATGGGCGTGGTACTTCTTGGAACGACGGACAGTCTTCTTCAGCAGGGGGTGGGTGAAACGGCGCTCGACACGGACCACGACGGTCTTGTCCTGCTTGTCGCTCACCACGACGCCCTGGAGCAAACGCTTTGGCATCGCCCTCTCCTCACTTAGCCTTGGCCGCAGAAGCGGCCTTCTGGGCATGAATCGTCTTGACCCGCGCGATATCGCGGCGGACCTGACGCACACGCGCCGTGTTCTCGAGCTGGCCGGTTGCCCTCTGGAAACGAAGGTTGAACTGCTCCTTCTTGAGCTTCAGCAGCTCGTCGGAGAGTTCGTCCACCGTCTTGGTCCGGATATCGGAAGCTTTGGTCATCATTCCCTCCGTCACTCAGCAATCCGCTCGACGAAGCGGGTCTTGACCGGCAGCTTGGCCGCGGCAAGACGAAGTGCTTCACGCGCGATCTCCTGGCTGACGCCATCGATCTCGAACATGATGCGACCCGGCTTGACCTTGGCCGCCCAGAAATCGGGAGCGCCCTTGCCCTTACCCATACGAACTTCGGTCGGCTTGGAGGAAACCGGCACGTCAGGGAAGACGCGAATCCACACCCGGCCCGCACGCTTCATGTGACGGGTGAGCGCGCGACGCGCAGCTTCGATCTGGCGCGCCGTAACGCGCTCCGGTTCAACGGCCTTCAGCCCGAACTGGCCGAAGTTGAGGTCAGTTCCGCCTTTCGCGACGCCATGAATGCGTCCCTTGAACTGCTTGCGGAACTTTGTGCGCTTTGGTTGCAGCATGTCGCGCCTCTTATTCCTTCTTTACTCGGTTCACGCCGCGTCGCGACGCGACGAGCGACCACCCGAGGGCTCACCATCCGTCTGGCGCTTATCCTGCGCCATCGGGTCGTGCTCGAGAATCTCACCCTTGAAGATCCAGACCTTCACACCACAGGTGCCGTAGGTCGTGAAGGCGGTGGCCGTACCGTAATCCACGTCCGCGCGCAAGGTGTGAAGCGGCACGCGCCCTTCACGATACCATTCCAGGCGGGCGATCTCGGCGCCGCCGAGGCGACCCGAACAGTTGATACGAATACCTTCCGCACCCAGACGCATCGCCGACTGAACGGCGCGCTTCATGGCGCGGCGGAATGCCACACGACGCTCAAGCTGCTGCGCGATCGACTCGGCAACCAGCTTGGCATCGATTTCGGGCTTCCGAATCTCGACGATGTTGATGAAGACTTCCGAGTCGGTCATCTCGGCAACCTTCTTGCGAAGCTTGTCGATGTCCGCGCCCTTCTTGCCGATCACCACGCCGGGACGCGCCGAGTGAATCGTCACGCGGCACTTCTTGTGGGGACGCTCGATCACGATCTTCGACACCGCAGCCTGCTTGAGCAGCTTCTGCAGCATCTCGCGGATCTTGATGTCCTCGTGAAGCAGCTGACCGTATTCACCCTTGCCCGCGAACCAACGCGAATCCCAGGTGCGGTTGATGCCGAGCCGGAGCCCGACCGGGTTGACCTTCTGACCCATCAGGCCTTCTCCTCGACTTCACGCACCACGATCGTGATATGCGAGAACGGCTTCTCGATACGGCTGGCCCGCCCGCGAGCGCGCGCCGCGAAGCGCTTCATGACCAGACCCTTGCCGACATGAGCCTCGGCGACGATGAGATCATCGACATCGAGTTCATGATTGTTCTCGGCATTCGCGATGGCCGATTCCAGGCACTTCTTCACGTCGCCTGCGATCCGCTTGCGGGAGAACTGCAGGTCGGCGAGCGCGGTCGCGACCTTCTTCCCCCGGATCAGGCCGGCGACGAGGTTGAGCTTCTGGGGGCTCACGCGAAGATTGCGTGCAACCGCCTTGGCTTCCGTATCCGCGAGCGCGCGCGGACGAGCTGCCTTACCCATGATGCTGCCTCTACTTGCGCTTGGCTTTCTTGTCCGCAGCGTGCCCGTAATAGGTGCGGGTCGGAGCGAACTCGCCGAACTTGTGGCCAACCATGTCCTCGGACACTGCGACCGGCACATGCTTGTTGCCGTTGTAAACGCCGAAGGTGACTCCGACGAACTGCGGCAGGATCGTGGAGCGACGGCTCCAGATCTTTACGACGTCGTGACGACCCGAGCTGCGCGCGGCTTCCGCCTTCTTGAGGAGGTAGCCGTCGACGAACGGACCTTTCCAGACCGATCGAGACATTATTCAGTTCCCCTCGCTCATTTCTTGCGGGCGTGCCGGCTCGACACGATGAACTTGCTGGTGGACTTGTTCTTCCGGGTCTTCTTGCCCTTCGTGGGCTTGCCCCACGGGGTGACCGGATGACGACCGCCCGACGTACGGCCTTCGCCGCCACCGTGCGGATGGTCCACCGGGTTCATGGTGACGCCGCGGTTATGCGGACGACGACCCAGCCAGCGCTTGCGCCCGGCCTTGCCCAGGTTGGTGTTCATGTGGTCCGGGTTGGAAACCGAACCAACCGTGCCACAGCATTCGCCGTGGACAAGGCGCTGCTCACCCGAATTGAGACGCAGGATCACATAGCCCTGGTCGCGACCAACGATCTGAGCGTACGAACCCGCCGAACGGGCGATCTGCCCGCCCTTGCCGATCTTGAGCTCGATATTGTGCACGATGGTGCCGACCGGCAGGCTGCCGAGCGGAGCCGTGTTGCCCGGCTTCACGTCCACGCTCTTCGCCGAGATCACCTTGTCGCCGATGGCAAGGCGCTGCGGAGCGAGGATGTAGGACAGCTCGCCGTCCTCATACTTGATGAGGGCGATGAAGGCCGTGCGGTTCGGATCGTACTCGATACGCTCGACAGTGGCCGACATGTCGCGCTTGGAGCGCTTGAAGTCGACGACACGATAAGCCTGCTTGTGCCCGCCGCCACGAAAGCGAACGGTCACCCGACCCGTGTTGTTGCGGCCGCCAGCTTCCGACTTGCCCTCGGTCAGCGTCTTGACCGGCTTGCCCTTGTACAGGGACGAGCGGTCGACGATGACGAGCTGACGGAGGCTCGGCGTTACCGGCTTGAAGGTTTTGAGCGCCATGTCTCTGATCCCTTTCCCCGGCTCACAGACCCGTCGTGATGTCGATGGAGTGTCCCTCGGCGAGGGTCACGACCGCCTTCTTCACGTCGTTCTGTACGCCCTTGCGGCCCTTGAAGAACTTCGTCTTCCCCTTGCGGACCAGCGTGTTCACGTTCTCGACCTTCACGTCGAAAAGCTTCTCGACCGCTTCCTTGATCTGCGGCTTGGTAGCCGTCAGAGCAACCTTGAAGACGACCTTGTTGTGCTCGGACGCCGCCGTCGCCTTCTCGGTAATCACCGGGGAAACGATCACGTCGTAGTGGCGCGGATCGATACTCATTTGAAGCGCGCCTCCAGAGCGTCGACAGCCGCCTTCGTCAGAACCAGGGTCTGACGACGGAGGATGTCGTAGACGTTGATGCCCTGCACGGGCAGCACGTCCAGGTGGCCGACATTGCGCGAAGCGAGGCCGAAATTGGCATCGACCTCAGCGCCCGAAATAACCAGCACGTTGGACAGGCCGAGACCCGCCAGGCGCTCCTTGAGCAACTTGGTCTTGGGCTCGGACAGCACCGCATCGTCGAGAACGACGATCTGCTGGTCCTTTGCCTTCGACGACAGCGCATGCTTCAGAGCCAGCGCGCGCACCTTCTTGGGCAGCTCGCTTGCGTGGCTGCGCGCCACCGGACCGAACGCCTTGGCACCGCCGCGGAACTGCGGTGCGGAAGCCGCACCGTGGCGAGCGCCGCCGGTGCCCTTCTGCTTGTACATCTTGCGCTTGGTGCGGTTCACGTCCGCCCGCGACAGGGTCTGGTGCGTACCAGCCTGACGGCGCGAAAGCTGCCACACCACGCAACGGTGCAGGATGTCCTGACGCGGCTCGAGACCGAAGATCTCGTCCGAGAGGGTGACGGAACCGGCTTCGGCCCCGTCGAGTGTCTTGACGGTGAGTTCCATCACACGTTCTCCTCGGCCGCAGCTTCAGCCACCGGCGCATCGGCCGGCGTCTCGCTGACCGCCACATCGCCGGGGATCCGGAACTTGCCCGGCTTCGGCGCTTCGGCCGGCAGCTTCTTCTTCACCGCATCCGCGATCAAGATCCAGCCGCCCTTGTTGCCCGGAACCGCGCCTTCGACCGCGATCAGTCCACGCTCCACATCGGTCAGAACGACCTTGAGGTTCTGCGTGGTCACAGTCTCAGCGCCCATGTGACCGGGCATCTTCTTGTTCTTGAAGGTCTTACCCGGGTCCTGACGACCACCGGTAGAACCGATCGAACGATGCGAAACCGACACGCCGTGCGTGGCACGAAGACCGCCGAAGTTGTGGCGCTTCATACCACCGGCAAAGCCCTTACCGATCGAGGTGCCGGTCACGTCAACGAACTGGCCCACAACGAAGTGGTCCGCCGTCAACTCGGCACCGACCGGGATCAGCCCCTCTTCCTCGACACGGAACTCCGCCAGCCGGCGCTTGGGCTCGACCTTCGCAACCGCGAAGTGCCCGCGCATGGCGCGCGTCGTGTTCTGCGGCTTGGCCCGGCCAACGCCGAGCTGAACCGCCACGTATCCGTTCTTGTCGAGTGTCCGGTGGGCGACCACCTGGCAATTATCGACTTTCAGCACAGTGACCGGAATATGCTCGCCTGCATCGGTAAAGATGCGGGTCATTCCGACCTTCTGGGCGATGACGCCTGACCGCATGGCCGTGTCCCCTCGCCTTCTCTCAGAGCTTGATCTCGACGTCGACACCGGCGGCGAGGTCGAGCTTCATCAGCGCGTCCACCGTCTGGGGTGTCGGGTCGACTATGTCCAGCAAACGCTTGTGCGTCCGCATCTCGAACTGCTCACGGGACTTCTTGTCCACGTGAGGAGACCGATTGACCGTGAATTTCTCAATCCGCGTCGGCAGCGGAATGGGACCGCGAACCTGGGCGCCTGTACGCTTCGCCGTCGAGACGATCTCGCGGGTGGAAGCGTCCAGGATACGATGATCGAACGCCTTGAGGCGGATCCGAATGTTCTGGCCGTTCATTGACTTCAGGCTCCCAGAGGGTTCGCCAACTTGGTGCCTGCCTCGGCGATCCGAAACAGGTTCCACGAAAAAGGGGCGCAGGACGACCCGGCGCCCCCCGGGATTGAATGCGTCACTCGATGATCGAGGCGACGACGCCGGCGCCGACGGTGCGGCCGCCTTCGCGGATAGCGAAGCGCAGCTTCTCTTCCATCGCGATCGGCACGATCAGCGCAACGTCAACCGTGATGTTGTCGCCCGGCATCACCATCTCGGTGCCTTCGGGAAGCGTCACGATGCCCGTCACGTCCGTCGTGCGGAAGTAGAACTGGGGACGGTAGTTGGTGAAGAACGGCGTATGACGGCCGCCTTCTTCCTTCGTCAGGATGTACGCCTCGGCCTTGAACTTGGTGTGCGGCTTCACCGAACCCGGCTTGCACACGACCTGTCCACGCTCCACGTCCTCACGCTTCGTGCCGCGAACCAGAATGCCGACATTGTCGCCGGCCTGGCCCTGGTCAAGAAGCTTGCGGAACATCTCGACGCCGGTAACCGTCGTCTTCGTCGTCGGGCGGATGCCGACAATCTCGACTTCCTCGCCGACCTTGATGATGCCGCGCTCGACGCGACCCGTCACGACCGTGCCGCGACCCGAGATCGAGAACACGTCCTCGATCGGCATCAGGAACGGCTGGTCAACCGGACGCTCCGGCTGCGGGATGAACGAATCAACCGCTTCCATCAGCTTCAGAACGGCCTTCGAGCCAAGCTCCGGATCCCCGTTCTCCAGCGCCACAAGCGCCGAGCCACGGATGATCGGGATGTCGTCGCCCGGGAAGTCGTACTTCGACAGAAGCTCGCGAACCTCAAGCTCGACAAGCTCAAGAAGCTCTTCGTCGTCGACCATGTCGCACTTGTTCAGGAACACCACCAGCGCCGGAACGCCGACCTGGCGCGCCAGAAGGATGTGCTCGCGGGTCTGCGGCATCGGGCCGTCAGCCGCCGACACGACCAGGATCGCGCCGTCCATCTGCGCCGCGCCCGTGATCATGTTCTTCACATAGTCCGCGTGGCCGGGGCAGTCGACGTGCGCGTAGTGACGGTTCGCGGTCTCGTATTCGACGTGCGCCGTCGAAATCGTGATGCCACGCGCCTTCTCTTCAGGCGCCTTGTCGATCTGGTCGTACGCCGTAAACGTCGCGCCGCCCGTCTCCGCAAGAACCTTCGTGATCGCCGCCGTCAGCGACGTCTTGCCATGGTCAACATGGCCAATCGTCCCAATGTTGCAGTGGGGCTTCGAACGGTTGAATTTCTCTTTGGCCACGGGGCTCTCCGTCGGTCGGTATTCGATGTTGTTACGAATTCGTTCAGGGGTAGGCTCAGGCGTACTTCGCCTGAACCTCCTGAGCGACGTTCGACGGCACCTGCTCGTAGTGGTCGAACTGCATGGTGAAAGTCGCGCGGCCCTGGCTGAAGGACCGAAGCGTATTGACGTAGCCGAACATGTTGGCCAGCGGGACCATCGCATTCACGACGTTCGCATTGCCGCGCATGTCCTGGCCCTGGATCTGGCCGCGCCGCGAGTTCAGGTCGCCGATAACCGATCCGGTGTAGTCTTCCGGGGTCACGACCTCGACCTTCATGATCGGCTCGAGCAGAACCGGGGCACCCTTCTGCAGGGCCTCACGGAACGCCGCGCGGGACGCGATTTCGAAGGCCAGAGCCGACGAGTCGACTTCGTGGTAGGCGCCGTCGACCAGGGTCACCTTGACGTCCACGACCGGGAAGCCGGCGAGCACGCCCGACCCCAGAACGCTTTCAAGACCCTTATTGACGCCAGGGATGTATTCCTTCGGAACCGCGCCACCGACGATGGAGCTCTCGAAGGTGAAACCCTTGCCGACCTCGTTCGGCTCGACGACGAACTTCACCCGGGCGAACTGGCCGGTACCACCGGTCTGCTTCTTGTGGGTGTAGTCGACTTCGTACTTGCGCGTGATCGTCTCGCGATAGGCCACCTGCGGAGCGCCGATGTTGGCATCGACCTTGTAGGTACGGCGCAGGATGTCGACCTTGATGTCGAGATGCAGTTCACCCATGCCCTTGAGAATGGTCTGACCACTCTCGAAGTCAGTCGACACGCGGAATGAGGGATCCTCGGCGGCCAGCTTGGCAAGAGCGATGCCCAGCTTCTCCTGGTCAGCCTTGGACTTCGGCTCGATCGCGATCTCGATGACCGGCTCGGGGAATTCCATCTTCTCAAGGATAACGGGCTTCAGCGGATCGCAGAGCGTGTCACCCGTGCGGACTTCCTTGAGGCCGGCCAGAGCGACGATATCGCCGGCATAGGCTTCCTTGATGTCCTCACGGTTGTTCGCATGCATGAGCAGCATGCGGCCAACGCGCTCCTTCTTGTCGCGGGTCGAGTTCAGCAGACCCATGCCGGTTTCGATCTTGCCGGAATAGACGCGGCAGAAGGTGATCGTGCCGACGAACGGGTCGTCCATGATCTTGAACGCCAGAACGGAAGCGGGCTCGCTGTCCGACGGCTTGCGATCGGTCTCTTCTTCGGTGTTGAAGTCGATACCCTTGATCGCGCCACGATCGATCGGGCTCGGCAGGTAGTCGCAGACGGCGTCGAGCAGGGGCTGCACGCCCTTGTTCTTGAAGGCCGAACCGCAGAACACGGGGTTGAACACGCGGCCGATAACGGCCTTGCGGATCAGCGACTTCAGGGTCGCCTCGTCGGGCTCAACGCCGTCGAGGTAATTGGTCAGCACCTCGTCGTCGAGCTCGACAGCCGCCTCAAGCAGCTTGCCGCGATATTCGATCGCCTTGTCGAGCAGATCGGCAGGGATCTCCTCGTCGTGGAACTTGGCGCCCAGCTCCTCATTGTCCCAAACAACAGCCTTCATGCGGACCAGATCGATCACGCCCTTGAAGTTGTTCTCGGAACCGATGGGAAGCTGACAGCACACCGGGTTGCCGGCGACGCGGTCGATGATCATCTCGACGCAGCGGTAGAAGTCAGCGCCGGTCTTGTCCATCTTGTTGACGAACACGACGCGCGGCACGTTGTACTTGTCCGCCTGGCGCCACACCGTCTCGGTCTGCGGCTCCACACCCTGGTTGCCATCGAGCACGCACACCGCACCGTCAAGCACACGCAGCGAACGCTCGACTTCGATGGTGAAGTCGACGTGGCCGGGAGTGTCGATGATGTTCAGGCGCTTGCCGTGCCAGTAAGCGGTCGTCGCGGCCGACGTGATCGTAATGCCGCGCTCCTGCTCCTGGGTCATCCAGTCCATGGTGGCAGCGCCATCATGGACTTCGCCGATCTTGTGGCTCTTACCGGTATAGTAGAGGATCCGCTCAGTCGTGGTGGTCTTGCCAGCATCAATGTGGGCCATGATGCCGAAGTTACGGTAGTCTTCGATAGCGTTCATGCGCGACATATCAGATCCTCGTCCCGGCTTTCTTCATCACCAGCGATAGTGAGAGAAGGCGCGGTTTGCCTCCGCCATGCGGTGCGTATCTTCACGTTTCTTCACGGCAGTGCCGCGGTTGTTCGAGGCATCGAGCAGTTCGCCCGACAGACGCTCGACCATGGTCTTTTCGTTGCGAGCACGCGCCGCAATGATCAGCCAACGGATCGCCAGCGCCTGACGACGCTCGGGACGAACCTCGACGGGCACCTGGTAGGTGGCGCCACCAACGCGGCGCGAACGCACCTCGATGGCCGGGCTGACATTATCCAGAGCCGAGGTGAACACACCCAGCGGCTCGGCCTTGGCACGGTTCTCAACGAGATCGAGAGCGCCGTAGACAATCTTCTCGGCAACCGACTTCTTGCCGTCATACATGACGGCGTTCATGAAGCGGCTCAGCACTTCACTCCCGAACTTCGGATCGGGGGTGACTTCGCGGCGCTCTGCACGGTGACGACGGGACATCGCTCAGATCCTCACTTCGGCCGCTTGGCGCCGTACTTCGAACGGCGCTGCTTACGATTCTTGACGCCCTGGGTGTCGAGCACGCCACGGATGATGTGGTAGCGCACGCCCGGAAGGTCCTTCACGCGGCCGCCGCGGATCATCACCACGGAGTGCTCCTGAAGGTTATGGCCTTCACCAGGGATGTAACCGATGACTTCATAGCCATTGGTCAAACGAACCTTGGCGACCTTACGAAGGGCCGAGTTCGGCTTCTTCGGGGTCGTGGTGTAGACGCGGGTGCAAACGCCGCGCTTCTGCGGGCTGGCCTGAAGTGCCGGAACCTTGTTCCGGGCTTTCTGGGCTTCCCGCGGCTTGCGGATCAGCTGGTTGATCGTCGGCACGTCTCTCGCCTTCGTCTCGCTGCGCCAAGGACGCAAGCGTCCCGCGCTAACCCAATTCCGCGGCCGCAACCGCATGAAACTCTCTAGAGGCAGGAACTTTTCGCGTGACCACCGGCCAAGCCGGCATCCGGGCAACCTGCGAACGAAAGAAGCGCCGCCGGCCAAAACCTGGCCGAGGGCGCTGCACGTTCAGAGGACCACGCTTAGGGCTTTCGCCACAGTATCGCGCGGTCTTGCGCCGGATATGGTCTCACTTATGTCCCAGCAGCGTCTCGGAATTCCCTGTCCGGGCTTGGCGCCCCGACACATCGTTTCCGACCTGCCTGCCGTGAAAGTAGGCGCCTTCTACGCGCCGACTCGCGTTTCGTCAAGCCCGTTGCTGTATTTTGGCCGCCCGGATGCCCCTGCGAGGCGCGATGGTCATTAGATTCCATCGGTTCGGCCCGTTACGCAACAAAATGAGTCCATTTGCCATGCCCGCACGTCCCAGGCGGGCGCATCAAACCGGACATACGACTCGGGCGTGAGCCCGTTCCGGTCAACTTGCGAGAATCTGTTGGTATTCGCGGGCGAGAGAATCGATTTCGGCGGCGGTGAAAGGCCATGTGCCGTCCAGCAGCCCTTCGCGAATCTCATTTGCCAGCACCGGCCAGAATCGATCGGCCAGTTCGTTAGCCCTCGGTTCCTCAATTCCCTTCGCCTTCAGGTCGAGAAGGCAAATCTCACGAGCCATCTGCTCGATCCGCTGCACGGTCGTACCCCATGAACGCAACCACGGAGGCCCCTCGGCCCCGCTTCAGTGGTGCATCTATAAGGCTTCCAAGGCGTTCCGCACTACGAAAATAAGCCGGCCGAACGGTGCGGATCCGCCGGTACGGCGAAGACCAGGCCAGCCGGCGTCAAATCCTTGATCACAATGGCCACGGAGCGCCCGCTTTCGAGCACGAGCACCGCGCGCTGCGCGCTGCGGGCCTCGATCATCGTCGCCACTTCGGCGCGCAGGACCCCATCCGCGGTAGCCTGCGAGCTGCCCGCTCCAGCCGGGCGTCGAATCGTGATCTCGTAGCGTGCGGTCGACGAGCCGAAGCCGAGCGTCCGCAACCACCCCTCCCCCTTGACGATTGTCGCCGTCATCGCGCCATCCCTGAATTCTGCCCTTGGGCCCATTGCTCGCCAGCCGCCCCCGGACGGTCCATCCGAACCGGCGCGCGGCGGAGCGAGCCCGCGCCAGCGCCGAACAGAGTCTCAGGCCGGACTACTTAACGTCACCTTTCGCATGACACCGTCTCGCGCGCCCAAAACGATACCGCACGTGGAGCGGCCGGCACATGAATACCTAGAGGTGTGATCTGGCACTAAGCCGCCTCAAGCTCCGCCATCGCACCGCATGGCCCCAACGCAGAAAGGGCCACTCCGTTGCCGGAGCGGCCCTTTCATTTCACCTCAATCGCGGCGCCGATCACTCGGCGGCGGCGGGACCCTCGATCTGAGGGACACCAGCGGCTGCGTTATCCTGCTCGTTCTGCGCGGCGATCAGGTCGTCGCGGGTCGTGGCGGTAACACGCAGCTTCGCCATCTGGGCGCCAGTACCGGCCGGGATCAGACGGCCGACGATGACGTTTTCCTTCAGGCCGGCGAGATCATCGGACTTGCCGTTGACCGCAGCCTCGGTCAGCACCCGCGTCGTCTCCTGGAAGGAGGCGGCGGAGATGAAGGACCGCGTCTGCAGGCTCGCCTTGGTGATGCCCAGCAGCACCGGATGGCCGCTGGCGGGCTTCTTGCCCTCGGCGATGAGCACTTCGTTGAGTTCGTTCATCTCGGACGCGTCGATCTGCTCATTGGTGAGCAGGTCGCTCTCGCCCGGATCATCGATCTCGACCTTCTGCAGCATCTGGCGAACGATCACCTCGATGTGCTTGTCGTTGATGAGCACGCCCTGCAGCCGGTAGACCTCCTGGATTTCGTTGACCAGATAGGCGGCGAGTTCCTCGACGCCCTTGATCGCCAGAATGTCGTGCGGCGCCGGGTTGCCGTCGACGATGAAGTCGCCCTTCTCGACGAGGTCGCCATCCTGCAGATGGATGTGCTTGCCCTTCGGGATCAGGTACTCGGACGTATCGTCATTCGAGTCCTGCGGCTCGATGCTGACGCGACGCTTGTTCTTGTAGTCCTTGCCGAAGCGAATGGTGCCCGCGATCTCGGCGATGATCGCCGCATCCTTCGGACGCCGTGCCTCGAACAGCTCCGCCACCCGCGGCAGACCGCCGGTGATGTCGCGGGTCTTGGCGCTTTCCATCGGCACGCGGGCGAGCACGTCACCCGCCTTGATCGCGGAACCCGGATCGCAGGAAAGGATCGCCTCCACCGGCAGCGTGTAGCGGGCATCGCCGCCACGGGCCAGCTTCAGCACCTTGCCATCTTCGCCCTTGATGACGATCGAGGGACGAAGTTCCGAACCACGGCCCGTACGCCAGTCGATGACGACGCGCTTGGCGATACCGGTCGACTCGTCGACCGTCTCGCTGAGCGAGGCACCTTCCACCAGATCCTCGTAGCCGACCGTACCCTCGACCTCGGTGAGGATCGGGCGGGTATAGGGGTCCCACTCCGCGATACGCTGGCCGCGTTTGATGGCGTCGCCCTCGTCCACCTTCAGCTTGGCGCCGAACTGGATGCGGTGCGCCGCCTTCTCCGAGCCGTCGTGATCGATGATCAGGACGGAAAGGTTGCGGCTCATGGCGATCAGCGCGCCCTCCGAGTTCCGCACCACGTTGCGGTTGCGGATCTTCACCGTGCCCTCGAAAGAGGCCTCGATGAAGGACTGCTCGGAAAGCTGCGCCGCGCCGCCGATGTGGAAGGTACGCATGGTGAGCTGGGTGCCCGGCTCACCGATCGACTGCGCCGCGATGACGCCGACCGCCTCACCGAGATTGACCGGCGTACCACGTGCCAGATCGCGACCGTAGCAGGTGCCGCAGACGCCGTTCTTGGCCTCGCAGGTCAGCACCGAGCGGATCTTGATCTCCTGGACGTTGGCCTTGGTGATGCGTTCGACATCGGCCTCGTCCAGCATCGTGCCAGACGGCACGATGACATTGCCGGTGGCGCCCTCGATCACGTCTTCAGCCACAGTGCGGCCGAGGACGCGCGAACCCAGCGTCGCAACGATCTGCCCGGCGTCGATGATGGCGCGCATGGCGATGCCGTTGTCCGTACCGCAGTCGCGCACCGTGATGATGCTGTCCTGCGCCACGTCCACCAGACGGCGGGTGAGGTAGCCCGAGTTCGCGGTCTTCAGCGCGGTGTCCGCGAGGCCCTTACGAGCGCCGTGGGTCGAGTTGAAGTATTCGAGAACCGAAAGGCCTTCCTTGAAGTTCGAGATGATCGGCGTCTCGATGATCTCGCCCGACGGCTTGGCCATCAGGCCGCGCATGGCGGCCAGCTGGCGCATCTGCTCGCGCGAGCCACGGGCACCGGAGTGCGCCATCATGTAGATCGAGTTGATCGGCTTGGCGCGGCCGGTTTCGGCGTCGATCTTGACCGAGGAAATCTCGGCCATCATCTCGTCGGCGAGGCGCGCGGAGCACTTGCCCCACGCATCCACGACCTTGTTGTACTTCTCGCCCTGCGTAATCAGGCCTTCATTGTACTGCTGCTCGTATTCCTTCGTGAGCGAGCGGGTCTCTTCGACCATGTCCCACTTCTTCGCAGGCACGACCATGTCGTCCTTGCCGAAGGAAATGCCGGCCCGGAACGCGTTGGTGAAGCCAAGCGTCATGATCCGGTCGCAGAAGATGACCGTCTCCTTCTGACCGCAGTGGCGGTAGACGGTGTCGATCATGTTGGAGATCTCTTTCTTCGTCATCAGCTTGTTGACGACGTCAAAAGAGGTCTTCGAGTTCTTCGGCAGCAGTTCACCCAGCTTCATGCGGCCAGCGGTGGTCTCGTAGATCTTCGAGACGGGCTTGCCCTCCTCGTCGACGCCGATGTACCGCCCGCGCACCTTGGTGTGCAGGGTGATGACCTTGTTGGCGAGCGCGTGGTCGATCTCGCCCATGTTCGCGAACGCCATGCCCTCGCCGGGCTCGTTGTCGCGCATCATGGTCAGATAATAGAGGCCGAGCACGATGTCCTGCGACGGCACGATGATCGGAGCGCCGTTGGCGGGGTGCAGGATGTTGTTGGTCGACATCATCAGCACGCGCGCTTCAAGCTGCGCTTCGATCGACAGCGGCACGTGCACCGCCATCTGGTCGCCGTCGAAGTCCGCGTTGAAGGCGGCGCAGACCAGCGGATGAAGCTGGATCGCCTTGCCCTCGATCAGCACCGGCTCGAACGCCTGGATGCCCAGACGATGAAGCGTGGGCGCGCGGTTCAGCATTACCGGATGCTCGCGGATCACCTCGTCGAGGATGTCCCACACCTCGGGACGCTCCTTTTCGACGAGCTTCTTCGCCTGCTTCACGGTCGAGGACAGGCCCTTCGCGTCAAGACGCGAATAGATGAAGGGCTTGAACAGCTCGAGAGCCATCTTCTTCGGCAGGCCGCACTGGTGCAGCTTCAGCTCGGGACCAACGACGATCACCGAACGGCCGGAATAGTCGACGCGCTTGCCGAGCAGGTTCTGGCGGAAACGGCCCTGCTTGCCCTTCAGCATGTCGGCGAGCGACTTCAGCGGGCGCTTGTTGGCACCCGTGATGACGCGTCCGCGACGGCCGTTGTCGAACAGCGCATCCACCGACTCCTGAAGCATGCGCTTCTCGTTGCGGATGATGATGTCCGGCGCCTTCAGCTCGATCAGCCGCTTCAGGCGGTTGTTACGGTTGATCACGCGACGGTAGAGGTCGTTCAGATCGGACGTGGCGAAGCGGCCGCCGTCGAGCGGAACCAGCGGACGCAGGTCCGGGGGAATGACCGGAACATGAGTCAGGATCATCCACTCGGGCTTGTTGCCCGAGAGCTGGAAGGCCTCGACGATCTTCAGGCGCTTGGCGAGCTTCTTCGGCTTCAGCTCGGTGGTCGCCTCGGCGATCTCCTTGCGCAGATTGCCGGCGATCTTCTCCAGATCCATGCTGCGCAGCAGCTCGCGGATCGCCTCCGCGCCGATCAGCGCGGTGAAGCTGTCATCGCCATATTCTTCCTGCGCACGCAGATAGTCCACTTCCGAGAGGAGCTGACGCTCCTTCAGCGGGGTGAGACCCGGCTCGATGACGCAGTAATATTCGAAGTACAGGATGCGCTCGAGGTCCTTGAGCGTCATGTCGAGCAGCAGGCCGATGCGGCTCGGGAGCGACTTCAGGAACCAGATATGCGCGACAGGAGCGGCCAGCTCGATGTGGCCCATGCGCTCACGGCGCACGCGCGAGAGGGTGACCTCAACGCCGCACTTCTCGCAGATGATGCCCTTGTACTTCATGCGCTTGTACTTGCCGCACAAGCACTCGTAATCCTTGATCGGCCCGAAGATGCGCGCGCAGAACAGGCCATCGCGCTCGGGCTTGAACGTCCGGTAGTTGATCGTCTCCGGCTTCTTGATCTCGCCGAAGGACCACGACAGGATTTTCTCCGGACTCGCGATCGAGATCTTGATCTGATCGAAAGTCGGCGCCGGCGTGGCCGGACTAAAGAGATTCATGACCTCTTGATTCATCGCCGTCTCCTTCGGCTGGACCCAGCCCCCGCCGTCGCGGATCGCTGAGGTCGCTGAAAAGTCTGATCTAGGACGCGGTCGAAAGACGCGGGTGCCCGTACGGCACCCGCGTCCTCAGGACAATCGATCATTCCGCAGCCGGCATGCTTTCGCCGGCGCCGGGCACCGCGGCCTGGGTCTTGGAGTTCATCAACTCCACATTCAGACCCAGGGAGCGCATTTCCTTGACGAGCACGTTGAAGCTCTCGGGAATGCCCGCCTCGAAGGTGTCGTCGCCGCGCACGATGGCCTCGTAGACCTTGGTGCGGCCAGCCACGTCGTCCGACTTCACGGTCAGCATTTCCTGCAGCGTGTAGGCGGCGCCGTAGGCTTCGAGCGCCCACACCTCCATTTCGCCGAAACGCTGTCCGCCGAACTGCGCCTTTCCGCCCAGCGGCTGCTGGGTGACGAGCGAGTACGGGCCGATCGAGCGTGCATGGATCTTGTCGTCGACGAGATGATGCAGCTTCAGCATGTAGATGTAGCCGACCGTCACCTTACGATCGAACTGCTCGCCGGTCCGTCCATCGAACAGCGTCGACTGGGCCGACTTGTCGAGACCTGCCAGCTCCAGCATGCGCTCGATGTCCGCTTCGCGGGCACCGTCGAACACCGGGGTGGCAATCGGCACGCCGCGACGCAGGTTCGAACCGAGCTCCACGAGTCCCTCTTCGTCGAGGGAGTCGATGGTCTCGTCCGGGCCGTAGATCTCCGTGAACGCCGTCTTCAGCGGAGCAATGTCGTTCGCCTCGCGATATTTCTCGATCGCGTTGTCGATCACCCGGCCAAGACCCGCGCAGGCCCAGCCCAGATGGGTCTCCAGGATCTGCCCGACATTCATGCGCGAGGGCACGCCGAGCGGGTTGAGCACCATGTCGACCGGGGTGCCGTCCTCAAGGAACGGCATGTCCTCGACCGGAACAATGCGCGAAACCACGCCCTTGTTGCCGTGCCGGCCGGCCATCTTGTCGCCCGGCTGGATCTTGCGCTTCACGGCGATGAAGACCTTGACCATCTTCATCACGCCGGGCGGCATTTCATCGCCGCGCTGCAGCTTCTCGACCTTGTCGAGGAAGCGCTGCTCAAGGCGCTTCTTCGACTCATCGTACTGATTCCGGATCGCTTCCAGCTCAGTCATGATCTGGTCGTCGGCGATCGCGAACTGCCACCACTGGCTGCGCGGATAGTCGGTCAGCACCGTGCGGGTGAGGACCGTATCCTTCTTGAAGCCCTTGGGCCCGGCAATGCCGGTCTTGCCGTCCAGAATCTCGGCCAGACGACCGAAGACGTTACGATCAAGGATCGCCTGCTCGTCGTCGCGATCCTTGGCGAGACGCTCGATCTCCTCGCGCTCGATAGCCTGGGCGCGCTCGTCCTTGTCGACGCCGTGGCGATTGAACACGCGCACTTCGACGATGGTTCCCGTCACGCCCGGGGGCACGCGCAGCGAGGTGTCGCGCACGTCGGCAGCCTTTTCACCGAAGATGGCGCGGAGAAGCTTCTCCTCCGGCGTCATCGGGCTCTCGCCCTTCGGCGTGATCTTGCCGCAGAGGATGTCACCCGCCTGAACCTCGGCACCGATATAGACGATGCCGGCCTCATCCAGGTTCTTCAGCGCTTCTTCCGACACGTTCGGAATGTCGCGCGTGATTTCCTCGGGACCCAGCTTGGTGTCGCGGGCCATCACCTCGAACTCTTCGATATGGATCGACGAGAAGATGTCGCCCTTCGAAATGTTCTCGGACAGGAGAATCGAGTCCTCGAAGTTGTAGCCATTCCACGGCATGAACGCGACGAGGATGTTCCGGCCGAGCGCCAGATCGCCGAGGTCGGTCGAGGGACCATCCGCGATGATGTCGCCCTTGCTCACCCGGTCGCCGACACGCACCAGCGGACGCTGGTTGATGCAGGTCGACTGGTTGGAACGCTGGAACTTCTGCAGCCGGTAGATGTCGACGCCCGACTTCGACGGATCGTTCTCTTCCGTCGCGCGGATGACGATACGGGTCGCGTCCACCTGGTCGACGACGCCGGTGCGGCGGGCGCCGATGGCGGCACCCGAGTCACGGGCGACCACGGCTTCCATGCCGGTGCCGACAAACGGCGCATCGGCGCGAACCAGCGGCACCGCCTGGCGCTGCATGTTCGATCCCATCAGCGCGCGGTTGGCGTCGTCGTTCTCAAGGAACGGAATCAGCGCCGCGGCGACAGACACCAGCTGCTTGGGCGACACGTCCATGAAGTCGACGCGGTCCGGGGTGACCAGAAGCACGTCGCCGGCATGGCGGCACACGATCAGGTCTTCGGTGAAGCGGCCTTCCGCGTCGAGCGGAATGTTGGCCTGCGCGACGTGGTACTTCCCCTCCTCCATGGCGGAGAGATAGACCACTTCGTCCTGAACCTGGCTGTCCTTCACGCGGCGATAGGGCGCCTCGATGAAGCCGTACTTGTTGACGCGGGCAAAGGTCGCCAGCGAGTTGATGAGGCCGATGTTGGGGCCTTCCGGCGTCTCGATCGGGCAGATGCGGCCGTAATGCGTCGGGTGCACGTCGCGCACCTCGAAGCCGGCACGCTCGCGCGTCAGACCGCCCGGTCCAAGCGCCGAAAGGCGACGCTTGTGGGTGATCTCCGAGAGCGGGTTGGTCTGATCCATGAACTGCGAGAGCTGCGAGGAACCGAAGAACTCGCGCACCGCCGCTGCGACGGGCTTCGCGTTGATCAGGTCCTGCGGCATCACGGTGTCGATGTCGACGGACGACATACGTTCCTTGATGGCGCGCTCCATGCGCAGCAAGCCGACGCGGTACTGATTTTCCATCAGCTCGCCGACAGAACGCACACGGCGGTTGCCGAGATGGTCGATGTCGTCGATCTCGCCCTTGCCGTCGCGCAGTTCCACCAGCGTCTTGATGACCGCGAGAATGTCCTCGCGGCGCAGCACGCGCACGGTGTCCTCGGCGTCGAGGTCGAGGCGCATGTTCATCTTGACGCGGCCGACAGCGGACAGATCATAGCGCTCGCTGTCGAAAAACAGCGAGTGGAACATGGCCTGCGCGGAATCGACTGTGGGCGGCTCGCCCGGACGCATCACGCGATAGATGTCGAACAGCGCATCCTCGCGGGTGACGTTCTTGTCGACGGCCAGCGTGTTGCGGATATAGGCGCCGATATTGACATGATCGATGTCGAGGATCGGCAGCTCGTCATAGCCGAGCTCCTCAAGCTGCTTCAGCAGCTTCTCGGTGACTTCCTCGCCGGCTTCGACGTGGATCTCGCCGTTCTCGGGGTTCACCATGTCCTCGGCCACGTAATGGCCGATCATCTCTTCTTCCGGGATCTTCAGCGCCTTCAGGCCACTTTCCGCCAGCAGGCGGGCCTGACGAACGGTCACCTTCTTGCCGGCCTCGATCACGACTTCGCCGGTATCGGCGTCGACCAGATCGCTGATGGCCTTGTAGCCCTTCATCCGCTTGGGATCGAACGGCATGCGCCATCCGCCCTTGGTGCGGGTGTAGGTGATGGTGTCGTAGAAGGTGCTCAGAATCTCTTCGCCGGCGAGGCCGAGGGCGAACAGAAGGCTCGTCACCGGAATCTTGCGGCGACGGTCGATACGCGCGAACACGATGTCCTTGGCGTCGAACTCGATATCGAGCCAGGAACCGCGATAGGGAATGATGCGGGCGGCGAAGAGAAGCTTGCCCGAGGAGTGCGTCTTGCCCTTGTCGTGATCGAAGAACACGCCCGGGGAACGATGCATCTGCGAGACGATCACGCGCTCGGTGCCGTTCACGATGAACGTACCGTTCGAGGTCATCAGCGGGATGTCGCCCATATAGACGTCCTGCTCCTTGATGTCCTTAACGGACTTGGAGCCGGAATCGGGGTCGATATCGAACACGATGAGACGAAGCGTCACCTTCAGCGGCGCTGCGAATGTCATGCCGCGCTGGCGGCACTCATCCACGTCATACTTCGGCAACTCGAAATCGTAGCGGACAAATTCGAGCATGGCTGCGCCCGAAAAGTCCGAGATCGGGAAAACCGACTTGAAAACCGCCTGAATGCCGTCGTCCGCGCGACCGCCCTTCGGCTCAAGGATCTGCAGGAACTGGTCGTAGGATGCCTTCTGAACCTCAATAAGGTTCGGCATCTCTGCGACTTCCTGGATCTTGCCGAAAAACTTGCGGACCCGCTTACGACCGGTGAACGTCTGCGCCATGTCGCTCCTCGCTCCGTCCGAGTACCCGTCCGCGCCCTACCGGCCGAGGGCGAACCCCTTGGACGGTGCGACGCATGCTGGCGGAACAATCCGACGAGGATACGGCACGCCGCCCCCTCGTCCTGCTCCGCGCCGACGGCTCGCCAGGAAACCCCGCGCGGGGGTCTCCGGGGAAGCCGTCGTGCTTCCCTTGCCTTGATGCCGACGGCGCGACGCCGACGGCAGAGGCCGCCGGCGTACCGGCGGCCTCACATCGATCAGAAGCTCACTTGAGCTCGACCTTGGCGCCAGCCTTCTCGAGCTGGGCCTTGAGCTTCTCGGCTTCGTCCTTGGTGACGGCTTCCTTGACGGGCTTGGGAGCGCCTTCGACCAGATCCTTGGCTTCCTTGAGGCCCAGGCCGGTGATGGCGCGGACTTCCTTGATGACCTCGATCTTCTTGTCGCCGGCGGCAGCCAGGACAACGGTGAACTCGGTCTGCTCTTCGGCAGCCGGAGCGGCAGCGCCGGCCGGGGCAGCGGCAACGGCCACGGCGGCCGCGGCGGAAACGCCCCACTTCTCTTCGAGGAGCTTCGCGAGCTCGGCAGCCTCGAGAACGGTCAGGTTGGACAGCTCGTCAACGAGCTTCGACAGATCAGCCATTTACTTAAGTCCTTGGATTTCGGTTCGAACCAGTATTACCGGGAAGCCTCACGCGGCTTCGTTCTCTTTGGCATAGGCCCCAAACACGCGGGCGAGCTTCGCCGCCGGCGCGGTGGTGAGCTGGGCGATCTTGGTCGCCGGGGCCTGAATGAGGCCAACCAGCTTCGCACGCAGTTCATCAAGGGAGGGCATGGTGGCCAGGGCCTTCACACCATCCACGTCAAGGGCCGTCTTGCCGAAGGCTCCGCCCAGGATCACGAACTTGTCGTTAGCCTTGGCAAAGTCGACAGCAATCTTCGGCGCCGCAACAGGATCGCTCGAATAAGCGATGATCGTCGGACCCTTCAGCAGGGAACCGACATGTGCGACGTCCGAACCTTCGAGAGCGATCTTGGCGAGGCGGTTCTTTGCCACCTTCACGGTCGCACCAGCCGCACGCATCTGACGGCGCAGGGCCGACAGCTGGGCGACGGTGAGGCCGGAATAGTGGGCCACGACGACGACAGAGGTGGTCTTGAACACCTCTCCCAGCGACGCGACGAGCTCTTCTTTTTGTGCTCGATCCACTTCACTTGCTCTCCGGTGGCGAGGAAGAGGACTTCCCCGCCGGGTTTGCGCCTTGCCGCCTCCCACAGGGAGAAGCGACGGTTAGTATCCTGCCCCCCTTGGGACCGGAAAAACCGGCCAAGGCGCTGGTGGTTCGAGCCGAAATCCAAGTCCCGGCAAGCCGGAACCCATCACTGCGGTCGTACCCCGTCTATGCTGGCCCCGAAGTGGGATTAAGCTGCCTCGAATAGACAGCACCGGCAGTCTCGGACAGGACTTTAGCCGGCAGGGCGAGCCCCACCGGCCTCTTCACCCGGTTTTACGCGGGAGAAAGCCTCGAATCTTATCGGCTCCGCACCCGACTCGCGTCGGGGGCGAAACCGCCCATATAGAGGGTCGATTGGGATTTGTCACCCCTACTACCACCCAGGGCTTGACAAATCCACCCCTTCGAGATCACGGCGCCGCGACCGTCCCTTCTGGAAGGTCGGCCGCGGTCCGCTGTCATCGGAAGGACCTCAGCCCGCGCTCAGTACCGTGCCCGGCTCGATCTTCAGGCCGGGGCCCATGGTCGAGGAGACGGCGATACGCTGGACATAGGTGCCCTTGGCGCCGGTCGGCTTGGCACGGACCACCGCGTCGGCGAAGGCGCGGATGTTCTCAGCCAGCTTGTCGGCCGGGAACGAGACCTTGCCGATGCCGGCGTGGATGATGCCGGCCTTCTCGACGCGGAACTCGACGGCGCCGCCCTTGGCGGCTTCGACAGCACCCTTCACGTCCATGGTCACCGTGCCGACCTTGGGGTTCGGCATCAGGCCGCGCGGGCCGAGCACCTTACCCAGACGGCCGACCAGCGGCATCATGTCCGGCGTGGCGATGCAGCGATCGAACTCGATCGTGCCGCCCTGAACGGTCGCGAGCAGGTCTTCGGCGCCCACGACGTCGGCACCCGCGGCCAGGGCTTCGTCAGCCTTGGCGCCACGTGCGAACACGGCAACGCGCACGGTACGGCCCGAGCCGTTCGGCAGCTGACACACGCCACGGACCATCTGGTCGGCATGGCGGGGGTCGACGCCGAGGTTCAGCGCCACTTCGACGGTCTCGTCGAACTTGGCGGTGGCCTTCTCCTTGAGGAGCGTCAGAGCCTCGTCGAGGCCGTACAGCTTCGTGGGATCAACACCCTCACGGACGGCGCGAACACGCTTGGAAATCTTTGCCATCAGCTCAACCCACCACCTGGAGGCCCATCGAACGGGCGGAGCCCTCGATCATGCGAACCGCGGCTTCCACCGTCTCGCAGTTGAGGTCCTTCATCTTCTTCTCGGCGATCTCGCGGAGCTGTTCGCCGGAGACCTTGCCAACAAAGCCGCCCTTGCCCGGGGTCTTGGAACCGGAACCGGGCTTCTTCTTGGTTTCAAGGCCGGCGGCCTTCTTCAGGAAGTAAGAGACCGGGGGGGTCTTCAGCTCGAAGGTGAAGGAGCGGTCCTGATACGCGGTGATCAGAACCGGAATGGGCATGCCCTTTTCCATCTGGGCGGTCTGCGCGTTGAACGCCTTGCAGAACTCCATGATGTTGAGGCCGCGCTGGCCGAGCGCGGGGCCGATCGGCGGGGCGGGATTCGCCGAGCCGGCCGGCACCTGCAGCTTCACATAGCCGGTGATTTTCTTCGCCATGCTGAACTCCTCGACGTCGCGACTGCCGGCCGCAAACGCCAAAGCACACCGTCGCGACGGCGACGTCGCGGGCGGTGCATATTGAGGATCGCGGTTACGGCACGCTTGACCCGGCTGGCGAACCGGACGCACCTCCCGCGTATGGGTGCATCATTCGATGCGGTCGCCGCGATACAGCAAATCCGGGGAAAAGGAAAGCCCTGCCCTGCCCGATCATGTGGGCGGGCGCATTTCGTGGTGTCCCGAACGGGCGCTCAGGCCACCGAGGGCAGTCCCTCGCGCCGCCGCGAGCGGCGGGCCTCCCGCGCCAGGATCGCATTGGCATCGAGGCTGCGAATCGGCGTCGACAGGTCGCGCGGCACGTCGCCTTCGAGCTGCAGCGCGAGATAGCGCCCGCAGCACACTCTGAGAAACGAGGCGAAGTTCTCGACCTCGCCATGGGCGAAGGTCAGTTCCTCGTGAAGCTTGGCCAGCAGTTGCGGCAAGCTCATGCCGTCGCGACGGGCGATTTCCTCCAGAACCTGCCAGTACAGGTTCTCAAGCCGAACGCTGGTCGAGAACCCATGCAGACGCACGGATTTGAGGCGCGTTTGCCACAGGTGCGGATCGGCCTCGATGAAGAGCTGGCACATCGCCCCCTCCTTTGGCGGCGGGGTTGCACACACCCCGCCGGCATTCTAGCCCCGATCGCCCGGCACGCGAACCCCCGCCTGCGGCGTCCGGTTCGGGCGCTGGCGTCACGCCGCCTCGCGCACGCCGGTCTTCACCTCGCCATGGGCGATGGAGGTGCCGAGCACGGTGAGGAACTGGCCGATCCAGGCCGGGTGTGCCGGCCATGCCGGCGCGGAGACCAGATTGCCGTCCGTCACTGCCGCATCGATGGCGATATCGGCATAGGTGCCGCCGGCCAGTTCCACCTCGGCGCGGCAGGCGGGATAGGCCGAGCATGTCCGCCCTTCCAGCACGCGCGCCCCGGCCAGGAGCTGCGCGCCATGGCAGATCGCGGCAACCGGCTTGTTGGCGGTGAAGAAGTGCTGGACGATTTCGACCACCCGCGCGTTCATGCGCAGATATTCCGGCGCCCGCCCACCGGGAATCACCAGCGCGTCGTAGCGCGCGGGGTCGATGTCGGCGAAGGTCGCGTTCAGCGCGAAATTGTGGCCGCGCTTTTCCGAATAGGTCTGCTGGCCCTCGAAATCATGGATCGCGGTGGCGATCGCGTCGCCGGCCTTCTTGTCCGGGCACACTGCGTGCACCGTGTGGCCGACGGCGAGCAGCGCCTGGTAGGGCACCATAAGCTCGTAATCTTCCACATAGTCACCGGCGATCATAAGGATGCGTTTGGCCGCCATTTCATATCCTCCCATGTTTTCAGCCTTCTTGGCTGGGCGAGGATAGGCCGGGCGGGACCTGCGCGGGTGTTAACCCGCTAACGCGCGGACACCGGCAGCCGCGCGCGGTCCCAAAACGGAAAAAGGCGCGGACCAGACCGCGCCTTTTCACATCCGTCGATCCGCGGGAGATCAGGTCTTTTCGACCTGCGCGTATTCCAGCTCCACCGGCGTCGCGCGGCCGAAGATCGACACCGCGACCTTGAGGCGCGAGCGGGCGTCGTCGACTTCTTCCACGATGCCATTGAACGAGGCGAAGGGGCCGTCGGCCACCTTGACCGTCTCGCCAACCTCGAAGGTGATGGAGGGCTTCGGCCGCTCGATGCCTTCCTGCACCTGCTGAAGGATGCGCATGGCCTCCTTCTCGGAGATCGGCATCGGCTTGTTGTCGGCACCGAGGAAGCCGGTGACCTTCGGTGTGTTCTTGATGAGGTGGAAGGCCTCGTCGGTGAGGTCCATCTTCACCAGCACGTAGCCGGGGAAAAACTTGCGCTCGGCATCGATCTTGCGGCCGCGGCGCACCTCGACGACCTTCTCGGTCGGCACCAGCACCTGTTCGAACAGGTCGGTGACACCGCGCTGGGCGGCCTGTTCCTTGATGGAGTCCGCGACCTTCTTCTCGAAGTTCGAATAGGCGTGGACGATGTACCAACGCATAGGCATCGCGTGTCTCCTCAACGACCAATCTGAAGCAATTGGCCGATCACGAAGCTCAGGATCTGATCCGCGACCAGGAAGAACAGCGAGGCCAGTACAACCATGACAAAGACCATGGCGGTGGTGATCAGCGTCTCGCGACGGGTCGGCCAGCTGACCTTGCGGGCTTCCGTGCGGACCTGCTGAAAGAACTCGACCGGGTTCGTCTTCGCCATGCTCGTCTCGAAATGCCTCTGTTGCGTGAGAAAATCACGCAGCTGCGGAAAACCGTGCGGCAACCGGAAAGGCTCCCGCATCTTCAATCGTCCATACGCACGAAGCGGGCGTATAGCCCGTCAGACCGCCTCGCGTCAAAGGACGTCTTCAGTTTGCCCGCCGCCCGCCGGAAAAGGGTGGCAGGAGTGGAGGGACTCGAACCCCCAACCCCCGGTTTTGGAGACCGGTGCTCTAACCAGTTGAGCTACACTCCTAGATCGGCACCTCGAAGCGGGAGCCTCGGCCCACCAGCTTCAGGGGACGATCGCACCGGGTGGCTGAAACCGCCCCGGCGCATCGGCCGCGTGTGTGTAGTGGGCCGCGCGCCGCGTGTAAAGAGGAGCCGCGCGCGTCAGTTGACATCCTTGGCCCCGGCCGGCGAACGCGCCCTCCCCGCGGGTCCGCCAAGGCCGGCCCGGAGCGCGTGACGCGCAACGCGGCCGGCATGCCGCGCCGGACAGGCCCCTCCGCGATTCGCGCCCTTCCCCCGACGCGCAGCGCCGGTGTCGCGCGCCCCAGGGTGCGTTCTCATCGAATGGGGCGAGAATCAGCTGGCGCGATCGATCGCGGCGCCGGCGGGCCCGTCGCCCCTCAGGGAGGCGCGGCCCGGCCAGGACGCGTCATCCGCCCTTGGGGTTGGCGATGCGCCACGTGCGATAGGTCTCGCGCAGACAGGCCGCGCAGGGCCGATACCCGGCCTCGATCGCCGTTGCCTCGTCCGCGAAGAAAACCCGGTGCGGGATATAGCCTCCGCGAGCAATCGCGCGCAGCGCGGCCGGGCAGTCCAGCCGGCCGTAGACTTTCGTCTGCCGATGCCCGCCCAGCAGACCCGGCACCTCGCTCTGGTAGACGCGCCCATCACCGCCGAGCAGTTTGTAAGTCCTGGCGGTCACTGGCCACCTCCCCGCACCCGCATCCTACGCCGACGTCCACTCCACGGAACCCGGGGGGGGACAGAATCGATTGCTGAGGCCGTTCAATCTGGGGTGGCCCCCTTGGCGCCCGCCGGTGACTTGCCCAGCGCACAGTCGCGGTTGAGGCCCGTACCGGGCGCGTTCTCGAACCGGCAGCGGGTTTTCGGCGGGTTTCCACAGACGCGGGACAGGTTCTTGAAGCTGACGCAGTTCCCATCCGGCCCGCGATAGCCAGGTCCGCCCTTGCAGCCGCACCCCTTGCAGGGCGGCCGTGCCGGGCAGGCCGCGTGCACGGGCACGGTGAGCAGCAGAAGGCCGGTCACAACGCACAGCGGGATCAGGCGACGCGCGGCAGGAAGCATGTCGGGAGCTTCGCTGAAAGCGCGCACCGCCTCAAGATACACGCTAAGCGTGCGTGCCCGTCTGTGCCGACACCCACGAGGCAACCGCCCAAAACAAAAGGGAGCGCGACACGCGCGCTCCCTTCCGGAAGTCAGAGGATCAGGAGGGACCGTTACCGGCCCCGCCCCTCACTCGATGATCGAGGCGACGACGCCGGCGCCGACGGTGCGGCCGCCTTCGCGGATAGCGAAGCGCAGCTTCTCTTCCATCGCGATCGGCACGATCAGCGCAACGTCAACCGTGATGTTGTCGCCCGGCATCACCATCTCGGTGCCTTCGGGAAGCGTCACGATGCCCGTCACGTCCGTCGTGCGGAAGTAGAACTGGGGACGGTAGTTGGTGAAGAACGGCGTATGACGGCCGCCTTCTTCCTTCGTCAGGATGTACGCCTCGGCCTTGAACTTGGTGTGCGGCTTCACCGAACCCGGCTTGCACACGACCTGTCCACGCTCCACGTCCTCACGCTTCGTGCCGCGAACCAGAATGCCGACATTGTCGCCGGCCTGGCCCTGGTCAAGAAGCTTGCGGAACATCTCGACGCCGGTAACCGTCGTCTTCGTCGTCGGGCGGATGCCGACAATCTCGACTTCCTCGCCGACCTTGATGATGCCGCGCTCGACGCGACCCGTCACGACCGTGCCGCGACCCGAGATCGAGAACACGTCCTCGATCGGCATCAGGAACGGCTGGTCAACCGGACGCTCCGGCTGCGGGATGAACGAATCAACCGCTTCCATCAGCTTCAGAACGGCCTTCGAGCCAAGCTCCGGATCCCCGTTCTCCAGCGCCACAAGCGCCGAGCCACGGATGATCGGGATGTCGTCGCCCGGGAAGTCGTACTTCGACAGAAGCTCGCGAACCTCAAGCTCGACAAGCTCAAGAAGCTCTTCGTCGTCGACCATGTCGCACTTGTTCAGGAACACCACCAGCGCCGGAACGCCGACCTGGCGCGCCAGAAGGATGTGCTCGCGGGTCTGCGGCATCGGGCCGTCAGCCGCCGACACGACCAGGATCGCGCCGTCCATCTGCGCCGCGCCCGTGATCATGTTCTTCACATAGTCCGCGTGGCCGGGGCAGTCGACGTGCGCGTAGTGACGGTTCGCGGTCTCGTATTCGACGTGCGCCGTCGAAATCGTGATGCCACGCGCCTTCTCTTCAGGCGCCTTGTCGATCTGGTCGTACGCCGTAAACGTCGCGCCGCCCGTCTCCGCAAGAACCTTCGTGATCGCCGCCGTCAGCGACGTCTTGCCATGGTCAACATGGCCAATCGTCCCAATGTTGCAGTGGGGCTTCGAACGGTTGAATTTCTCTTTGGCCATAACTCTCTTCCCTCAGCGACGTCCGGGGGCCGCAAATCGGGGGCGTGGATAGGCGGTTTCCCACCAATCCGCAAGGACAGATTCGGTTTGGACGACCACCGGCACGGCGTGGGCGGCAGCTGCCCCCATGCCCGTTCCGGGCGGTCGTCGGTACGCGGTGATCGCACATCGTGACAGGAAGATGTCGAGCCGACGCGCGGAACGTTTATCAGGTCGTATGAAAGGCCGCTGGAGCGGGTGAAGGGAATCGAACCCTCGTCATCAGCTTGGAAGGCTGTTGCTCTACCATTGAGCTACACCCGCAGGCGGCGAGCCGCGAAGGCGATCTGCAGCGAGAGCTGCGGACGTGGTGGGGGAGGTAGGACTCGAACCTACGAAGGCATAGCCAGCGGATTTACAGTCCGCCCCCTTTGCCGCTCGGGACACTCCCCCAAAGTCACTTTTTTAAAGTCACTTGAGCACGTCAGTCAGTCGCAACCGGCACGAAGGGCCGCCGGCTGGACCGCGCGGGAGGCGTTAGTCGTTCTCCCGTGCGGCCGGCTTTATGGTGAGGCGCCCCTTGCCTGTCAACCCCGCTCCCGGAAGCTGTCCCCGATGGTGACGCGCCACGAACACCTCGTGGGCCATAAACGCAAATTGCCAATCGCTCCCGGCCGTGACAGAAGCGCGGCATGAACGATCGTCCCCGCACGCCCTCCCATCGGCCGCAACGCCCTTTCCCGCCTCGTCCGGGCGGTGCCGGCGCGCGCCATGGCGAGCGCGAGCGTCCGGCCGGACGCCCCTTCGGCGAGTGGCCGGCAGACGTCGCCATTCTCTATGGCTGGCACAGCGTCAGCGAAGCGCTGCGCAATCCGCAGCGTCGTGTGCGCAAGCTCATGGCGACCGAGAATGCGTTGAAGCGACTCACCGACGAATCGGTACCGATGACCGTCGAGCCGGAAGTCGTACGCCCCGGCGCGATCGACCGGCTGCTGGACAAGGATGCGGTGCACCAGGGCCTGCTGCTGGAATGCGATCCACTGCCCTCGCTCACGCTGAAGGAGGCCGCCCATTGCGACCTTCTGCTGGTGCTCGACCAGATCACCGATCCGCACAATGTCGGCGCCATCGTGCGCTCGGCGGCGGCGCTGAAGGTCGGAGCCATCGTCACCACGGCGCGCCATAGCCCGGCGGCGACCGGCGTGCTGGCGAAGAGCGCGAGCGGCGGGCTGGAGCATGTGCCGTTCTGCTTCGTCGGCAATCTTTCCCGCGCGCTGGACGAATTGAAGGACCACGGCGTGCTCGTGGTCGGGCTCGACAGCGAGGGGGCGGCGGATCTGACCGACACCGCGCTGCGCGCCCCGCTGGCGCTGGTGCTCGGCGCGGAGGGCAAGGGCCTGCGCCAGCTCACGCGGCAGACTTGCAACGTGCTGGCGCGTATCGACCTTCCCGGCGCGATCGTCAGCCTCAACGTGTCGAACGCGGCCGTGCTGGCGCTGCACATCGCGCGGCGGGCCATCGCCCGGCAGGGCTGAAGCGCCCCGCCTCGCGGCGAGATCTTCGCCGATCCGGTTACGACCAATTGCCAATCGTCAAGACCCCCTGTTTTCGTCAAGCTTTCCTTTGAGGCAGCGACGGAATCAAAGAATTGCGCGCGCCTGTTGACCGGGGAAGGCCGCCGCTAGACTTGCCGCGGACCACCTCCGGGAGGAAACAGCCCGAGCGGACGGTGTTCCCCATTGGAACCCCCAAACTCGATCAAGATAAAAAACGGGTTTCGACACCGAAGCTCGAGTGTTGGCGTGCGTCCTGCGATGCGCGGCTGGAATTTTGCGCGACTTATCACTGGGGAAGGGAACGGATATGAGCGTTTCAACTACGGCCCGCGCCAAGGCAGGGCCTATGACGAAGGAAGAGAGGAAGGTTATCATAGCCTCCTCTGCCGGCACGGTCTTCGAATGGTACGATTTCTACCTGGCCGGTTCGCTTGCCGCCAACATCGCCGCCACCTTCGTGCCGGGCACCAATGACACGGCGAAGTTCATCTTCGTGCTGTTCGGCTTTGCCGCCGGCTTCGCGGTGCGCCCCTTCGGTGCGCTCTTCTTCGGTCGTCTCGGCGATCTGATCGGACGCAAATACACCTTCCTCGTCACCATGACGCTCATGGGCATCTCGACCTTCCTGGTCGGCCTGCTGCCCAGCTATGACGCGATCGGCTACGCCGCGCCGGTGATCTTCATCGCCTGTCGTCTGCTGCAGGGCCTTGCGCTCGGCGGCGAATATGGCGGCGCGGCGACCTATGTCGCCGAGCACTCGCCCCATGGCCGGCGCGGCTTCTACACCTCGTGGATCCAGACCACCGCGACGGTCGGCCTGTTCCTCTCGCTGCTGGTCATTCTGACCCTTCGTCTTTCCATGTCGCCGGAATCCTTCGCGGCCTGGGGCTGGCGCGTTCCGTTCCTGCTGTCGATCATCCTGCTCGGTTTCTCGATCTGGATCCGCCTGCAGCTGAACGAATCTCCCGCCTTCCAGAAGATGAAGGCGGAGGGCAGCCGCTCCAAGGCGCCGCTCACCGAGGCGTTCGGCCGCTGGTCGAATGCCAAGATCGCGCTCATCGCGCTGTTCGGCGGCACCGCCGGCCAGGCCGTCGTCTGGTACACGGGCCAGTTCTATGCCCTGTTCTTCCTGACGCAGACGCTGAAGGTCGACGGCACGACGGCGAATCTGATGATCGCCGCCAGCCTGCTCATCGGCACACCGTTCTTCATCTTGTTCGGCTGGATGTCGGACAAGATCGGCCGCAAGCCGATCCTGATCGCCGGCTGCCTGATTGCGGCGGCGACCTACTTCCCGCTGTTCGAGAACATCGCCCGCATCGCCAATCCGAAGCTGATGAGCGCGACGGAGAGCGTCACGATCGACATCAAGGCCGATCCGGCGAGCTGCGGCACCCTGTTCGACCCGGTGGGCGTGCGCGTGTTCACCCGGCCCTGCGACGTCTTCCGCCGCACGCTGGCGACCAACGCCATGCACTACAAGCTCACCCCCGCTGAAGCCGGCGCGCCGATCAGCGTGACCGTCAACGGCACCGATGTCGCCATTCCCGACACCGACAAGACCGGGGCCTCTGTCGTTGCCGCCGCCCAGGCGGCCGGGTACCCCGTGAAGGGCGACACCTCGATCCTCACGGCGCCCTCCATCAGCCAGGTGCTGTCGAACGAGCGCTCGCTGTCGATCATCGGACTGCTCTTCATCCTCGTGCTCTATGTCACTATGGTGTACGGCCCGATCGCCGCGCTGCTGGTCGAACTGTTCCCGACCCGCATCCGCTACACCGGCATGTCCCTGCCCTACCACATCGGCAATGGCTGGTTCGGTGGCTTCCTGCCGCCCACCGCCTTCGCCATCGTGGCGGCCTCGGGCAACATCTTCTCCGGCCTCTGGTACCCGATCATCATCGCCCTGATGACGGTGGTCGTGGGTCTGCTGTTCCTGCCGGAAACCAAGAACCGCGATCTCGACAACTGGCATTGAGCCACGGGACCCGCCGCTTTCGGCGGGTCTCCTCTCTTGCCTATAAGGACCCGCCGCGCGCCGGCGGGTCGCCTGAAACGCAGAACGGCCCCGTCGCGAGACGGGGCCGTTTTGTTGTCGGCGTGCGTTGGTGTCCCGCGTTGCCGTGAAGAGCGCGGCGCCGTTCAGAGCGCGGCGGTGACGACGATCTCGACCTTGTAGTCCGGCGTCGCCAGCGCGGCTTCCACCGTGGCGCGGGCGGGCGTGTTGCCGGCGGCGACCCAGCCGTCCCACGCCGCGTTCATCTCGCCAAAGGTGGCCATGTCGGCGAGATAGATGGTGGTGGTGAGCAGCTTGCTCTTGTCGGTGCCGGCCGCCGCCAGCAGCGCGTCGATCTGCGCCAGCACGGCCTTGGTCTGGGCACCCACGCTCTCGCCGAGCGCGACCTGCCCGGCGAGGTAGACCACGGAGCCGTGCACCACGGCCTGGCTCATGCGGGGCCCGATCTCGATTCTCTTGATGCTCATCTGCGGAAACTCTTCGTTGGAAAAAGAAAGGCCGACCGATGCACATGGCACCGGCCGGCCCTGCTAGCACGATATGGGCGGCAACGCCGCCCGGATATCACTGCGGGTTCAGCGTCGCCTTCGGCATCGGCGCAACGGTGCCGATGTTGAAGATCTGCACCCGACGGTTGATCGGGTCATCCGGCTTGGAAGGCACCTGCAGCGCCTCCTGGCCGAGGCCCAGCGCCTGCAGGCGGTCCGGCGACACGCGGAACAGCGTGACCAGGGCCTGCACGATGGCGTCGGCGCGCTCCTGGCTGAGCTTCAGATTGTAGGCGCGCGTGCCGGTGGCGTCGGTGTTGCCGACCACCACGAACTTGTAGTTCCACAGGATCGGGTGATGCATCGCGTCAGCGATGGAACCCAGCGTGGCGTAGGACTCCGGACGAATGATCGAGGAGTTCAGCGCGAACTGGATCTGCACCGTGATCTGCGCCAGCTTGTCGAGCTTCTTGGCGATCTCGGACTTGTTGAGCGAAAGCGGCTGGTTGGCCGCCACCGCGTCCTGCGCCATCTTGCGGAGCAGTTCGACAGTCAGGCTGGGATCGTCATTGGTGACGCCCGAAAGACCCTTCATGATCTGAGTGTCAGTCATTTCGGTCTGGGCGCTGGCGCTGGTGGCCAGCGGCGCGGCGAGCACTGCGGCGAGGGCAAGCCCCCCGAAGAGGCGGGTAAAGCGGGTCATGTTCTGTCTCTATCCCCTGAGCGTTGCCGTGTTCGTCAATTGGCCCAGCCGGCGTCGACCAGCGTCTGCTGGCAGGCGGGGCGCACGACCTTTGACGAGGCGAGGAGGCAATCGAGCAGATTCGCGTCACCCGGCTGGACGCCGGAGCAGAACTGCTGAGCGCTGGCAGCGCATGCCTTCCACGCGCCCTGCTGGGCAGCTACGCGCTTGGCGATCGAAGCCTGCACCGCGGCGAAGTCGTCGAAGCACTGCTTCGGCACCTTGTCCTGGTTGGCCTGCAGGCACTGCTGCACCGTACCGGTGCCAATATTGTCCTTCGAGCAGAAGCGCTCGATCGAGGGACCACAGCTCTTGGCAATAAGCGCGCCCGCCTGACCATAGCTCATGGTCTGAGCTGACGCCGGGCCAGCCATACCGGCCAGCAACAGAGCGCCGAGCGCTAGAAACGTTCCCTTCATCTCTTCCCGCCTCCCGAGAGGTTGAATCATGACCGGCAGCGACGCCGCCGGAAGGGAAGATAGGCTGACAGAAACAGCAACATCTCCCCGCTGACTCGTCTCGCAGATGCGGAGCCTTGGCGCAATCGTTGAATCCACGATTCTACCGCCACTCCAGCTCGGTCTCACCATGTGAAGGATCAATGAATGCCGCCCTCATACTGAAATCACCGGTGGGGGCCATGAACGTAACCATAGGGAATTCTCTCGGAGCGCCGTTCCGTGTTGCGTCGTTCGATCGGCACGTTCATCGCCGCGCCCCTCGCGGCGCACCTTCCGAGCTTCGACACCGCCGGCAATGGCGGTGTCCGCCACGGCCGACCGCAACCGCATCAACGCACAGCCGGAGATACGCGGCACCCGCGCCGACTTCTCCCCGCATGATGAGCCGGATGAGCTGCCGCACGCCGTCGCAGCGATTCGAACGGATGATGACCGACGCGGTGGCCGCGACACGCCGCTGGGCGTTCCGCCAAGGGCAGATGGCCTTCCCTGGCGGGCGCGGGGCTTCAGATCGGCCGTTGGACCGCCCCTGTCGGGGCGTGCGCCGCCCCGTTCCAGCACCCCGCCCTCGCCCGTGGCGCTGGAACCGCCTTGACCCTCGCCCGGACTTGGTGGATTAGGGCTTGGTCGGCGGCCTGAACTCAGGCTGCCCGGCCGTGCCTCGCCTCCCCTGGCCGGCGCCGCGTTCCTCGCCGAGGCACGTGACCGGCGTCCGGGGCCGCGCTCGACCCGGTTCCCTCAAGGCGCCGGAGGGCGCGAGAGCGAGCCGAACGAACCCGGCCCAGCGCTTAGTTTCAAGCGTGGTCGGGGCGACTATCAGACCGGCACCTTCTCTGCGGTGCCCGGAAGCCGGCGTAGCACAGCGGTAGTGCAGCGGTTTTGTAAACCGAAGGTCGGGAGTTCGATCCTCTCCGCCGGCACCATTTCCCACTCGACAACAGATCCGTCCTGCCGGCCTCTTGGCTTCACATTTGAGACCGACGCGCGTGCCCGAGAGCGGCGCGAAAGACCTCCGGCATCGAGGCCATGCCCGCGGTCGGCGAAACACCCGACGCACGTAGGAAGACGGCTCAAAGGCCGCCCTCGGCACACAGCACCCCTGGCATGCACGGACAGGCTCGATCTCGCCCGATTCGGCCTTATGTTTGATGGCTGGTCAGCGCCGAAAGAAGGCTTCGGCCGGCTGCCTGGCACGTTCATACCCTGCCCTCGACATGAACCGCGCTCCACCGCCCATGCCCGACCCTGCCGCACTCCACTGGCTTTCACATGTCGCGGTGCCGATGCTGGCGGCGCGCGCGGGCACGGTCGTGGCGATGAACCCCCTGGCGGCGGAACTGTTCGGGCGCGGGCAGGATGCGCTGCCGTTGGAACTGACGGCCCTGCTGGGAGAGGCGGCCCACGCGCTCGAGGCTCTCTTGCAGCCCGACACGCCGCCGGCCCCGCGAGCAATCGCGCTGAGATGCACCCTCCAAGGCGAGACACGCCCGCTCAAGGTCGGCGCACGGAGAGTGGACCCGGGGCAGGACGGCGGCGATGCGATCTGGGCGCTGACCCTCATTCCCGGGGACGAGGCCGCGCCGGTGCCATCCGAGGCCGATCAATCGGAGGTTCCCCACGCGGCCGGGCACGCCGGCACCGGAGGTGGCGGCGCCGCAGGCAACGACGAATGGGTCCGGCTCCTGCCCGCCATACTGGAGCGGCTGCCGGTCGCGCTTCTCATCGAAGACGAAAATGACGTGGGCGTCTTCGTCAATGACGGCTTCGCCGACATCTTCGAATATCGCCTCGACGAGATCGCCGCGCTCGACGACTGGTGGAACAAGCTCTACCCGGACCCGGTCGTGCGCGAGGAAGCCCGGAGGGACTGGGCCGACACGCTTGCCAATGCCGCCGCCGGCGACGGCACCATCTCGGCATCGGAATTCGAGATCCGCAGCGGCAGCGGCACCAACAAGATGGTGCAGTTTCACAGTTTTCGTATCAGCGGCTACCGCGTCCACTCCTATTTCGATGTCACCCATCGCCACCAGCTGGCCGCCGATCTGCGGATCCTCGCCGATACGGACGCCCTGACCGGCGTCCTGAACCGGCGCAGCTTCCTTCAGCACGCGACCCATCTGATACGCAGCAACCTGCCCTTCGCCGCGCTGGTTTTGGACATCGATCACTTCAAACAGGTCAACGACCGGTTCGGCCATGGCTTCGGCGATCAGGTGCTGGTGGAGGTGGCCACTCGCTGCCGCGGCGCGCTGCGGGAGGGGGATGTTCTGGCACGGCTGGGCGGCGAGGAGTTCGCCGTGCTGCTACCGGGGGAGGACGCCGCCTGCGCAGCGGCGGTGGCCGAGCGTCTGCGCGCCGTCATCGCGGCGGCCCCGGTGTCAGGACCGCTAGGGAGCCATCCGGTCTCCGTCAGCATCGGCGGCGCCTGCGCGTGGCCGGGCGGCGTGATCGAAGACCTGCTGCAATGCGCTGACAACGCGCTCTACGAAGCCAAGCGGTCAGGGCGGAACTGCGTCCGGTTCGATCCAGGCCGCGGACCCGCGGCGACGCCACCGCCCTTCCCGGATCCATAGATCCTTCCCGGTCAGCCAGTCCGCACACGCGTGTCAGGTCGGCCGCGCCCCGACCGACGTGCCTTCGATCGACGTCAGATCGGCGCGGCGACACGCCCCCAGCCACTCTGCGCGGAGGTCCCGGCATCGGTTCCGAACAGCTGGGGCGGTTCCAGAGCCGCCGAAGGCGGCAGGGTGTCGAGCACGGGCGATGGCGGCCGCAGGAATGTCCCGCCTCCAATATCGGCAAGCCAGAGAGCGAGAAGGATCACGGCGGCTATTCCCACCCATCCGCCCGGGGCGGGAGCGCTGCGGGCACGCCCGATCACCGTAAGAACAGCGACAGCGCACAGGCACAGCGCGACGAGCCAGAGCATAACCATTTTGAGCGCCTTTCACGGCCAGTTTCAAACGGCTAATCAGTTCAAACGCGCATCCCGCCTTCCGGTTCCCCCACCCTACGGGCCCCGGAGCCGACCCGATGGAGACTCCGCATTATTTCTTTCGCGTAAGGCACTGAGATTCCCACGAATCAGTTATGTTGATTCAAATTTCCTGGGGGATCTGGACATGCAGGCAAAGTGGCGTGCACCGGCGTGCTATGTCGGCGTTGCAGTCTTATGCGCGTTGTATCTTTCCATCGTGCCGGGTGTCAGGATTACTGACATCTGCGCCGGCGCCGGACTTGGCGCCGCGGTGATGTGGGCGATCAACGAGTGGGAGACCGGCAAGTGGAACGTGCCGGTCACGGCACAGACCATGGCGCTCGCCGCTCAGGCGGTGGCCGTGCCTGCGGCTCAGGCCCAAGCCGCTCCGGCTCAAGCCGCTCCGGCACAGGCTGCTGTGGCCGCCGGTGAGGCTGCGGCCGTCGGCGCACTTCCCCCCGAACAGCAGGCCGCCGCCCATTCTCCTGAGCCCCGCCCGCGCGTCGATTCCGGCGTCGCCACGGCGGAGACTCTGGAAAAGTGGGAAATCGACGAGAAGGAGCCCGGCTGGGACCCCTCCGCGCTCGCCGAGACCTGGGCCAAGCTGCGCCGCGAACTGTCGAGCGCGGGGCCCAAGCGGGCGTCCGCCGTCGCCGCCGACCTGCCCCGTACCGCGCAGCTTGCCAAGGGCCCGATCCCGGGAATGGCCCAGCCCGCCGCGTCCCGCAGCACACGCGCCTACAACCCCACACCCGCGCAGCCGGTCACGGCAATGGCGTCGGCCAGCGTGGCCTCGGCGAGCGCGGCTTCCGGCCGGCAGACCCTGTCGTCAAAGCTGGCCTCGGCAACCAGCACCGGATCGAGCGCCAAGCCGGTCACCGCGTCCTATACGGTGGGCGGCTCCTATGGCGCCGGATCGCTGTCGTCGTCGATGATGTCCCCGCCGGCGGGCACGCTGCGCAAGACCGCGGGCGCTGCCGAGCCGTCGCGTGCCCCCGCGTTCCTCCGCCCCGGCACCAGCCGGCCGCGCTGACCGGCCACGCAGACCCAGAACAAGAACGGCCGGGCCCCACAGCCCGGCCGTTTTCATGTCGGCAACGCCTCCCGGCAGCAAGGCCCCTGGCAGCGAGGCGCATCGCGGCTCATTCCTCGGCGGCTCATTCCTCGTCGGAATAGCGCTGTTCCTTCCAGGGATCCGCGTGGTTGTGGTAGCCCCGCTCTTCCCAGAAGCCCCGCCTGTCGCTGGTGCGGAACTCGATCTGCTTGAGCCACTTGGCGCTCTTCCAGAAATAGAGATGCGGCACCACCAGCCGCACCGGACCGCCGTGCTCGACGGTGAGCGGCCGCCCTTCCCAGCTGTGCACCAGCAGCGCGTCCTCGGCGGCGAAATCCTCCAGCGCGAGATTGGTGGTGTAGCCGTCGTAGGAATGCAGCATCACGTGGGATGCCTCGGGGCGAGGCATCACGATGTCCAAAAGGTCCCGCGTCGTCACCCCGTCCCAGCCATTGTCGTAGCGCGACCAGGTGGTGACGCAGTGGATGTCGGTCACTTCGTGCGTCTGCTTCTGCGCACTGAAGACCGCCCAGTCCCATGACACCGGGTTCTCCACCGCACCGGTCACGTCGAGCCGCCAGGTCTCCAGCGGAACGCGCGGCTGCGGGCCGAGGTCGAGCACCGGCCAGTCGCGCACCAGGTGCTGGCCCGGCGGCAGGCGCTCGCCCTCCTCGCGGGTCACGCGCCCGGTGAGGAATTTGCCCTCGCGGGCCCAGCGCTGTTTGGTCGTGGTCAGCTTGCTGTTGGCGGGAAGCGGCGTTGCCTCGCCACCCGCCGTGTCGTTCTCCTCGGCCATGCTCGCTACTCCTCGGAATGGAGCCGCCATCATAGCACTGGCCGGCGGCATGTCCTTGCGCAGGAACACGCCGCCGGCTCGCGGGAAGAGGCGTCAGGCCTTCTGTCGGCGGCGGTGGAGCATGTTCAGCCCCTCCACGCCGGCCGAGAACGCCATCGCGGTGTAGATGTAGCCCTTGGAGACGTGGGCGCCGAAGCCTTCCGCGATCAGCGTGGTGCCGATCAGCAGCAGGAACCCGAGGGCCAGCATCACGATGGACGGGTTGCGGGCGATGAAGTTCGCCAGCGGCCCGGCCGCGAACAGCATGGTCAGCACCGCCACGATGACCGCGATCACCATGATCGGGATGTGGTCGGTCATGCCTACGGCGGTGATGATGCTGTCGACCGAGAACACCAGATCCAGGATCAGGATCTGCACGATGGCGGCACTGAAGCCCATCTGCAGGCTCCCGCCCTCCATCTCATGCTGCTCGTCGGGTGGCGCCATGGTGTGGTGGATCTCCTTGGTCGCCTTCCACACCAGGAACAGGCCACCGGTGATCAGGATGATGTCGCGCCAGGAGAAGGGCTGGTCGAACACGGTGAACACCGGCTCGGTGAGCTGCACGATGATCGCCACCATGCTCAGCAGGCCCAGCCGCATGATCAGCGCCAGACCGATGCCGATCCTGCGCGCACGCGGGCGGATATCTCCAGGCAGTTTGTTGGTCAGGATCGAGATGAACAGCAGGTTGTCGATGCCGAGAACGACTTCCATCGCGATCAGCGTGACAAGTGCCGCCCATGCCGCCGGGCTGGCGGCAAGTTCCATCAGATACTCCACCGGATCACTCCCCCCGATTCGACGCGACATTGCGCGCGCCGTGCATTGACGCACGACGTGGGCAACAACATCCAGACAACAGGATAAAACGCTTCATGAGCGGACACGACTCCAGCCGGCGCGACATCGGAGAAGCGATCCGACATCACGCGAACGCCGGCTCGGCTCGCGTCAGAGGGGCCCGGATCAACGGGTAGCGGCAATCTAGGCCAGCGCCGCCAGGACGCCAGCGCCGCCGACCATGACAGATTGTCGCACCCTATCCACACACCCCCGACGGATCAGCTGCGTAATCGTTGTATAAAAGCGACATAAATCTTGTCGGTTTGCGACCCGCATCCGTCCACAGGCCCACGGCGCTTTGAGCGCCTCCCACCTCGTGTCATCGTCCGTTCATCGCCCCTGAATAGAGCGGTCGCAGTTCCGCCCCCAGGGGCATAGGGAGGTTCTGATGACACGTTTTTCCCGTCGCGACCTGATGAAGGCCAGCGCCTTCGTGCTGGCGGCTCCGGCTGTGCTGCGCGCCCATGACGCGCTCGCCAGCTCCGGCTCGGTCGATGTCTATGCGTGGGGTGATTATTTCGACAAGAACACGCTCCTCGCCGACTTCACCAACGCCACCGGCGTCAAGGTGAACCTGTCGACCTACGGGTCGAACGAGGAAGCCGAGAACAAGCTCCGCGCCGCCGGCGGCAAGGGCTTCGACCTGCTGTTCCCCTCGGTCGATACCGGCCCGAACTACTACAAGGACAACCTGCTTCAGCCGATCGACGAGTCGAAGTTCAAGGCCGATCAGGTCATCGCCTCGATCTACCGCAACTCGCTGACCCTCGGCGCCGCCCATCGCGGCAAGCGCTATCTGGTTCCCTTCGACTGGGGCACCGAGGGCGTGACCTGGGATTCGACCAAGTTCCCCGGCAAAAAGTCCGGCGAAATCTCCTATGGCGACATGTGGCTGCCGGGTAACCCGAAACAGACCGCCATCCGCCAGAAGTCGGTCTTCAACGGCGTCGCGCTCTATCTCGACGCCAATGGCACGGTGCCCTCCAACCGTGGCCTTGACCTCTACAAGTCGGAAGCCGAGAGCCGCCGCGTCTTCGAGGGCGTGCTGAAGTTCATCGTCGAGCACAAGGCCGACATCGGCGCGTTCTGGAACAACGCCACCGAGGCGACCGCCGCGTTCACCGACGCGGGCTGCACCATCGGCCAGACCTGGGACACCACCGGCATTCTTCTCCACCGCAACGTGGACAAGAAGTGGAGCTACGGCATGCCCAAGGAAGGCGGCCTGGCCTGGACCGACACTCTCGCCATCCCGTCGGGTGCGGCCAATGTCGAGCAGGCCTATGCGCTGGCGAACTTCCTCTACCAGCCCGAGGTCGGTGCCCGTTTCTCCAACACCACCGGCTACAACTCCTGCGCCAAGGGCGCGTCGCAGTTCCTCTCCGACGACGCCCGCGCCGCCTTCGAGGCCGCCTATCCGGGCGACACCATCGACAACCTGTTCTGGTGGCCGATGCAGACGGACTTCTACGCCAAGCTGCGCGGCGAGTACGTCGAGAAGCTCACCAACGCCTGATCGGCGTCGTCTCCACGAAACGTCATCCCCGGGCGTGTCCCGGGGATCCACGCCAGCTCGGATGGCCCCCGAGAACGTGGACGGCCGGGACCCGCCCGGCCTTGACGCCCCACACGGTGCCGATGGCGATCTCATGCGCGGCAAGGACGTCCGTCTCGACAAAGTCTCGATCCGCTTCGGGGACGCCACGGCGGTGCACCCCACCGACCTGTCGATCCATGCCGGCGAGTTCTTCTCCATCCTCGGACCGTCCGGCTGCGGCAAGACCACCCTCCTGCGCACGGTTTCCGGCTTCATCGAGCCCACAGAAGGCCGTGTGCTGATCGGTGGGGAGGATATGGTCGGCAAAGGTCCGAACGAGCGTCCCACCGCGCTGATCTTCCAGAACCTCGCGCTGTTCCCGCTGATGAGCGTGGCGGAAAACGTCGCCTTCGGGCTGGAAGCGCGCGGCGTGGGCAAGGCCGAGCGGCTGCGCCGGGCGCAGGAACTGCTGGATCTCGTCGCGCTGGGAGGCTTCGGCGACAAGAAGCCGGCCGACCTTTCCGGCGGCCAGCGCCAGCGCGTCGCCATTGCGCGGGCGCTCGCGGTGGAGCCCTCCGTGCTGCTGCTCGACGAGCCGCTCTCCGCGCTCGACCTCAAGCTGCGCCAGCACATGCGTGCCGAATTGCGCGCGATCCAGCGCCGGGTCGGCATCACCTTCATCTACATCACCCACGACCAGGGCGAGGCGCTCGCCATGTCCGACCGCGTGGCGGTGATGAGCCGCGGCCGGCTGGAGCAGGTCGCCGAGGCTGATGCGCTCTATGCCGACCCCGCCACGCCCTTCGTCGCCACCTTCGTCGGCGAACAGAATGTGATGCACGGCAAGGTCGCCTCGCTCTCCGACGGCCAGGCCGTGGTCGACACCCCGATCGGGCGCTTCAACGGGCGCGCACGCGGCCCGCTCGCCATCGGGGATGAGGCGCTGATGCTGGTGCGGCCCGAGCGTATCGAGCTTGCCGGCGCGGGCGACAACACGATCACCGCGCGTCTGGTGGCCCGCAATCTCGAAGGCCCCTCGGTCAATCTGGTCTGCGCCGCCGGCGACCAGCCGCTCACCGTCACCGTGCCCAACGGGCCGACCGCGCGCGCGCTGCCGGAAATGCTGACGCTCTCCTTCAGCCGGCAGGACGCGCTGGTCTTTCCCAAGGGGGCACTCGCCAATGGCTAGCCGGTTCCTGGGAGGCATCTCGCGTGCCTATGGCCGGCCGCTGGCCGCGCTCATCATCGCCATCACCGTGCTGTGGATCCTGGCGCTGATTCTGGTGCCGCTCGGCGCGATGCTGCAGCAGGCGCTGTGGTGGAAGGAATCGGCGGGCGAGGTCTCGCTCACCATCGACCGGCTCTACAACGACATCTCGATCCTGGAGCTCGATCGCGGCAACGCCACCGACCCGGCGAAGCAGGCCGCGCTTGATGCCCAGCTGGCGACCAAGCAGGCCGAGGTCACCACGCTGGAGGCGCAGGAGAAGGACCCGCCGCGCCGTTATGGCCTGTCCAACTTCACCCGCATGAGCTCGCTCCACCTCTACATCTTCGCGCGCACCATCATGTACGCGTTGATGGTGACGGCGCTGGCGCTCATCGTCTGCTATCCGGTGGCCTATGTGGTGGCGCTGGCGTCGGGCCCGCGCAAGGCGATCATCCTCACCGTGTGCCTGATCGTGCCCTACGCGATCAACGAGTTGCTGCGCGTCTATGCCTGGCTGATGATTCTCGACTATCGCGGCGTCATCAACGGCGTGCTGGGCTGGCTCGGCATCGTCGACCTCGACAATCGCGGCTGGATTCCCTTCCTGGAAAACCCCTCCGCCGTCTTCCTGGCGATGATCTACACCTATGTCCTGTTCATGGTGTTCCCGATGGTGAACACGCTGGAGACGCTGGACCGCAACCAGATCGAGGCCGCCCGCGACCTCGGCGCGTCCACCGCGCGGATTCATCGCCGGGTCATCATCCCGCACGCCAAGCCGGGCATCGCGGTCGGCTGCATCATGACCTTCATGCTGTCCGCCGGCTCCTACTCGGTGCCCGCGATCATGACGCGCGGACAGGGCGGGGACTGGTTCTCCCAGCTGGTCTATCGCCAGTTCTACGAGAGCAACAACTGGAACATGGGCTCGGCCTACGCGGTCTCGCTGCTTGTGGTCTGCACCGCCTTCATCCTCATCATGATGCGCCTGTTCGGCGTCGGACTGCGGGATATTGCGAAATGAGCGCTTCCGCCGCCGACAGCCGCGCCGCCCAGCTCGTGCTCAACATCTATATCGGGCTGTTCGTGCTCTATCTCTTCCTGCCGCTGGCGGTGATGTCGGCGGCGGCGTTCAATTCCTACGACTACCCCTCCGTCACCCAGTGGAAGGGGTTCACGCTGGAGTGGTTCGTCGCCCTCGCCCATGACCAGCGCCTGCTGCAGGGGCTGCTGAACTCGATCATGGTCGCGGCCGGGGTGATCGTGGTGTCGATCCCGGCGGGCCTTTCGGGCGCGCTCATCCTCACCCGGCTGGGCCAGCACTCGGGCACGGTGCTCTATTCGGTGCTGGTTTCGCCGGTGCTGACGCCGGGCATCATCCTCGGCATTTCCAGCCTCATTTTCTGGCGCGAATTCGGCGTGTCGGGCGGGCTGTTCGTGGCGGTGATGGCGCAGTCGAGCTTCATCGCCTCCTACGCGATGCTGCTCTTCCTCGCCCGCCTGCAACGCCAGGATCGCACGCTGGAAGAGGCCGCGCTCGACCTTGGCGCCAGCCATGTCATGGTGTTCCGGCGGATCACCCTGCCCTTCCTCGCACCGACCTGCTTCACCGCCGCCGTCGTCGCGTTCCTGCAATCCTTCGAGAACTACAATACCACCGTCTTCGCCATTGGCGGCGAGTGGACACTGGTGACCGAGATCGCCTCGCGCATGCGTTTCGGCCTGTCGCCAGTCATCAATGTTGTGGGCGTGATCTTCGTCGTGGTGACATTGCTTGCCGCGACGGCCTATGTGCTGCTCAGGCGCAAGCCGGCTCGCTGATGGCGAGCGTCGATCCGTGTCGCCGGCGGCCCATCGGCCGACAGGCGGCGCGGCCGGCGAAGATGCCCTCGGAGGTTCGGCCCGATGAAATCTGCATGGTACGCGGCAGCGATTGCCGCCTTCGCCAGCCTTTCCACCCTCGTCACGTTTGCCGGGCAGCCGGCGCGCGCCGGCAGCAACGAGATCGGCATCTCGCTCACCACCCAGCGCGAGCCGAATGACTTCAACGCCAGCAAGTCCACGGTCACCAGCGTCAGCTACCGGCACAGCTTCGACAACAACGTGCTGCTCGGGGCCACGGTGAAATATTACGACCTCAGCCACACCACCGCGTGGGACCTGAAGTCCGAAGCCGGGCTTGGCTACAAATACGCGCTGTCGGATGCGTTTTCGCTCGTCGGCATGGCGTGGCTGGGCTCGAATGTGCGCAGCAATGCCTCAGACTTCGTCTACTACTCGCTCACCGCCTCGGCGGACTGGAAGCTCACGCCGATCGTAACCTGGTCCATCGTCAACCTGCGCTACCGCAACGCCTTCGACACCAGCTACGATTTCGATACCCCGGCGGTGGGCACCGCGCTCGGCTTCAAGATCAACGACGCCAATTCCGTTTCCGTCGGCTTCACCCGCGAGTGGTCCGACGGAAAGGTCTCGGACAACGAGATCGGCGTCGGCTACAAATACCACTTCTAGGGCGGCTCTCACCCGAACGTGAAGCGCGGCGCGGTGACCGGCTGACCTTGCGCCACTAGCCTGCGCGCGCCGGTCCCCCATGGGGCCGGCCTTCAGCCCATGGAGCCCGCGATGACGCAATTCTCACGCCGCAACATTCTCGCTGGCGCCGCCGCACTGCCGGCGCTTGCCACCGCCCTGCCGCTCCTTTCCGGTGTTCTCGCCTCCAGCTCGGCCGAGGCCCAGACCGGTTCGGGCCAGCAGGTGCCGAGCCTTTATCGCTACAAGATCGGCGGCATCGAGGTCACGGCGGTGAATGATGGCGTGCGCACCTTCCCGCTGCCGGAGGGCTTCGTGAAGAATGCCAGCCGCGAGGAGGTGAACACCGCGCTCGAAGCCGCTTTCATGCCCAAGGACACGATGTCGATCCAGTTCAACCCGCTGCTGCTGAAGACCGGCGGCAAGCTGGTGCTCATCGACACCGGCAACGGCCCGCAGGGCGGCAATGCGAGCGTGGGCAAGCTTCCCGCCAATCTCGCCTGGGCCGGGGTGAAGCCGGCCGACATCGACACGGTGGTGATCTCCCATTTCCACGCCGACCACATCAACGGCCTGCGCGCCGAGGATGGAGCTTTGGCCTTCCCCAATGCGGAGATCCTGGTGCCGGCCGCCGAGTGGGCCTACTGGATGGATGACGGCGAAATGAGCCGCGCCGCGGAAGGGCTTCAGGGCGGCTTCAAGAATGCCCGCCGGGTGTTCAAGGACATCGACAGCCGGGTCACCCGTTACGAGTGGGACAAGGAAATCGCCCCCGGCCTCACCGCCGTGGACGCGGCCGGCCACACGCCGGGGCATACCGCCTTCGTGCTCGCCGACGGCAATGGCAAGCTGTTCATCCAGTCCGACACCACCAACCTGCCGCAGCTTTTCGCGGTCCATCCCGAATGGCAGGTGCAGTTCGACATGGACGGCGCCAAGGCCACCGAGACCCGCAAGCGCATCTACGACATGATCGCGGCCGAGCGCCTGCCGATCACCGGCTATCACTACCCCTTCCCCGCCGTCGGTTTCGTGCGCAAGAACGATGGCGGCTACGAGGTGGTGCCGGCGACGTGGAACCCGGTGCTCTGAGGCGCGCCACGCGCCGGCGATCTGCCGGCTTGGCATCTTGCGGAGGCGCGGCTATGTCTCGCCTCCGCATTCGAGCCGCTAAGGACACCAGATGAGCGAAAACCTGCCCGACCGCCTTTCCAGCGATCCGACCAGCCCGTTCTATGACGAGGCCCTGCTCGCGCGCGGCGTCGGCATCCGGTTCAAGGGTGTTGAGAAGACCAATGTCGAGGAATACTGCGTCAGCGAAGGCTGGGTCCGCGTCGCGGTCGGCAAGGCCAAGGACCGCGCCGGCAACCCGATGACGGTCAAGCTCAAGGGCCCGGTCGAGCCCTATCTGCAGGACAAGCCCGAAGCGGCGCAGGAAAACCCCGAAGCCTGACGCGCGCAGGCCCGGCGCGCCTGAAACGCGGCACCCATGAGGCCGGGGACTACTCCCCGGTTTCCTCCGCGATCCAGTCCAGATAGTCGGGATCGCCGCCCAGCACCGGCAGGAACAGGATCGCCGGCGTGTCGTAGGAATGGCGCGCCCGCACCGCCTGCGCCACCGCGTCGGCAAGGTCCTCGCGGGTCTTCAGGATCATCACCACCTCGGCCGCCCGCTCGATCTCGCCATGCCAGCGATAGATCGACACCATGCCCGGCATGATGTTGACGCAGGCCGCCAGCCCGTCGGCAACAATGGCCCGTCCCGCCGCTTCGGCCTCGACGGCGCTCGGCCAGGTCGTATAGACCATAATGGTGCCATAGCCGTCTCCCGGCTCCATCATCTCCACCCCCTGCCCGGGCTCCCCAGCATGAACGACGTCGCCCGCCCCACCCCGGAATCGCCTGCGGATGCTGACGCCTCGCCAGCATATGGCCGAATCGCCTTCGTCGCGAGCGAGGCTCCGGACGCCCTGCAGGCGCAGGCGCAGCTGGTCGCCCGCTACGGCAACATCGCCCCCGAGAACGCCGACATCGTCGTGGCGCTCGGCGGCGATGGCTTCATGCTGCAAAGCCTGCATCGCTTCCGCGATTCCGGCCTGCCGATCTACGGCATGAACCGGGGCTCGGTCGGCTTCCTGATGAACTCGTACCGCCAGGAAGACCTGCCCGCGCGCATCGCCGCCGCCCAGCGCGTCGTCATTCATCCGCTGATGATGGAAGCCACCGACGTCAACGGGCGCCAGCATCGCGCGCCGGCGATCAACGAGGTCTCGCTGATCCGCCAGTCCTACCAGGCGGCCAAGCTGCGCATCGCCATCGACGGCAAGATGCGCATGGAGGAGCTGATCTGCGACGGCGTGCTGGTGGCGACGCCCGCCGGCTCCACCGCCTACAATCTCTCGGCGCAGGGGCCGATCCTGCCCATCGGCACGCCGCTGCTCGCGGTCACGCCGATCTCGGCCTTCCGTCCCCGCCGCTGGCGCGGGGCGCTGGTGCCGGACCGCGCGCGGGTCGACATCGCGGTGCTGGAGTTCGAAAAGCGTCCCGTCAACGCCACGGCCGACCATTTCCAGGTACTGAACGTGGTGGCGGTGCGCGCCAAGCTCGATAATGATTCCTCGATGACCATGCTGGTCGACCGCGATCACTCCATCGAGGAACGCATCCTGCGCGAGCAGTTCGGCTAGAGCGCGTCGGGCGCCTCGCCCTCGAACCGGCCCGCCCCCTCGCGGTCGCGCGGGTAGTGACGCGTCATCGGGAAAGCCGGCAGCCAGGCTTCCCGGCGGATGGTCCAGAGTTCATAGGTCGGCGTGAGCTGGTTCGGGTCGTCGAGGGCGCCCAGATTCACCTCGATCTCGTCGCCGCTGCGCCCGAAGACCGATGAGCCGCAGGTCGGGCAGAAGAACCGCCCGGCATAGTCGCGGGTGTCGCCCTCGATCGTCACCGCCTCTTCCGGAAATATCGCGGAGGCATGGAACAGCGCGCCGTGATGCTTGCGGCAGTCGAGGCAGTGGCACAGGCCAACCCGGTACGGGCGTCCCGAGGCGACGAGGCGCAGCTTTCCGCACAGGCATCCACCCGTGAACCGGTCCATGCCCCATCTCCTCCTGCGGTGCCGACCGCCGCGCGGCTAGGCCGCCTCGCGCCGCGTCTGGGCCTCGCGCGCGGCTTCCTGCTTCCAGCGCTCCAGCACGCCAACCAGCTGGTTGCCGCGGGCGCCCTCGGCGGCGTAGCGCTCCAGCACAGTGTCGACGATGCGCCGCTTCAGCCCCGCCTCGTCCTCCGCCTCATCGAGGTAATCCTCGCGCTGCACCACTTCCAGCGCGGTGCGGAAGGCGAGATAGGCACCGCTCGGCAGGCCGATCCGGCTGTAGAGCACGCGGAAGGCCTCGCCCGAGCGGTCGGCGGCGAGCGCCGCGATGCGGTCGGTCGGCAGGCCGGAGAGCACCGACACCGATTCCAGGAACAGCCGCACCTGGCCGGAGAGCAGCGCCCTGAGCGCCAGCGCCGGGGTGAGCTGGCTCTGGCTCTGCAGCGTCTCCACCAGCGCGCGCACATCCGCACCCTGCCGTGCCGCGGTCTCCACCACCGCGCTGTCGCACGCCTCGCGGGCCACGCGGGCGGCGACATCGGGCGCCAGCCATTGGCGCTGGGCGACGAAAGCCGACAGCGTGCCCGCCACCGCGCGGATCACCGCATAGTGGGCCGCCGCCGGCAGGTCCGGCCGCGCCAGCAGTGCCTCGCGGATCGCACCATGATGGCCGTGGCGGGAGACGATGCGCCCGAGCGCGAAACCGGGAATGTCGGCGGAGGCATTGCGCACCAGCGCGAGACATGCCGCCGCATGGCCGGTTTCCGACAGGGCGGCGGCCACGGGAGCGGGCAGCCGGGCGCGCGAGGCGATGGCCGCCTGGCGGGTGGCATCGCCGGCCTCGCAGAATTCGATCAGTTCGCGCTCGTTCAGCACCGGCGAGCAGGCCAGCATCAGTTGTCCCGGTTCGCCTTCGAGCCGGGCGAGCCGCAGCGCGACATCGGCGGGCACCAGCGGATGCCGGCACAGCGCCTCCACCAGCGCGAGGCGCACGGTCGGCGAGGGATCGGCGAGAAGACCCGGCAGCGCGGCCTCGATCTCCGCGCGGTCGGCCGCCCCGAGATCGGATCTGAGATAGGCGCCGGCGAGCGCCGACATCGCCTTGCCCCGCGTCGCCTCGGGCGCCGTCCGGACCCATAGCAGAAACTGACGCACGATCATCGCAAATCCCCTCCGTCACTACGGGTGAGGCGATGATGGCCGCCGGGTGTTTAAGAAAGCGTTGACCATATGCCGACGAAAGCCAAAGGCGTCCCGCGCCGGCCGCAGGTCAGTCGCCGGAGCCCTCGTTCAGCTCGGCGGGGGCGGCCTGTTCGCCGACCACGACCTCGATCGGCCCGTCCTTGCCGGCCTCGACCGTGAACTCCTTGCTGTAGGTCTTGCCCTCATAGCGGGCCACGCCGATGTAATCGCCCTCGGTGAGCGCGAAGGTGGGCAGCGGCTCGGAGGATTCCTTGATGCTGTCGCCGCCCGGCGTCAGCACGGACCACTGCGTGTCCGTCAGCGGCTGGCCCCCGGCGGCGTTCACCAGGCGCAGCGTCACCTCGGCGGCACGCTGGTGCAGCGTGGCGTCCGTCACCTTGCCCGGCGCCACCGAAAGGTCGGCCTGAATGGTGGCGTTGCCGTCGCCATAGGTGGACACGACGTAATAGTCGCCGGCGGGCAGAATCACGAGATCGCCGGGATTGGCGTCGCGGAAGATCGGGCGGGTCGAAGCGCGTCCCTGCAGGAAGCTGCCTTCATAGATATCGTAGGTCACCTTCTCCGGTGGCAGCGGCTTGTCGGCCACGTCGCTGTGCAGCGTGATCGCGCCGGCGGCGAGAATGAGCTGCTCGCGCCGCGATTCATCGCCGACCACGATGCGCCGGGCCACGCTCGCCAGCCCGTAGGAGACATGCACCACATAGCCGCCCGGCGAGAGGAAGAACACCGGCGCCGGCTCGGCTGCCTCCGCCACCAGCGGGTAGGCGCCGGACGCCTCGGCCCGGTCGGCGAAGACGCGCCAGACCAGCCCGCGCGGAATCAACGGCTCCTTCTCGCCGAAGCGCACGCTCATGCCGATCGCGGCCTTACCCGGCGGGGGCTGCGGCAGGATGGTGTGGGGATCGCCCTTGGCGGGCACGCCCGCGCCAGCCGGGGGCATGAGGGGCGGGCCGAGACGCGGGTCGGCCGCGAGGGGTTCGTCGCCGACGAACGGCATCGCGCGGGGCGAGGACTGCGCCAGCTGAAGCGGGCCCTGCGCCTGCGCCGGCAGCGCCGTGCCCGCGATCACCAGCGCTGCCCAAAGGGCATGCCGGGAAAAGGCGAAAACCTGGGTGGCGGGGGCGACGGGGCGGCGGCGGAACGGCTGGTGCATGCGGTCACTGGTGCAGGCAAACGACGGCAAATTCAAGTCACCGCGAACCGGCATCGGGCTACCCGCATGCCGCCCCGCGCGTTTGGTCACCGGCCGCGCGTCGTGCTACCCGCTGTTGGCAAAGGACAAGGCATCATGAGCACCCGATATCCAGACGCCCTCACCCTCCTCAGGACCCGCCGGAGCCCCAAGCTCCTTGACATGTCCGGCCCCGGCCCCAAGCCGGCCGAGGTCGACGAAATGCTCGCCATCGCCTCGCGCGTGCCCGATCACGGCAAACTCACGCCGTGGCGGTTCATCGTGTTCGAGGGCGAGGCCCGCAGCCGTGCCGGCGAGGTCATCGCGCAGGCCTTCCTTGCCGACAATCCGGACGCCGAACCCGAGCGGGTCGCCATCGAGCGCGCGCGCCTCACCCACGCCCCCACGGTGATCGCGGTGGTCTCGGTCGCACGGCCCCATGCCAAGATCCCGGAATGGGAGCAGACCCTTTCCGCCGCCGCCGCGACGCTGCTGGTGGTCGCGGCCAATGCGCTCGGCTATTCCGCCACCTGGCTCACCCAGTGGTACAGCTACGATGCCCGCGTGCGAGCCGCCCTCGGCCTCTCCCCCGACGAGCGGTTCATCGGCTTCGTGCATGTCGGCACCCCGGCCAATCCGCCCGAAGACCGTCCCCGCCCCGCGCTCACCGATATCGTCACGAGGTTCTGATGTTCTACGAACCCGCCCGCCGCAATCACGGCCTGCCGCACGACCCGCTCAAGGCGATCGTCACACCCCGCCCGATCGGGTGGATCTCGACCCTGTCGGAAGACGGCGTCGCCAATCTCGCCCCCTACTCCTTCTTCAACATGGTGAGCGAGCAGCCCAGCATCGTGATGTTCTCCAGCGCCGGCATGAAACACTCGGCGCTGAATGCCCTCGCCACCGGCGAGTTCGTCTGCAACCTCGCCACGCTGGAGCTGATCGAGCAGGTCAATCTTTCTTCCAAGCCCATCGCGGCGGATGAGAGCGAGTTCGACCTCACCGGCCTTGCCCCCGCCCCCTCGCGCATGGTCAAGCCGCCGCGCGTGGCCCTCGCCCCCTGCGCGCTGGAATGCGTTGTCACCGAGACGCTGGAGCCGAAGGACCGCCACGGCGCCCCTTCCGGGCGGCATCTGGTGTTCGGCGAGATCGTGGGCGTGCACATCGACGACGCCTTCATCGAGAATGGTCTGGTGCGCACCGACCGCCTCCACGCCCTCGCCCGTTGCGGCTATTTCGACTACGCCTGGGTCGACCAGTTGCGCTCGGTCCCGCGCCCGACCTGAGCGGGAAAAGCCCCCCGCAACCCGGCGACAACCTGAACAGCACAGCCCTGCGGAGAAACGCCGGAATGGACTTCCGGCCGCTCACCTTTGCGTATCTGGCAACGACTTGTTCACCATAAGCGTATAAAAACGGCGCAAGTTGACCGCTGGAGGGTTGCGGACCATGAAGACTTTCGATCGTCGCGCCGTGCTCGGCTTTTCGCTTGCCGGAGCTGCGCTGGCGCTTGGCGGGTGCCAGCGGACCACGACCGCGGGCGCGCCTCTCGAACCGATTTCCTCGGTGTCGAGCTATGCCAGCATGGGGCAGGTGGGCACCTATGGAGCGGTTTCCGACCGCTTCCCCATCGCCTCCTTCGACACCTCGTCGATCAACCCGGCCTATCTGCGCCGCGAGGTCGCCTACACGACCAGCCAGCCGCCGGGAACGATCGTCATCGATCCGCGCGAGCACTACCTTTATTACGTGATGCCCGGCGGCCGAGCGATGCGCTACGGCGTGGGCGTGGGCAAGGAAGGCTTCGGCTGGTCCGGCACCGCCACCATCAATTCCAAGCAGGAATGGCCGGACTGGTATCCCCCGGCGGAAATGATCGCGCGCCGTCCCGACATCAAGCCGCAGCTATCCAAGCTGCAGAGCGGCATCGGCGTCGCCGGCGGCCTGTCGAACCCGCTCGGCGCACGGGCCATGTATCTGTGGCAGAACGGCAAGGACACGCTCTACCGCATCCACGGCACGCTGGAGCCCACCACCATCGGCACCAACGTGTCCTCCGGCTGCATCCGCATGATCAACCAGGACGCGATCGACCTGTACAACCGCGTCACGGTTGGCACCAAGGTCGTGGTGCTGGGCGCCAGCGCCGGGGTCTGACACCCCGCCCGCGCCCGCGCAATCCCGGCTGCGAATAATCATTGCCGCCCGCTCGCTGCGGTGCAAACCTGAGCGAACGGGGGGCCTGACGGATGAGCGGTCGAATCATCACCATCGCCCAGCAGAAGGGCGGCTCGGGCAAGACGACGGTGGCCGCGCATCTGGCGGTCGCGCTGGCGCGTGGCGGCGGGCGCGTGGTTCTGGTCGACTGCGACCCGCAGGGCAGCCTCGGCGAATGGTTCGAGGCCCGCGAGCAGACGCTGGGCGAAGACCGCACCGGCCTCGCCTTCCGCACCGCCAGCGGCTGGGGCGCGCGCCGCGAGGCCCGCGCGCTCGGGCGCGACTATGATTTCGTCGTCATCGACACCCCGCCCAAATCCGACGTCGAATCCCGCCCGGCCATCGAGGCGGCGAGCCTCGTCGCGGTTCCGGTCCAGCCCACCCCGATCGATCTATGGGCGACGCAGCCGACGCTGGAAATGGTTGCCAAGGAAGGCATCGCCAGCCTCATCGTGATCAACCGCGCCCTCTCGCGCGTCGGCCTGACGCAAGAGATCACCGAGGCCATCCGCGCGCTCGGCCATCCCGCCGCCGCGACCCGCCTGGGCAACCGCGTCGCCTTCGCCGCCAGCATGGGCGATGGGCTGACGGTCATGGAAACCTCCCCGGGTAGCAAGGGGGCCGACGAGGTCGAGGCCCTGGCGCTGGAAATCCGCGCCCAGCTCGGCGTCTGAGACCCCTCCTCCGCGCCGGTTTCAAGCCGCCGGAAAGTCCCGTCCCGTGGCGGCTTCGCGCCACCGGCGGACCCGACCCCACATCTGTGTGACCGGCCGGGCGGGAACTGTATCCGCACCTTGCCCGTTGTCCCCGTGAAGCGCGCCGGATCGACGACACGCGTCGTCACCGGCGCCAGGACGCGAGACAAGGAGACGTGACATGAAGAAATTCATCATCGCTGCCGCCGCCATCGGTACGCTGGGTCTCACGGCCACCGCCGCAGGTGCCGAGGTTCTGTACGATCGCTATGGCAACCCCGTCGCCGTGGAGCGCCAGATGGAGCCGCGCGGCCCGGTCATGATCGAGGGGCGCAACGTCGCCGTTCCGGTCGAGGGCGGCAATGGCACCTATTACCGTGGCTATCCCAATCCGGTGCCGGACTGGTACCGCCCGGGCGTCGAGCCCTACATCGGCAAGCAGATCGAACAGGACATGAAGGGCGGCTAACGCCTCAATCGTCCGAAAGACAAGAAACCTGTCTCCGGTCCGTCCGGGGAACCAACTTCACGAGGCGCGGGCCGCAGGGCCCGCGTCTTTTTTTAGCGCCCTAGTTTACCGTCAAGCGGTTGACCTTGCGGTGCGATCACGGCAATCAGCGTTATAGTGGGGGCTGGAAAGCTAATATTCATTGCCGTGGCGATAGGTTCGCGGCTTCATGGTGTCCGGGCAGCTGTGCGTGCAGGACACTGGATCGAACCTGACGTCGGATGAAGCATATTGACGGGTGGCGTAACAAGGCTTGCGGGTAGACGGGAACGCGCTGTTTGTGCGGCTATGACGCTCGCCTTCACGGCTCTGGCTCCCTTGCCGCGCGCCAGCGCGCAAACGGCACCACAGACAGAAGCCCAGACTGAAGTCGAGAAGAAGACCGAGCCCGGTCTTTTCAATGACCTGGCCAATCTTTTTAATCCCCAGCGCATTGCCAATGCCGGCCCGCCCCCTGCGGATGCCGTGCCCTATGCGCTCACGATCAACGTCCATGGCGACAGCGATCTGCGCAAGGCGATCGAGGCCGCGTCCAATCTCGAAACGCTGAAGCAGCGTGACCCGTCGGGCGCCGCCGGGCTGGTGCGCCGGGCGCTGGCCGACCAACGCGACCTTACCGCCGCGCTCTATTCGGCCGGCTACTATGCCGGCATCGTGCGCATCACCATCGCCGGCAACGCGCCGGACGCGCCCAACATCTTCCAGATCGTGGAAGCCGCGCATGCCCGCGGCCACGTGCCGATCGTGGTGGATATCGAACCGGGCCAGCAGTTCCACTTTGGCGAGGTGCGCCTGCTCGACGCCAAGACCGGCCGCCCGCTCGCCGACAGCCCGACCTTCCGTGCGCTTCGCATGGTGCCCGGCGAACCGGCGCTGGCGACGCAGATCGTGCGCGCCGAAGGCATCATCGTCGATTATTACCGCCAGTCCGGCCATCCCTTCGTCCATGTCGTCGACCGCGATATCGTCGCCGATCACGCCACGCACAAGCTCGACGTCACGATGCGCGTCGACACCGGCCCCCGCGCGACCTTCGGCCGTTTCACCGTCTCGGGCGCGGATTTCCTCACGCCCAATTTCATCGAGGACCGGATCGAGATCCCGCCGGGCACGCCCTATTCGCCGGAGGTGCTGAACCGGCTGCGGCGCCGTCTGCTGACCTATGAATCCATCGGCGGCGTGCGCATCAACGAGGCGTCAAAGCTCGATAGCGACGGCACCCTGCCGATCGAGATCGTGGTGACCGGGCGCAAGCCGCGCTATTTCGGCTTCTCCGCGACCTATTCCTCCACCGACGGGTCGCTGGCTGACGTGTTCTGGGGCCATCGCAACCTGTTTGGCGGCGGCGAGACGCTGCGCCTCGACGCGCAGGTGTCCTGGTTCGGCGAGAAGCCGGACGCGGTGCCGGACGCCGACCCCTTCGGCTACAAGCTCTCCGCTTCGTTCATGAAGCCGGGCATCTACACCGCACAGGACGATCTGCTGGCGAATGCCGCGGTCCTGCGCGAGGTGACGAACGCCTATGTGCGCGAGGCCGTCACCTTCCTGGCCGGCGTGCGTCATCGCTTCAACGACCAGCTCAGCCTTCAGGTCAGCCTCGATCTGGAGCAGTCGCGGGTCGAGGATTCCACGGGCACCCGCGATTACAGCATCATCGGTATCCCGTTCTATATGAACTACGATTCCACCGACAATGAGCTGGACCCCTCGCGCGGCATCCGGTTCTCCGGCACGGTGGAGCCCTACGCCTATCTCGGCGAAGCGGGCGCGGGAACAACCATGGTGGACATGTCGTTCTCCACCTATCACGCCTTCGACGAGGAAAAGCGCTACATCCTGGCGGGGCGTGTGTCCGGTGGCAGCGTCATCGGGGCCAGCAACATCTATGACGTGCCGCCGCAGCGGCGTTTCTATGTCGGCGGCGGCGGCACCGTGCGCGGCTATGACTACCAGTCGATCAGCCCGCGCGACGCGGACGACATCATCATCGGCGGTCTCAGCTATTTCGTGGCTTCCGCCGAGGCGCGCATCCGCGTCACCGACACGATCGGCATCGTGCCTTTCGTGGACATGGGCGCCGCCTTCTCCTCGGCGACGCCGGACTTTGACGGCCTGAAATACTCGGCGGGTATTGGTCTGCGCTATTACACGGCGGTCGGTCCGCTGCGGCTCGATCTCGCCTTCCCGATCAACCCAGGGCCCGATGACGGCGATTTCGGGCTCTATGTCAGCTTGGGGCAGGCATTCTGATGGTTCGTGTTCTGAAGGTTCTCGGCCTTGTGCTTCTCACTCTGGTGGGAGTGCTGCTGCTTGCCTTCGGCGCGATCCAGACCCCGCCCGGCAAGGCGATGCTGGCGCGTCTGGGCTCTTCCCTCGCCTCCTCGGACGGCCTGACCGTCACCATCTCCGACATTGGCGGCTTCGTGCCCTTCGACATGAGCGTCGGACACATCGAGGCCGCCGACGCGGGCGGCGCCTTCGCGCAGGTCGACGGGCTGCGGCTGTCGTGGCGCCCGCTGGCGCTGCTCCAGCGCACGCTCGACGTCACCCGGCTGGAAGCTGACACCCTGAAGCTCGCCCGCCTGCCGGATCTGCCGCCGGCCGCGCCCTCCGAGAGTTCGGACAGTTCCTCCTTCGCCCTGCCGGTGCGCGTGACGCGCCTCGCCATCGGCGACATCGAACTTGGCGAACCGGTGCTCGGCCATCCCGCGCGGCTGTCCTTCGAGGCCTCGGCCGACATCGCCTCGCTGGCGCGCGGCCTTTCGGTCGATTTCGACCTGGCCCGGCTGGACGAGCCCGGCAGCGTGAAGGGTCGCGCCGCCTATGCGCCGGAGACCGGCAATCTGGAACTCGACATCGCCGCGCGCGAGCCCGCGGGTGGGTTGATCGCCCGCGCTGCCGGCGTCGACGGGCTGCCGGAAATCGAGGCCACGCTGAAGGGCGCGGGTCCGCTGGACAATTGGGACGGCCGCCTGAACCTCAAGGCGGGCGACATTGCCGAGGCCGGTGGCGTGGCCGGCATCCGCGCCATGGGGGAGAACCACCGCGTCACCTTCGCCATCGACGCCGACATCGCCCGGCTGCTGCCCGCCGACATCGCGCCGCTGTTCGAGGGCCGCACCGAGCTTTCCGGCGCCGCCACCGTCGCCCCGGACCAGGCCGTCACGCTGGAGAAGGTCTCGGCCCGCGCCGCCGGCTTTGGCGCCGCGCTCAACGGCACGGTCAGCGCGGACCGCGTGTTCGACCTCTCCTTTGACGTCACCGCCGGCGACGCCGCCCGGTTCTCGACACTGGTTCCCGAAATCGTCTGGCAGGGCATACGGGCGAACGGCACGCTCAAGGGCACGCAGACCGCCCCCGCGATCGACGCCCGCCTCGCCGCCACCGGGCTCAAGGGCATGGGCTACGGCGCCGCCAGCGTCGACGTCGCGCTCACCACCACCCCGGCCACCGACGGCAGCCTCGCGGCGACCGCCAAGGGCACCGCGCAGGGTCTCAGCGCGGAAGACCCCGAGGTTGCCGGCGCGCTCGGCACCACGGGCGATTTCAGCGTGGCGGCAACCGTACCCGCCGGCCCCGATGTCGGCCGCACCGCACTCACCGACCTGACGCTCCGCCTCACCGCCCTCACTGCCCACTTCGCCGGCCATGCCGATTCCAGCACCATCGCCGGCCAGCTCGACGTGCAGCGCCTCGACCTCGCCGCCTTCGCCCCCCTCGCCGGCCGCCCCCTGTCCGGCATCGCCACGCTCGACGCCGGCGTCGACGGCAGCACTGATCTGAGCCGGCTTTCGCTGACCCTGAAGGGCTCCGCCGAAAACCTCACCACCGGCATCGCGCAGGTCGACAGCCTGGTGGGCAAGGGCCTGAAAGTGGATGGCGCGCTGGCGCGGGATGGCGAAAACGCGATTTCCGTCAATAACTTGAAAGTCGATGCCGAGGGCCTTGCGCTGATCCTCGACGGCCGCGTCGCCACCGATCTCGCCGACCTCACCGCCAAGCTCTCCCTCGACAACCTCGCCCGTCTCGACCCACGCGTGAGCGGCGCGATGGAAGCCGATGCGGCTTTTTCCGGCACGCTGGAACATCTGGGCGTGACCGCGAAGGTCTCGATCCCGGAGGGCCGGGCGATGGATCGCCCGCTGAGCAATCTCGCCCTCAATGTGACCGCCAGCGACATCACCGGCACGGTGGGCGGGAAATTCCAGCTTTCCGGCGAGGTGGGCGGTAAGCCCGCGACCGGCGCCGGCGCGCTGGAAACCCTCGCCGACGGCACACGCCGCCTCACCGGGCTGGACATCGCGGTCGGTTCCGTGACCGCCAGCGGCGACGTTGCGGTGGCCCCGAACAGCCTCATGACCGGGCGTCTCGACGTGAAGGCGGGCAACCTCGCCGACATCTCCGCGCTGACGCTCACCGAAGCCACGGGCCGCATCGATGCTGATGTGGCGCTGGATATTGTCGAGGGACGTCAACGGGTTGCGGTCAAGGCGGATGCGGCGGACGTGCGCTTCGCCGGGCAGCGCGTGGGCACCGCGAAGATCGACGCGGTCGTCACCGATCCGTTCAAGGTGCCGCTCATCAACGGCACCGTCGACCTCGCCGCCGTGGACCTGTCCGGTGTCGTCATCGAGAGCGCCAAGCTGGACGCGAAGGGCACCACGGCCGGCACCAACCTCACGCTCAACGCGCTGGCGCAGGGGATCCAGTTGCGCACCACTGGGCGTCTGGACCCGCTGGGCGGCGACGGCGCCCGGCTGCGCCTCGACCAGCTTTCCGCCGCGCGCGGCAGGGTTTCCGTAAACACGACGGCGCCGGTGACCTTCACCCTCGCGAATGGAACCATCACTATCGACAGGCTGGCCCTGTCAGCCGGCGGCGGCACCGCCACCATCTCCGGCAAGGTGGGGGAGACGCTCGATCTCACCGTCGACGCCCGCGCCCTGCCGCTTTCCCTCGCCGAAATCGCCGTGCCGAACCTGAACCTTTCCGGCACCCTTGCTGCCCGTGCCCGCGTCACCGGCACGCCGTCGCGGCCGTCGGGCACCTATGAGGTGACCATCAACCGCCTCAACACCCCGGACATCACCAACACCGGCGCCGGACCGTTCGACATCACCGCCCGCGGCACACTCGCGGACGGACGCGCCACCATCAATTCCACCATCACCGGCCGCCACCTGAGCGGCGTCGCGATCAACGGCTCGGTTCCCGTCGCAGCCGGCAATCTGGACCTCGCCATTCGCGGTGCCGTCGACCTCGCCTTCATCAACCCCCTCCTCGCCACCACCGGCGCCCGCCTCACGGGCACCGCGACGGTGGACGCGACGCTGCGCGGCACCGCGGCCGCGCCGCGTGCCGGCGGCACCATACGTGTCAGCGGCGGGCGGTTCGACGATGCGGTCAATGGAGTGGCTCTCGACCGCATCGAGGCCCTGATCACCGGCACCGAGCGTACGGTTACGGTAACGTCCTTCAATGCCCGCACCACCAATGGCGGCAGCGTGAGCGGACGTGGAACGGTGAACATTGACCCCTCCGCCGGCTTCCCGGGCAAGATCGATCTCGATCTTGTCAATGCAGGTGTGGTCAACAGCGACATGATGCGCCTCGTGGCTGAGGGCCGGATTGCCGTCGAAGGCGCCTTCATCAGGGATCCGCGCATCACCGGCCGCATCACGCTGCGTGCTCTCGACATCAGCATTCCCGATCGCTTCCCCGGCGGCGTGCAGGATCTGGATGTTCGCCACGTAAATGCTGGAAAACGCTTCAAGAATTCCCGGTCTGCCCAGCAGCGGGCGGACCCGGCCGTTCGCGGTGGGGGCCTCCCGCTCGATCTGGTCATCGCGGCGCCGAACAACACGGTCTTCGTGCGCGGCCTTGGCGTCGATGCGCAGCTGGGCGGTGAACTGCGCCTGTCCGGCACGAGCCGCGCGCCGGTGACGAACGGCGCGTTCGAGATGCGGCGCGGCACGTTCGAGTTCGGCTCGCGCCGGCTCACCTTCACGCGCGGACGCATCACGTTCACCGGCAATACCGACCCCGAGCTCGACTTCGTGGCCGAGACGACGGCGCAGGACATAACCGCCCGCGTCCTCATTAGTGGTCCTGCATCGCAGCCCGATATCAGCTTCACCTCGACCCCGAGCCTACCTCAGGACGAGGTACTGTCTCGCCTTCTGTTCGGCCGTTCAGCCGGCGCGCTCAATGCCAGCCAGGCGATTCAGCTCGCACAGATCGTTGCCCAGTTTTCCGGTGGCGCCGGCGTGCTGGATAATGTCCGCCGCTCGCTTGGCGTCGACAATCTGGAGCTTGGCACCGACTCGAGCGGCACCGGTGGGCAGGTGGGCATCGGCCGCCGTCTGAACGACAACATCTATCTTGGCGTGAGGCAGGGAACGTCGTCGGCGTCCAGCCGCGTGACCGTCGACATCGACGTCACGCGCAACATCAAGCTGCAGGGCGCCACCGGTTCGAATGGCTCCGCCGAGGTCGGCATCGGAGCTCAGTGGGACTACTGAGCGCCGACGTCTCGGGTCCTTCAGCTCAATCGTCTGCGCCCGTGCCGAGTCCATAACGCGGGGCGGCATGGTCGCGCGACAGACCCGGCATCATCTCCATGCGCGTGGCGACCAGCCTTTCCCAGGCGGCGGCATCGGGAAGGGACGGAATGGTGATGGTCTCGCCCATGTCGAGACCCGCCAATGCGGCGTCGACGAGTTCATCGACCTCCATCACCATCGCGGGCGGAAAAGCGGTCAGATCAACACCGGACCGGTCGAAGAACTCGGTGCGGGTCAGCCCCGGCAGCACGGCCTGGAGCCGCACCGGCCGATCCTGCAGCTCATTGCCGAGCGACTGCGTCAGCGCCAGCACATAGGCCTTGGTCGCGCTATAGGCGCCAAGCAGGGTCTCCGGCATGAGCGCGACGACAGAGGCGATGTTGATCAACGTGCCTCCCCCGAGCTGAACGAACGCGTTGACCGCGGCGACGGAAAGCTGGGTGAGCGCCACGACATTGAGCTGCACCATGGCATCGATCTTGGCGATGTCAGCACCGATCACCGGCCCCTCCGTGCCCGCGCCGGCATTGTTCAGGAGCAGGGTGATCGACGGGTCGCTTGAGATCCTCGCGGCGAGGCCTGCGACGTCCGCCGGCGTGCCGAGATCGGCGACATGCACATCGACGGCGCATCCCGGCGACGCCGCCGAAAGCTCCGCCGCGAGCGCCTCGAGCCGGGCACGATTGCGAGCGACGAGCACAAGATCGTACCCCCGCCTGGACAGTCGTTCCGCATAGGTCTTGCCGATGCCCGATGAGGCGCCGGTGACGACGGCGGTTCCAAGCTTCTGGGATGTCATGAGATTCTCCAAAGGTTCGATGTGCGTCGAAGGGCTCCGCACGTTTTCATTATAATCATCATGATTATCTCGCGCACGCTAATTGTTGGAACCTCGGCTTTGACGGCGCGATTTTCCGCGCCGCTGACGCCGGCACGTTGGATATCGTCGCTCACCCGCCCCGCCCCATGGGCGTTGATCTGAAAGGCATTCCGGCTCCTGTCACGCCGGGCCAGAGGTGCCCCGGCCGCCTCGCCGTTGGCCAGAGGGGCAGCGACGGCCGATCCGGTTCGTTGGTGAGCGCGTAGAAGAGGAGTGAGCAACGGTGCGCCGCGTTTCCCACACGGCGATATCGCGGAGATCCAGCCGAGGTCGGATCAGGCGACCACAGGCGACGACACATCATCCTCACGCGAAGCGAAGAACGCCATGACCTCATCTTCCGCCGCCCCCGCCTTGGTCTGGTTACGCAACGACCTGCGGCTTGCCGACAATCCCGCGCTTGAGGCGGCGCGGGCGAGCGGGCGACCTCTCATCCTTCTCTATGTTCTGGAGGTCGCCGACGAGATCCGCCCTCTTGGCGGGGCCGCCCGCTGGTGGCTTGGCCGTTCCCTCGCCGGACTTTCCCACGACATTGCCGCGCTTGGAGGCACCTTGGTGCTGCGCAGTGGCGATGCCCGCCGCGTCCTCCCCGACATCGCCGCGGAGACCGGCGCCGGGGCGATCTACTGGAATCGCCGCTATGGCGCCGCGGAGATCGCCACCGACACGGCACTCAAATTGACCCTGCGCGAGAAAGGCCTGGAGACAGCCAGCTTCAATGCAGCACTGCTCCATGAGCCTTGGACGGTCCGCACCCAGAAGAACGAACCCTACAAGGTGTTCACGCCCTTCTTCAGGGCGGCTCACACCATGCACGTCCGCGCCCCGGCGCGCCTCGGCTCCGGCTGGACATGGGCCCGCGCGCCCAATAGCGAGCGTCTGGTGGATTGGCGTCTTGAACCCCGGGCGCCGGACTGGGCCGGCGGCCTCCGCGACGCCTGGATCCCGGGGGAAGCGGGCGCGCGCGCAGCACTGGAGCAGTTCCTGGCGCAGCGCCTCAGCGGCTACGCCTCCCGTCGCGATCGGCCCGACATTGAAGGCACGTCGCGGCTTTCCCCTTATCTCCGCTTCGGAAACATCTCACCACATCAGATACTTGGTGCCGTACGGCATCGGGAAGCGCGCGGCGATGCACGCGGTGCCGACATCGCCAAATTCGTCAGCGAGATCTATTGGCGCGAGTTTTCCTATCACCTGCTTTTCCACAATCCGAACCTCGCCGATCAGAACTTCAACCCCCGTTTCGACCGTTTCGAATGGCGCAATGACGACGCCGTCGAACGGGCGTGGCAGAAAGGGCGGACGGGCTTTCCCATCATCGATGCCGGCATGCGCCAGCTCTGGCAGACTGGGTGGATGCACAACCGGGTGCGCATGATCACCGCCTCATTCCTGATCAAACACGGCCTCACCGACTGGCGACGCGGCGAAGCCTGGTTCTGGGATACGCTTGTCGATGCGGACCCCGCCAGCAATGCCGCGAGCTGGCAATGGGTTGCCGGCAGCGGCGCGGACGCCGCGCCCTATTTCCGCATTTTCAACCCAGTGCTCCAGGGCGAAAAGTTCGACCCTGACGGCGCCTATGTCCGGCATTTCGTTCCCGAGATCGCAAAGCTGCCGGCGAACGTCATCCATAAACCCTGGCGGGCGACGGCGGATGTCCTGCACCGCGCCGATGTGGTCCTTGGCGAGACCTATCCGAACCCCGTGCTCGATCTCGACACGTCGCGCCGCCGGGCACTCGAACATCTCGACCGCCTTCGCGATGAATGAGCCCGCGACAGCGGTTGCCGTTCATCCTCGGCACGACTAGTTTCGGGAACCCTTTGAAACGCAATGCATCGTATCCCATGAACATTCGGAACGGCCTCGTGGAGGCCATCGGCAATACGCCTCTCATCAAGCTTCAGCGTGCATCGGCCGCGACGGGCTGCACCATCCTGGGCAAGGCCGAGTTCCTCAATCCCGGCCAGTCGGTGAAGGATCGCGCCGCGCTGTTCATCATCAAGGACGCCGTCGCGCGCGGTGAGCTTCGTCCCGGCGGCGTCATCGTGGAAGGCACCGCGGGCAACACCGGCATCGGCCTCGCGCTGGTGGGGAATGCACTGGGCTTTCGCTCGGTGATCGTGATTCCTGAAACTCAGAGCCAGGAAAAGAAGGACATGCTCCGGCTCGCCGGCGCCACGCTGGTCGAGGTTCCCGCCGTCGCCTACGCCAATCCGAACAATTATGTGAAGGTGTCCGGGCGGCTTGCCGAGGAGCTTGCCAAGTCCGAGCCGAACGGGGCCATCTGGGCCAACCAGTTCGACAATGTCGCCAACCGGCAGGCTCACATCGAGACCACGGGCCCGGAGATCTGGGACCAGACCGAGGGTGAAGTCAGCGGCTTCGTCTGCGCCGTCGGCACCGGTGGCACCTTGGCGGGAACCGCGATGGCGCTGAAGGAGCGCAATTCCCGCATTCAGATCGCGCTGGCCGATCCGTTCGGCGCCGCGCTCTATTCCTATTATACGACCGGCGAGCTCAAGTCGGAGGGCTCCTCGATTACCGAGGGGATCGGGCAGGGGCGCATCACCGAGAACCTCAAGGACGCGCCGATCGACCATGCGTACCGCATCCCGGACGCCGAGGCGGTGCAGATCGTGTTCGACCTGCTCGAACATGAGGGGCTGTGCCTGGGTGGATCTTCAGGCATCAATGTCGCCGGCGCCATTCATCTCGCAAAAGAGCTGGGCCCCGGCCATACCATCGTGACGGTGCTGTGCGATTACGGCACCCGGTACCAGTCGAAACTCTTCAATCCCACCTTCCTGCGCGAGAAGGGCTTGCCCGTTCCGGGTTGGCTGGAGCGCAAGGTCGAACTGCCGAATGTGCTGGTGTGATGCCGACGCTCCTGCTTTTCCGTGACGACGCCTATCTCGCCGAAACGAGCGCCACCGTGCTCGGCGTGACGCCGGAAGGCGGCATCGTGGTCGACCGGACCGTGTTCTATGCGACAGCGGGCGGGCAGCCCGGAGATCGCGGACGGCTGGTACGCGCGGACGGCGGCGAGATCGACATCGCCACGGCGGTCTATGGGCCCGGCAAGGCCGATATCGTGCATGTCCCGGCGCCCTCGTCCGACACGGCCCTGCCCGAGGCCGGCGAAGAGGTGACCCTGCGCCTGGACTGGCCGGTGCGCCACAAACGCATGCGGATGCACACGGCGCTGCACCTTCTGTCGGTCGCCCTTCCCTTTCCGGTGACCGGCGGCTCAATCGGCGAGGAAGAGAGCCGGCTCGACTTCGACATCCCGGAGGCGGGGCTCGACAAGGATGAGATTGCCGCCAAGGTCAACGGCATGATCGCCACCGGCGCGCGGGTCAGCGAACGCTGGATCAGTGACGAGGAGCTGGCCGCCAATCCCGGGCTGGTCAAGACCATGTCTGTCAAGCCGCCCATGGGCACCGGACGCGTTCGCCTGGTTGAGATCGAGGGGCTCGATCTTCAGCCCTGCGGTGGCACTCATGTACGCAGCCTGACCGAAATCGGCCCTATTCAGATCACCAAGATCGAAAAGAAGGGCCAGCAAAACCGCCGCGTTCGGCTCGCCTGGGGCTGATCTAACAGCCTGAAATTCCGGAGCTTCACCATGCCCAGTGACAGTCACTTCGTCTCTACCGAATGGCTTGCCGCGCATCTCGGCGCGCCGAACCTCGTCATTGTCGACGGATCCTGGCACCTGCCAACGGCGGGCCGGAACGCGCATGAGGAATATCGACAGTCGCACATTCCCGGCGCCGTCTTCTTCGACCTCGACGCCATTTCGGATGTGTCGAGCCCCCTGCCCCACATGTTGCCCTCCGAGATCCTGTTCTCCGGTGCGATGGAATCGCTGGGCATCGGCCGCCTCATGAAGATCGTGGTGTACGACACCGAGGGCCTGTTCTCCGCCCCGCGCGTGTGGTGGACGTTGCGCGCCTTCGGCGCCATCGACGTGGTCATTCTCGATGGCGGCTTTCCGAAATGGCTCGCCGAGGGTCGGCCGGTTGAGGCCGGCAACGGCACGCATCTGCCGTCGCATTTCGAGGCCAAGCTGGACCACAGCTGGGTTGCAGGCATGGAGGATGTCGCCAAGGCGATCGCCAGCGGCACCGCGCAGGTGCTCGATGCCCGCCCCCCCGCGCGGTTCCGCGGTGACACCCCCGAACCGCGCGCGGGTGTGCGCGCCGGTCACATTCCCGGCGCGCACAATCTGCCGGCCTCTCAGCTGGTGCAGGACGGGCGCCTGGTTGATCCGCCGGCAATTCGCGCAGCGCTGGCCGCCGCCGGTATCGACCCCGGCCGCCCGACCATCACCAGCTGCGGATCCGGCGTGACGGCCGCGATCCTGTGGCTCGCCCTGACCACCATCGGCGCGCAGCCCAAGGCTCTCTATGACGGCTCCTGGACCGAGTGGGGCGCTTCAGACAAGCCGATAGCGACCGGCCCCGCCTCCTGAGGCACGCGCCGCTCGCGCGTGCCCATTCGCCAACTGAAACGAAAACGGCCGGCCGCATGACGCGGACCGGCAGTTTCTTATTGGATGGGTGCGTGCCGCTCAGTGCAGGATCTGGCTGAGGAACAGCTTGGTGCGCTCATGCTGCGGGTTGGAGAAGAACGCCTCGGGCTCGTTCATCTCGATAATCTGACCCGCATCCATGAAGATGACGCGGTTCGCCACCTGGCGGGCAAAGCCCATCTCATGCGTCACGCACAGCATGGTCATGCCCTCTTCGGCCAGGCTGACCATGGTCTCCAGAACTTCCTTCACCATCTCCGGATCCAGCGCCGAGGTCGGCTCGTCAAACAGCATGATCTTGGGCCGCATGCACAGCGCACGGGCGATGGCCACGCGCTGCTGCTGCCCGCCCGACAGCTGGCCGGGGTATTTGGCCGCCTGCTCGGGGATCTTCACCTTGGTCAGGAAGTGCATCGCCAGCTCTTCAGCGTCCTTCTTGGGCATCTTTCGAACCCAGATCGGCGCCAGCGTGCAGTTCTCCAGAATGGTCAGATGCGGGAACAGATTGAAGTGCTGGAAGCACATGCCGACTTCACGGCGGATTTCGTCAATCCGCTTCAGGTCGTTCGTCAGTTCGATGCCGTCGACCACGATGGTGCCCTGCTGGTGCTCCTCCAGCCGGTTGATGCAGCGGATCATCGTCGACTTGCCGGAACCGGAAGGCCCGCAGATGACGATGCGCTCGCCGCGCTTCACGTTCAGGTTGATGTCCTTCAGAACGTGGAACTCGCCGTACCATTTGTGCACACCGACGAGTTCAACCGCGACCTCGCCGCTCGGTGCCTCGTGCACCGCGTGAAGCTGGTCACTCGGTACGATGGAGTGGGACTCACTCATTCAATGTCTCCGTCGTTCAACGCCAGAGGCGTGTTGGCTATGGCGTCAGTGCCGGTGTGAGGTGTTCAGCCGCCGCTCCACGAACAGCGAGTAGCGTGACATGCCGAAACAGAAGAAGAAATAGACCAGACCGGCAAAGGCGAAGCCGGTGTAGAGCGTCACCGGACTGGCCCAGTTCGGATCGGTGAAGGACGCGCGCAGCTGGCCCAGGAAGTCGAAGATCGACACGATGAGCACGAGCGTCGTGTCCTTGAACAGGCTGATGAAGCTGTTCACGATGCCCGGTATCACGAGGGTCAGGGCCTGGGGCAGGATGATGAGGCGCATCATCTGGCCCCATGTCAGCCCCATCGCCATCGCGCCTTCATATTGTCCCTTGGAAATGGCCTGAAGGCCGCCGCGGATGACCTCCGCCATGTAGGCCGCCGAGAACAGCGCGACGCCCACCAGCGCCCGCATCAGCCCATCCGGGTTCATGCCGGACGGCAGGAACAGCGGCAGCATGTAGGTGGCGAAGAACAGCACGGTGATCAGGGGCACGCCGCGCCAGAACTCAATGAAGATCACCGACAGCAACCGGACGATCGGCATCGTCGAACGCCGGCCAAGGGCGAGCGCAATGCCGAGTGGCAGCGACGCCACGATGCCGGTGACGGCGATCACCAGCGTCACCAGCAGCCCACCCCACTGCCGCGTCTCGACATAGGTCAGGCCGAAGTCGACATCCCAGATGAGCACCACCGCTCCGAAGCCCGCGAACGCCAGCAGCGTGGTCCGGCCCGCCGAGATCGCGTTGCCTCCGAGCAGGCCGATCAGCGCTCCGGCCACCACGGCGACCAGAAGCGCGGTAAGCAGGAAGTCCACCCAGAAGGCGATGTTCACGCCGGCAACGATCACATCGCCGGTAAGCGGCCGGATGAGACCGAATCGCTCCAGGAGGAACGCCGACGCGTCGATGTTGCCACCCGTCAGCAGCACGAAGGCCACGACCGGATAGACGACGAAGAAGAGCAGCGAATTCAGGCGCTTCATCGGCCAGCTCGGCACCAGAAGCGGCACGAGCAGGACGGCGCCAAGGGCGAAGACGATGTTCGGGCGCCAGCGCAGATCGAACGGGTAGAAGCCGTAGATAAGCTGCCCGAACTTGGCGCCGATAAAGGGCCAGCAGGCCCCGACCTCGGGGCCGAGACACGCCTCGCGGTTCTCGCCGGTCCACACCGCGTCGATCAGCATGAACTTGACCAGCGGTGGCACGATGAGCAGGAACAGCCCGATGCCAAAGAAGGTCAGCAGCGTATTGAGAATGCTGGAGAACAGGTTCTCGCGCATCCAGCCGATGGGGCCGAGGTTACGCACCGGCGGCGGCAGCGGCGTCTCCATTTCGGAGCGGATGTAGGTTCCGTCGTCGAAGGTCAGACTCATCGCGCCCTCACCGTTCCACGAGCGCAACGCGCTTGTTGTAGATGTTCATGATGACCGAGGTGACGATCGACAGCACAAGATAGACACCCATGGTGATGGCGATGATCTCGATCGCCTGGCCGGTCTGGTTCAGCGCCGTGCCGGCGAACACCGCGACGAGGTCGGGATAACCGATACCCACCGCGAGCGACGAGTTCTTCGTCAGGTTCAGGTACTGGCTGGTCAGCGGGGGAATGATCACCCGCATCGCCTGTGGAATGACCACGAGGCGCAGCGTCTGGCCGTTACGAAGACCAAGAGAATGCGCGGCTTCCGTCTGGCCGTGGCTCACGGCCTGGATGCCCGCGCGCACGTTCTCGGCGATGAACGCCGCCGTGTAGGTCGCGAGGGCAACAGTCAGTGCCACGAATTCGGGCACAACCTGGATGCCGCCGGCGAAATTGAAGCCCTTCATTTCCGGGCGCTCGAAGCTGATCGGGAAATTCGTCGCGATCATCGCGATCAGCGGAACGACGATGATAATGCCAAGACCGATCTTCACCATCGGCAGGCGCTGGCCGGTCTCTTCCTGCCGCGCCTTCGACCAATAATTGATGAGGACGATGGCGAGAATGGCGGCCCCGAATGCCCACAGGACAATGCCGCTGCCCTCTCCGAACAGGGGGCGGGGAATCATCACGCCGCGATTGGAAATGAACACCTCGCCGAAGATGCTGAGGCTCTGGCGCGGTCCGGGAAGGTTGCTGAGGACGGCCAGGTACCAGAACAGAATCTGGAACAGCGGCGGCAGGTTACGCAGCACCTCGACATAGGCGGTCGAGAGCAGGCGGACGACGAAGTTCTTGGACAGGCGACCGATGCCGACCATGAAGCCAATGATGGTGGCGAGGAACACGCCGACAACGGCCACGAGTATGGTGTTCAGCAGGCCGACCAGGAAGGCGCGACCGTAGGTCGAAGTCTCGCTGTAGGGGATCAGGGTCTGGTTGATGCCAAAGCCGGCGGTGTTCTCAAGGAAGCCGAAGCCGGTGGCGATCTTCTGGGCCGCGAGATTCTCGCGGGCATTGTCAACGAACATCCATCCCAGCAGAACCACCAAGACAAGGGCAATCAGCTGAAGGCCGATGCTGCGTACCTTGGGGTCGTTGATGAACAAGGTCTTTGATTGCCCTTTGCCGGGCACGGCCAAATCCGACATGGTCCCCCTTCGCCCCATTTACGAGGCCCGATCGTCTCCCGGGGCCGGACTTGCGCCAGCTTCACCGGGAAAGTTGGGTCCCCGGCAAAGCCGGAGACCCGTTTGTCGAAGCCTCAGCGGATCGGCATGCCGTACTGCAGGCCACCCTTGGTCCACAGCGCATTGGTGCCGCGAGCCAGCTTCAGCGGGGTGTCGGGACCGACGTTGCGGTCATACATCTCACCGTAGTTGCCCACGCTCTTGATGATCTGGTAGCCCCAGTCGTTACCGATACCCATGCCCTCGCCGAACTTGCCTTCGGTGCCAAGCAGACGCTTGACCTCGGGGTTCGTCGCCGACTTCAGCATGTCGTCAACGTTCTTCGAGGTGACGCCGAGCTCTTCGGCATTGATCTGGGCGTAGAGCACCCACTTCACGATATCGAACCACTGGTCGTCACCATGCGCGACCACCGGGCCGAGCGGCTCCTTGGAGATGATTTCCGGAAGAACGATGCTGTCATCCGGGTTCGTGAGCTTGAGACGCTCGCCGGCAAGGCCGGAGCGGTCGGTCGTCAGCACGTCGCAGCGGCCGGCATCATAGGCCTTGACCACCTCGTCATTGGTCGCGAAGGCAATGACTTCGTACTGCATGTTGTTGGCGCGGAAGAAGTCGGCGAGGTTCTGCTCGGTCGTGGTGCCGGTCTGCGTGCAGACCGAGGCGCCCGAGAGCTCCATGGCCGAATTGACCTTCTTGTCCTTGCGGATCATGAAGCCCTGGCCGTCATAATAAGTGACGCCCGTGAAGTTCAGCCCCAGCGACGTGTCGCGGGTGATGGTCCAGGTGGTGTTGCGCGACAGGATGTCGATGTCGCCGGACTGAAGAGCGGTGAAGCGGTCCTTGGCCGACAGCGGCGTGAACTTCACCTTGTCCGGATCGCCGAAGACAGCCGCGGAAACCGCGCGGCAGAAATCCACGTCGAGGCCCGTCCAATTACCCTTGTCGTCCGGGGTGGAGAAGCCCGGAAGGCCCTGGCTCACGCCGCACTGGATGAAGCCCTTGGACTTCACCTGTTCCAGCTTGGTGGCCGCCTGAGCGCTCGCCGCCGAAAGGCCGAGGGCTCCGGCAAGAGCGAACGTGGAGAGGAGGCGTTTCATGTGTGTAGCCTTCTTCATTCGGTTTTGAAGGATGCGTCAGGTACGACGGGCGAACCTGATGCTAGCGATAGTTAAAGCAAATCATGTGCCGGTCGGCGCGCACTGGTCCGCGAGCGCCATGAGTCCTTCGTCCAACAGAGCAGCGGAGCGCTCCTTCTTGGTCCGGTCGGCAGACCCTACGTCATGAGAACGCCGTATTTATGCTTGGTCAAGCGGGTGACGATACTTTACCCGTCGCGCTGGGAGATGGGTCAGCGACCTAGAAGGATTGGCAGAAGGCATGGCGAAGCAGTCAAAGAGCAAGAATTCACCGGCCTACGCCGTCGAAACCGAGCTGGTGATTGGCGGTCGCGACCCGCAACATTCCTACGGCTTTGTGAACACGCCCATCGTTCGTGGCTCCACGGTTCTGTCTCAAACGGTCGCCGAGCTTGAGGCGCATGCGGGCCGCTATACCTATGGCCGGCGCGGCAACCCCACGACGGAAGGCCTGGAAGACGCGCTGACCCAACTGGAAGGAAGCGCGGGCGTGGTGCTGACCCCGTCGGGCCTCTCTGCCGTGAGCATCGCGCTGCTTTCGGTGCTGGGAAGCGGCGATCACCTGCTCATGGTCGACACCGCCTATCAGCCCACGCGACGCGTCTGCGATGTCGTGCTCAAGCGCTACGGGATCGAGACGACCTACTACGATCCCCTCATCGGAGCTGATATCGCCGGCCTGCTCCGCCCCAACACACGTGCCATCTTCATGGAGTCCCCCGGCTCTCAGTCCCTGGAAGTTCAGGACGTTCCCGCGATCGTGGCGGTGGCCGCCGAGCGCGGGATCTGCACTTTGATCGACAATACCTGGGCGACCCCCCTGTTTTTCAGGCCCCATGATGCCGGTGTCGACCTTTCGATACAGGCGGGCACGAAGTATCTGGGCGGCCATTCCGATCTCAATATCGGCACCATCTCGGGGAATGCGCGCGTGTTCGGCCGCCTCAAGGCGACGCATGGCGATCTCGGCATCACGGTTGCGCCCGAAGACGCGTATCTCGCGGCGCGCGGCCTGCGCACGATGGCCGTGCGGCTGGCGCGGCACCAGGAGTCGGGACTTGCGATCGCACGGTGGCTGGCCGGCCGCGCCGAAGTTCTGCGCGTGCTCCATCCCGCCCTTCCCGACGACCCGGGGCACAGCCTGTGGAAGCGTGATTTCAAAGGCGCGTCAGGCCTGTTCAGCTTCATCCTGAAGCCGGTGCCGAAGGCGGCGGTCGACGGCTTCCTCGACGAGCTGGAACTCTTCGGCCTTGGCTTTAGCTGGGGCGGATTTGAGAGCCTCGCCATACCGTTCGACTGCACGCCCTACCGTACCGCCACCCGCTGGCAGCCCGGCGGTCCGGCCATCCGCGTCCATATCGGCCTGGAGAACACTGACGATCTCATAGCCGACCTGACCCGCGGCTTCGCCCGCCTCGCGACGCTGAGCTGACGGGGGCGGATCAATTGGCGGCGTTGCGGTAGAGCGTCAGTCTCACCCGGCGCCCGGTTGTGTAGTCGAATCCGGCGATATCAGCGCCGCGTTCGATCCGCATGCCGAGAAATTCGGCGCGGCGTACGAAGCGCATTTCCTGACGTCGCTCGACAAAAGCAACCCGGCAGCCGGTCTCGTTGAGCACATCGGCGGCCCCCGCGCCGTCCACGAAACGTACCGGGCCCGGCACGGCGAAGAGCAGGCTTGGCTCGGTATAGCCGGCCGAGGCGACCACGCGGGCATCCGGGCCACCCGGACAGGCCTCGCGCCCCGCCACGGCGGCCATGCGCGGGGCGAGCCACAGGCTCTTCATCTGCGGCAGAACCAGCTGCATCACCCCGAAGCCGGAGACCAGCATGCCGGCGATGGCAAGCAGGGTCACCTTCTCGATGCCATAGTCGCGCACCGACACGGCCGCCGTCACCAGCGCGAAGAAACCCACCAGCAGCAGGGGCCAGGCCAGGAAGCTCGTCGTGTGATCGAACAAGGCGAGACCGAGCAGGGCAAAGAAGGCGATAAGCGCCCCGATCAGCGGCCAGAGCCAGAGCAGGCGAACCAGCCGTGTGTTGGCCAGCGCCAACGCACCGCGCTCGAACGCCAGCGCCACCAGTATCGCGATGGCGGGAAAGGTCGGCACGACGTAGGCCGGCACCTTTGTCGGAAGCAGTTCGAACAACAGCCAGGCGGGGAGAATCCAGACGAGAAGATAGCGCACGGCGCGCAGACGCCTGGCGCGCCAGATGATCGGCGCCGCCAGAGCCGCCAGCGGCGCGCCCGGCCAGAACAGGCCGGCGAAGATCACGAGATAGGTTCCCGGAAGCGCGCTGAATCCCTTGAAAGCGGGCGAGACCCTGCCGGTCAGGGTCAGCAGGGCGTCATCGCCGCCGGAACCGGCAAAGTGCCTCAGCACGAACCACACCACGCCGACCGCCAGACAGACAGCCAGGCCGACCAGCGGCGCCGTCGCACGCAGGAAGCCCGCGGAGCGGTCGAGCACGACCAGCGCCGCGATCGGCAACACCAGATAAAGCGGCGCGATCAGGCCCTTCGTGGTCAGTGCGCAGGCCAGCGCCGTCCAGAGAATGGCCGCGTGCTTGGTCGCATCGGAGGCGTCTGCCCCATTGCGCAGGTAGATCCGGGCAAGGGAGCCGATCATCGCCGCGATCGCCGCCAGAAACAGCGCATCGGGAAGAGCGAGCCGGCCGGCGACGGCGAACACCGCCGAGCTTGCAAGAAGCGTCGCCGCGAGCAGTGCCCCGCGCCGCCCGACAAAGGCGAGCGCCGCCCAATAGGTGAGAAGGACGGCGCCAATCGCCCCGACAAGCGAGGGCAGACGGTAGATCCCGATGGTGCGCGGCGCCTTGGCGTAGCCAAGCCCCTCCACCGCCGCCACCAGCCCCGCCTGGACCCAGTGCAGACCCAAGGGCCGCGTATGACGCGCCTCGACGCCGACACGCACTTCGGTGAGATTCCCGGTCTCGGCCATCTGACGGGACACATAGGCGAAGCGCGCTTCATCGCGGTTCACCGGCGGGATGGCGAACATCCCCGGCAGCAGCGTCGCCACGCAGAGAAGCACAAGGAAGAGAATCGCGTTCCTGTGCGACAGGGCGGCCGCGTCGAACAGCGTCACAATGCGGCCGGCAATGTTCAGACCACGGCGGCCGGCGTGCCCTGCACGGCGCCGTTGCTCCGGTGCTGTCGTTGGATTCATCGCGTCGGCCCCTAGGACGAGCTCGAACTTATCAAAAGGATGGAATGAGAAACCCGCGTCGGGCGCGGCTCAGCCCGTCCAGTCGAGCGGAGCGGTGACATGTGGCACGGCCTCGGCGGCATTCCAACCCTTGATCAGGGACGGGACGCGCGTGGCCGGCAACGCTTTGGAGTACAGGAATCCCTGCGCGAAATCACAGCCGTTCAAGCGAAGGAAGGCGGCCTGTGCGGCCGTCTCCACACCTTCCGCGACGATTTCGATGCCGAGGCTCTGACCCAGATTGATGACCGCGCGCACAATGGCCGCGTCGTCGATATCGTGCTCGATATCATGCACGAACGAACGATCGATCTTGATGCGATCCACCGGGAACTGCTTCAGATGGGTGAGCGAGGCGTAGCCGGTGCCGAAATCATCGAGGGCGATGAAGACGCCCGCCTGATGCAGTGTCTGCAGGCTTTGCCGGACGGTTTCCGCCGTTCGTCCGAGGAAGACGGTCTCCGTCACTTCGACCACGAGCCGCTCCGGCGGCAGACCCGCCGCGTCGAGCGCGGAGAGCATGCGTTCAGGCAGTTCACCGCGCGTGAACTCGGGCGAGCTCACATTGATGGCCACGTGCCCGAAGGCGCAGCCCAGTCTCACCCAGGACGCCATATCGCGCGTGGTCAGCTGGAGCAGACGCTCGCCAATGGCGACAGAGAGGTCCGGATCCTCGAAGATCTGCCCGAATTCCTGCGGCCCGAGCAGCCCCTTGCGGGGGTGGCGCCAGCGCAGCAGCGCCTCGAAGCCGACGATGGTGCCCGTATTGAGGCATATCTTTGGCTGGTAATAGGGCAGGAACTCGCCATTCTCCAGCGCAAGCCGGACCCGGGCCGACAGCTGGATACGCGTTTCGGTCGCCTGCTGCATCTGCGGATCATATTCGACCGCGATGCCGCGCCCTGCCGCCTTGGCGCGGTAGAGTGCGATGTCCGCGTTCTTCAGAAGAGTCGAGGCATCCGTTCCGTGGTCCGGGGCCGTCGTCACGCCTAGGCTGCCGCGACAGGAGAGCGCGGTCCGGCGGCATACGAAGGGCGAGCTGAGAGCGGCCAGAATGCGCTGCGCCTCCACCATCGCGTCGGAAGGGTTGTCCAGTCCGGCCAGCAAGATGATGAACTCGTCGCCACCCAGGCGTGCGACGGTATCGACCTCGCTGACGCAATTGGTCAAACGACGCGCCGCCTCGATGAGCAGGGCATCGCCGGCATCGTGACCCAGCGTGTCGTTGACGTCCTTGAACTGGTCGAGATCCGCCAGAAGCACCGCCACATGCTTCCCCGACCGACGCGCCCGGCGTAGCGCAAGGTCGAGCTTGTCGCGCATGAGGCCTCGATTGGGCAATCCGGTCAGCGCATCATGATTGGCCATGTGCCACATGCGCTGCTCGGCTTCCTTCTGTTCGGTAATGTCCTGGAGAATGCCGAAGGCGCGCACCACCCGGTCGCCGTCGACTTCAAGCTCGCAGGATTTTCGCACCAGCCGATGGTGGCCCTGTGCGTTCACGAAGGGCAGCTCGATCTCGAACGGCTCACGATGACGCAAGGCCGCTTCAAATTTCCTGACGTACTGAGTCCGGGCCTCGGGCGGAAAGTGCGACAGCGCGATCTCGGCCGTGGTTTCCTTTCCGGGCGCAAGCCCGTAGATGCGGTAGACACCATCGGACCAGTTGAGGCGCCCGGACGCGACGTCCAACTCCCAGCCCCCCACCTTCGCCAGGCGCTCGGTCTGCGCGAGCAGGGTCTGGCGGCGCCAGAGCTCGCGGCTCTGCATTTCAAGCAGGCTCTGGCCGGTACGGCGGTGTTCAAGCTCCCGCCGCGCCCGCCGTGTGGCTTCATGCAGGCGGAACTGATCGACGATGATATTGGCGAGATGCCTGACGATTCCGAGCTCCGCGGCCGTGATCTCGCGCGGTTCGCGGCCGAAGATGCACAACGAACCGATGTTCAGTCCCGAGCGAAGAGCAATAGGCGCGCCGATATAGAAGCGGATATGCGGCGGCCCGGTGACGTAGTGATTATCCGCAAAGCGCAGGTCCTTCGTCGTATCCGGCACAACGAGGATATCCCGCGAGAGTATTGTCCACGTGCTGAAGGAATCTTCGCGCGTGGTGCCCTCCATATCGTCAAATCCAGACTGCGCCACAAACAATTGGCGACTGCGATCGACGAGGCCCACGCAGGCAAATTCGAGGCGCAGCATTTGCCGCGCAAGCTCGCAAACGCCATCCAATGCGGCCGAACGTCCGGAATCCAGTACATCGAGAGCGTAGAGCTCAGCGAGTCTTTCAGCCTCGTGCTCCGGCAGTGGAAACTTCATTGTGCACCTGACGCGGGACAGCGGTTAAGCTGACGAAATCGGCCATCCATTCTTGGATCCTACAGACGCGGCGATCAATCGGCACTTCACCGAACACATCGTGGCTACCGCACAGGAGCAAAAAGTCATTTCATCGCGTTTTCGCTCAACAGTCCACATCCTCAAGCGATCTTCAGTGCTGAGCGGCGCCGGTTACCACCAATTCGTCGAGCCCACCCGTCTCGACGATGAAACGCGCCACTTCCTCCACGCCCTGCCCCGAGCGAATGTTGGAGAAGACGAAGGGCCGCTTTCCGCGCATGCGGCGCGAATCCCGATCCATCACCTCGAGCGAGGCGCCGACATAGGGCGCGAGATCGACCTTGTTGATGACCAGCAGGTCCGAACGCGTGATGCCGGGCCCGCCCTTTCGGGGGATCTTCTCGCCTGCCGAGACGTCGATGACGTAAATCGTCAGATCCGCAAGCTCGGGAGAGAAGGTCGCGGCCAGGTTGTCGCCGCCCGACTCGATGAGAATGAGGTCCAGCTTCGGAAACCGGCCACGCATTTCCGCAATCGCCGCGAGATTCGCCGACGCGTCCTCCCGGATCGCCGTATGCGGACAACCCCCGGTTTCGACGCCCATGATCCGGTCGGCCGGCAGGGCGCCGGCGCGGGTCAGGATCTCGGCGTCTTCCTTGGTGTAGATGTCATTGGTTATGGCGCACAGATCGTATCGCTCGCGGAAATGGCGGCACAGCGCTTCCATCAGCGCCGTCTTGCCTGAGCCGACCGGCCCGCCGATACCCACCCGGAGCGGACCCGAACTGTCCTGTGCCATGCCACTTTCCTCGCCTTCAGCTTCTGAATAGCCGCGTGTACTGCGTCTCATGCCGCATCGACGCGATGTCCGAGCGTAGCGCCGCGCCGCCGATCCGCGCCAACGGCACATGCGATGCCTCGACCGCCGCGTCCCGGATCACCGGCAGCAGCGAGGCCAGCGTGCGGTTGCCATCCGTCTGGCCCAGCGGCACGAGCCGCACCGCGGCGGAGATGAGGTTCGCCGCGACCGCGTTGAGAAAGGCCGACAGCGTGGCCGGCAAAGGCAGGTCATGCGCAGCCGCCGCGATACCGACCGCGACCGAATAGGCCACACGGCCACTCCACACCGCGCCGGGCCGCTCCAGAGCGGGCGCGAACCACGCGGTGCGGGTGGCGGCCATGAAGGCATCGCCCTGGTTGAGCGTCTCCATCTGGCGCTCGCGCGACGGCGCGAAGGCCGCCGCGAGTTCCAGCACGTCGTGCAGGGCCGCGTCGTCATCGCCCGTAATGGCACGCCACCCGTGGGCGAGAAGAACCGCATCGGCGAAGGGACCGCCGCACAGCAGCAGATCCTCCACCCAGCGGCGCAACGTTTCCGCGTCCTTCACCTCGCCGGTCTCCACAGCCCATTCGAGCCCGTGGGAATAGGCGAAGGCGCCGACCGGATAGGCCGGCGACAGCCAGACGAACAGCGCAAGAAGATCTCCGGCGTCGTTCGGCGAGGCGCGTACCGCTTCGCTCATCGCTCACCCATGGCGGTGGCCATGCCCGCCGTGATCATGGTGCCCATGATCGTGGTGATGTTCGCCATGCTTGTGGTCATCATGGTCATGCCCGCAGCCGCAGCCTTCACCATGCGCGTGCGTGTCGGCGTGGTCATGGACATGCAGCACGTCGCGCGCGTGCCCGTGATCGGCGTGATCATGGTGAGCGTGATCATGCTCGCCATGCTTGTGCTCGCCGTGGTCATGGCCGCAGCCGCAGGCTTCGCCGTGGGCATGGTGTTCATGCTCGTGATGCCCGTGCGCGTGGTGTCCGTGATGATGACCGTGGGCCTCGGGCGCCTCATAGGCGCCGCCTTCCGGCTCGAAGGCCGCGTCGATGATCTCGACGCGGGCACCGAGCCCGCGCGCCATTTCCTCCAGAACCGAATCCCGCGCGATCCGGATGCGGTCGGCGAGCAGTTCCGCCGGCACGTGACGATTGCCAAGATGCCACGCGAGCCGCGCCAGATGATGGGGGTCGTTCGCGACGATCTCGGCGACCGGCTCCTCGGCGGCGGCGACGGCCACCACCCGGCCGTCGTCGAGCACCAGCCCGTCGCCATCCTTCAGTCGCGTCGCCTCCGGCAGGTCGAGCAGGAAGACGACATCGCCCTCGCCCCGCATCGCGATGCGACGGCGGTGCCGCCCGTCATGGGGCAGCACCACACGGTCGACGGCGGTGTCAGAACTCCAGGTGCCGGCGGACAGCAGCGCGCGCGCATGAATCATGATCGTCTCCTTGGGAACATGTCCGGCATATGGTGACGCCATATTGCGTTTGGAACATGCCCGAATGGTATCGGCGGCGGGTTCTTTGCGCTCAACCCGCCCCTCCTCCGATGAGTCCCGCCGGGCGGGACGCCCTGCCCCGTCCGTTACCCTTAGAACAGGAAATAGCGTTGCGCCATGGGCAGTTCGCTGGCGGGCGCGCAGGTCAGAAGCTCGCCATCGGCGCGCACTTCATAGGTCTCGGGATCGATCTCCAGTGCCGGGGTGGCACTGTTATGCACCATCGAGGCCTTCGAGATGCCGCCGCGCACATTGTCGACCGCGATGGTGCGCTTGGCGAGCCCCAGCCTGGCGCCAACGCCGAGATCGATGGCGGCCTGAGACACGAAGGTGAAGCTGGTCGCCGTCCGCGCCTTGCCGAAGGCACCGAACATCGGACGATAATGCACCGGCTGCGGCGTCGGGATCGAGGCGTTGGGATCGCCCATCTGCGCGGCGACAATGGCCCCGCCCTTGATCACCATGTCGGGCTTGGTGCCGAAGAACGCGGGAGACCAGACGACAAGGTCGGCCAGCTTGCCCGCCTCGACCGAGCCGATATGGCGCGACATGCCATGCGCGATGGCCGGATTGATGGTGTACTTCGCCACATAGCGCTTGGCGCGGGCGTTGTCGTTGCGCTCGCTGTCGCCGGGCAACAGGCCGCGCTGCAGCTTCATCTTGTGCGCCGTCTGCCACGTGCGCGTGATCACTTCGCCCAGCCGCCCCATGGCCTGGCTGTCCGAGCTCATCATCGAGATCGCGCCAAGATCGTGGAGGATGTCCTCGGCCGCGATCGTCTCCTTGCGAATGCGGCTCTCGGCGAACGCAAGATCCTCGGCGATCAGCGGGTCGAGATGGTGGCAGACCATGAGCATGTCGAGGTGCTCGTCCAGCGTGTTCACCGTGAAGGGCCGCGTCGGGTTGGTCGAGGATGGCAGCACGTTGGGCAGGCCGACCACCTTCATGATGTCCGGCGCGTGGCCGCCGCCCGCCCCTTCGGTGTGGAAGGCGTGGATGGTGCGCCCCTTGAACGCGGCGATCGTATCCTCGACGAAACCGCTCTCATTGAGCGTGTCGGTGTGGATCATCACCTGCACGTCATAGTCGTCGGCAACGGACAGGCAGTTGTCGATCGCCGCCGGCGTCGTGCCCCAGTCCTCGTGCAGCTTCAGCGCGCACGCGCCGGCTTCGATCTGCTCCACGAGCGGCCCGGGAAGCGAGACGTTGCCCTTGCCGGACAGCGCGAGATTGACCGGGAAGCTGTCGAAGGCGCGCAGCATCATTTCGATGTGCCACGGGCCCGGTGTGCAGGTCGTGGCGTTGGTGCCCGCGGCGGGGCCCGTGCCGCCGCCGAGCATGGTGGTCACGCCGCTCATCAGCGCATGTTCGATCTGCTGGGGACAGATGAAATGGATGTGGCTGTCGAACCCTCCGGCGGTGATGATCTTGCCTTCGCCCGCGATCACCTCGGTCGACGCGCCGATGATGATGTCGACACCCGGCTGGATGGCCGGATTGCCCGCCTTGCCGATGGCCGCGATGCGCCCGTCACGCAGCCCGATATCGGCCTTCACGATGCCCCAGTGGTCCAGAATCAGCGCGTTGGTGATGACGGTATCCACCGCCCCGTCGCCGCGCGTGATCTGCGACTGGCCCATGCCGTCGCGAATGGTCTTGCCACCGCCGAACTTCACCTCCTCGCCATAGACGGTGAGGTCCTTCTCGACCTCGATCACCAGCGAGGTATCGGCGAGCCGTACGCGGTCGCCGGTGGTGGGGCCGAACATCTCGGCATAAGTGGAGCGGGAAATCTTGATCGACATGGCAAATTCCGTCTCGGCAATCCATGCGGGCGAAGGGCGGGCGAGGCAGTCCGGGCGCGGCGGCTAGAGCCGGCCCATGATCTCCTGGCGGAAGCCGAAGACCTCGCGCTCGCCGGCGAGAGCCACCAGTTTCACCTCGCGAGACTGGCCGGGCTCGAAACGCACGGCCGTTCCCGAGGGAATGGCGAGCCGCATGCCGCGCGCCTTGTCCCGATCGAAAGACAAGGCGGGGTTGGTCTCAAAGAAGTGGTAGTGACTGCCGACCTGGATCGGGCGGTCTCCGGTATTGGCGATGGTGAGGGTGATGATCTCGCGCCCGGCGAGCAGCTCGATCTCGCCCTCTTCGAGAAGAAACTCGCCCGGCGAGCTGGCACCGCTATGCCAGGGAATCGGCTCATGAACGGTCACGAGCTTGGTGCCGTCCGGGAACGTCGCCTCGACCTGAATCTCATGGATCATCTCGGGCACGCCCGGCATCACCTGATCGACGGTCAGCACCTGCGCCCCCTGCATCATCAGCTCGGCCACGCTCTTGCCGTCCCGTGCGCCCTCGACCACGACATCGGTGATCAGCGCCACCGCCTCCGGGTAATTGAGCTTGATGCCACGCTCCAGGCGGCGGCGGGCAACCATGGCTGCCATGGCGACGAGGAGTTTGTCCTTCTCGCGCGGGCTCAAATTCATCGAGGCGTCTCCGGGTACTGAACAGCGAGGCTTGGGTCGAAGCGGGCACGGCGTGCATCAGGCGGCGTTGCTTGCATCAGGAATGCCAGATGCGCGGGACGTCGGCGATTCCGAACGCGGCAATCGCGCGACGAAGGGCGGCCTCCAGCGGCGCGCCATCGCGGGCGAGCAGCCGCACCGACAGCATGCCGTCCCAGGCGCTGGCTCCCGCTTCGAGATGCTCCGGCAGGTCGTCCGGCAAACCGAGAGCGGCGCGCACGTCGTCCAGCCGGCTCTCCGCGTCGGGCGCGACAAGCAGCAGGGTGGCGAAAGCGGCCCAGCCGCCGGCGGCGGCCCGCCGGTCCAAAGTGCTGGCAGCATTGCCATCGAGCACCAGCCCATCGGCATAGATGAGCCGGCCGTCGCGCCGCACGCGCCAGCTGTCATAAAGGCGCCCCGAGGCGAAGCGCTCACCACGCGCCGTCCGCCCGAGCACCACCGGCTCGATCAGGAGCAGCCGCCCGTCCGGCGCGATCTCCGCCGAGATGGAACGCTCGATACGCGCCCCGTCGAACACGATCGTCGCCTGCGGCATCCAGTCGAGGCTGGCACCCTCGCCCACAGTGAGCTTCACGGCGATGTGCGACGTGGAGCCATCCGAGCGGTAAACCTTCTCCGCCGCCTGGGTCGTGACCACGAGATGAGCATCGCGTGCCGCGCGGATGGTCGTTTCCGAGCTGTCCCCACCGGCCAGACCCCCGCCCGTATTGATGAGCACCGCCTCCAGTGCGCGCCCGCGCCGGCCCGACAGCGGGAAGCGCGCCCGGGCGAAACCGGACTCCTCCACCGTGCCGCGCACCGTGCGGCCCTCGCGCCCATGGACCTCCACCGAAAGCCGGCCTTGTCCGCGCCGCTCGACCGGGATCGAGGTGGCGGGGACGCGATCAAACGGCAATTCGGTTGCGTACATCCGGATCCTCAAGAGCGGCGCCGTCGCCGGACATCACCACGGCACCGCGTTCCATCACGATGAAATGGTCGGCCAGTTCCTTGGCGAAGTCGAAATACTGTTCGACCAGCACGATGGCCATATCGCCCTTGCTCCGCAAGTAGCGGATGGCGTTGCCGATGTCCTTGATGATCGAGGGCTGGATGCCCTCCGTCGGCTCGTCCAGAACCAGCACCTTGGGCCGCATCGTCAGTGCCCGGCCGATGGCGAGCTGCTGCTGCTGGCCGCCGGAAAGGTCGCCGCCGCGACGGCGCATCATGGAATCGAGCACCGGGAACAGCGAGAACACGTCATCGGGGATGGAGCGGTCCGCGCGCTTCAGCGGCGCGAAGCCGGTCTGGAGATTCTCCGCGACGGTGAGCAGCGGGAAGATCTCGCGTCCCTGCGGCACGAAGGCGATGCCCCGGCGCGCGCGCTCGGAGGGCGCCATGGTGGTGATGTCCTGCCCCTCAAAGCGGATGCTGCCCTTGGCGACCGGGGCCTGCCCGACAATGGCACGCATCAGGCTGGTCTTGCCCACGCCGTTGCGCCCCAGCACGCAAGTCACCTTGCCGGCCTCGGCCTTGAGCGACACACCGCGCAACGCCTGCGCGGCGCCGTAGAAGAGGTTGATGTCGTGAACTTCCAGCATACGCTCAGCGCCCCAGATAGACTTCGATGACGCGCTCATTTGCGCTGACCTGGTCGAGCGTTCCCTCCGCCAGAACCGAGCCTTCGTGCAGGCACATCACGCGCACGCCGAGATCGCGCACGAAGGTCATGTCGTGCTCGACCACGACGACCGAGTGACCATTGGCGTTGATCTCACGCAGCAGTTCGGCGGTCTGCGCGGTTTCCGCGTCAGTCATGCCGGCCACGGGTTCGTCCACCAGCAGCAGCTTGGGATCCTGTGCCAGGAGCATGCCGATCTCCAGCCACTGCTTCTGCCCGTGGGAGAGATTGCCGCCGAGACGCCCACGGTGCTCGGTGAGCTTGATGGTCTCGAAGATCTCGTCGATGCGCTCGCGCTCGAACGCGGTCTCCTTGCGAAAGATATTCGCGAGCGCGGCGCGCTGGCCCTTCAGCGCCAGCCGCAGATTGTCGAGCACGGTGTGGCTCTCGAACACGGTCGGCTTCTGGAACTTGCGCCCGATGCCGAGCGTCGCGATCTCGGTCTCATCCAGCTTGGTGAGATCGGTGGTGCCGCTGTTGAAGAACACGTCGCCCTTGTCCGGGCGGGTCTTGCCGGTGATCACGTCCATCATCGTGGTCTTGCCGGCGCCGTTCGGCCCGATCACGGCCCGCATCTCGCCGGGGTCGACGGTGAAGGAAAGCGCGTTGAGCGCGCGGAAACCGTCGAAGGTGACCGTCACGCCGTCGAGATAGAGCAGCGCCTCGGTCAGCGCTTCGGTCGAGCCCCCCTCCGGGCCGGTTCCGGCCGCCGGCATGTCGGGAGCAAGCGTTTCTGTGTCGCTCATGGCGTGTCCCTCACTCCGCGGGCCTGGGTTCGGCGATGGGCTCGCCAGCCTCGTCGGGCGGCGGGTTACGCCTGTCGCGCCACTCGTAGAAGGTGCCGATGATCCCCTTGGGCAGGAACAGCGTCACCGCCACGAACAGCCCGCCCAGCATGAACAGCCAGTACGGGGCGAGGATGCCGGAGGTGAAATAGGTCTTGGCGTAGTTCACCAGCACGGCGCCCAGCGCCGCCCCGACCAGTGTGCCGCGCCCCCCCACGGCCACCCAGACGATGATCTCGATCGAGTTCGCCGGCGAGAATTCGGACGGGTTGATGATGCCGACCTGCGGCACGTAGAGCGCCCCCGCGACGCCCGCCAGCATGGCCGAGGCGACGAAGGCCACGAGCTTGTAGTTCTCCGCCCGGTAGCCGGTGAAGCGCACGCGGGTCTCGGCATCGCGGATCGCGATCAGCACCTTGCCGAAATGCGAGCGCACCAGAAAGCGGCACAGCACATAACCGAGAATGAGCGCGAGTGCGGAGAGCGCGAACAGCGCGGCGCGCGTGCCGTCGGCCTGGATGTTGAAGCCGAGAATGTCCTTGAAGTCGGTCAGGCCGTTATTGCCGCCGAAGCCCATGTCATTGCGGAAGAAGGCCAGCAGCAGGGCGAACGTCATCGCCTGGGTGATGATCGACAGATAGACGCCCGTCACGCGGGAGCGAAAAGCGAACCAGCCGAAGACGAGGGCCAGTGCGCCCGGTGCCAGCACCACCATCACCGCGGCGAAGGGGAACATGTCGAAGCCATACCAGAACCAGGGCAGTTCCTTCCAGTTCAGGAACACCATGAAGTCGGGCAGGACCGGGTCGCCATAGACACCGCGCGTGCCGATCTGGCGCATCAGATACATGCCCATCGCGTAGCCGCCGAGCGCGAAGAACGCGCCCTGGCCGAGCGAGAGGATGCCCACATAGCCCCAGATCAGGTCGACCGAGAGCGCGAGCAGCGCGTAGCAGAGATATTTGCCGAGCAGCGAGACCACATAGGTCGGCACATGCAGTGCGGTGTCCGGCGAGGTGAGTAGGTTCAGCACCGGCACCAGAATGGCGGCCGCGACGAGAATGCCGACGAAGATCAGGCCGCTGGTGCCAAGCAGGGCCGGCGGGCGTGTATCGGTCGTGTTCATGCCTCGATCGACCTCCCCTTGAGGGCGAACAGGCCGCGTGGCCGTTTCTGGATGAACAGGATCACGATCACCAGCAGCGCGATCTTGCCCAGCACGGCGCCGGCATAGGGCTCAAGCAACTTGTTGGCGATGCCCAGCGACATGGCGCCGACCAGCGTGCCCCACAGATTGCCCACGCCGCCGAACACCACGACGAGGAAGCTGTCGATGATGTAGCCCTGGCCGAGGTTCGGCGAGACGTTGTCGATCTGCGACAGCGCCACGCCGGCCATGCCGGCGATGCCGGAGCCCAGGCCGAAGGTCATGGCATCGACCCAGTTGGTGCGGATGCCCATCGAGGCCGCCATGCGCCGGTTCTGGGTGACCGCCCGCATCTCCAGCCCGATACGGGTGAGCCGAAGCACGGCGAGCAGTGCGACGAAGACCAGCATCGCGAACACGATGATCCACAGCCGGCCGGACGTGATGGCGAGCTGGCCGATCTCGAAATTGCCGGACATCCAGCTCGGCGCGCCGACCTCACGGTTGGTGGGCCCGAATATGGTGCGGATGGCCTGCTGCAGGATGAGCGAGATGCCCCAGGTCGCCAGCAGCGTCTCCAGCGGCCGGCCATAGAGAAAGCGGATGACGGTGCGCTCGATGATCACGCCGATCAGGCCGGTGAAGAGAAAGGCCAGCGGGATGGCGATGATCAGCGACACGTCGAACAGCGCCGGATTGTAGGTGCGGATCGCCTCCTGCACCACGAAGGTGGTGTAGGCGCCCAGCATCACCATCTCGCCATGGGCCATGTTGATCACGCCCATCACGCCGAAGGTGATGGCGAGGCCGATCGCGGCGAGCAGCAGCACGGAGCCGAGCGACAGCCCGTACCAGACATTCTGCGCCACGCCCCACATGGCGAGGTTCCGCTCGATGCCGGCGATCTCCTTCGCGGCGGCTTCCTTGACCTCGGGGATGGCGTCGTTGGGCACGCTGCGCAGCACGGCGAGCGCGTCCTGGTTGCCCTCGGCACCGACCAGCTCGATGGCCTTGATGCGCATCTCCGGCGGCACGCCTTCCTTGCCGATGATGATGGCGGAACGGGCCAGCGTCATCGCCGACTTGACCCTTGGTTCGGCCTCCTTGGCGAGCGCGGTCTCAAGCGCGGGAAGCGCCGCCTCATCGCGCGAGCGCAGCACCGCCGCCGCCGCGTCCAGGCGCTTGGCGGCATCCGGGCTGGTCAGGGACATGGCCCCGTTCGCCGCTTCGATGGCGCGTCGGACGCGGTTGTTCACACGCACCGGCTTCACCGGCCCGGGATCCGCGACCGGCTCAAGCGAGACCGGGTCGAGCAGTCCCTTGTCGCCCTGGATGAAGAGATGGCGCGGGAGGGAGGTGCTATAGACCAGCTTGCCACCCGCCAGCGCCGACACGATGCCGGTCGCCGCCGGGTTGCCGCTGAGGGCGAGCGCGCCCAGCGCCGACTCGGTGGCGCCGTAATTGTCCTGGGTCAGCTGGGCAAGCGGCTCGCTGATGTCCTGGGCCGAGGCGCGGCCGGCATGGAAAAGCGTGGCCATGGCCAGCAGGGCGGCGAAGAGTGCGCAGGTCAGGCTGCGGCAGCGTGCGCGTGAGATCATCATGATCCATCGGTATGGCGCTGCGGGTGCCGGAGCAGGTCCGGCGGCGAGGGAAAGGCGGTGCCGTCTTTCCCGGAAAGCGCGGGGCGGTTGCCGGCCGCCCGAAGGCGACCGGCGTGTGTCCCGCGCATCACCGCGTCAGCGGGTGGTCCGGCTCACTGGCCGGCGCCGCCGCACTTGCCGGTCTTGACGTTGAAGTTGCCGCAGCTCATCGGCGAGCGCCAATCGGCGATCAGGTCCTTGGAGCCTTCGAGGTAGGGCGACCACTCCTGAGCGACGATCAGGCCCGGCGTCTGCTCGACGATGTCGAACTGGCCGTCGTCCTTGATCTCGCCGATCAGCACCGGCTTGGTGATGTGGTGGTTCGGCATCATGGCCGAGAAGCCGCCGGAGAGGTTGGGCACCGCAACGCCGATAAGCGCGTCGATCACCGCGTCCGGATCGGTGGTGCCGGCCTTCTCGACCGCCTTGACCCACATGTTGAAGCCGATGACGGTGGCCTCCATCGGGTCATTGGTCACGCGCTTGTCGTTCTTGGTGTACGCGCGCCACTTCTCGATGAAGGCCTTGTTCTCGGGCGTGTCGACCGACTGGAAATAGTTCCAGGCGGCGAGATGGCCGACGAGGGGCTTGGTGTCGATGCCCGCCAGCTCTTCCTCACCCACCGAGAACGCCACGACCGGAATGTCGGTCGCCTTGATGCCCTGGTTGCCAAGCTCCTTGTAGAACGGGACGTTGGCGTCGCCATTGATGGTCGAGACAACGGCGGTCTTCTTGCCGGCGGAACCGAACTTCTTGATGTCGGCCACGATCGTCTGCCAATCGGAATGACCGAAGGGCGTGTAGTTGATCATGATGTCTTCTTCCTTGACGCCCTTCGACTTCAGATAGGCTTCAAGGATCTTGTTGGTCGTGCGCGGGTAGACATAGTCGGTGCCCGCGAGCACCCAACGCTCCACGCCCTCATTCTCCATGAGGTAGTCGACCGCCGGAATCGCCTGCTGGTTCGGGGCGGCGCCGGTGTAGAACACGTTGCGCTCGCTCTCCTCGCCTTCATACTGCACGGGGTAGAACAGGAGGCCGTTCAGCTCCTTGAACACCGGCAGCACCGATTTGCGCGAGACCGAGGTCCAGCAGCCGAACACGACCGCGACTTTGTCCTTCGCGAGCAGCTCGCGGGCCTTCTCGGCGAAGAGCGGCCAGTTCGACGCGGGGTCGACAACAACCGCCTCAAGCTTCTTGCCAAGAACACCGCCCTTGGCGTTCTGCTCCTGCACCATGAAGAGCACGGTGTCCTTCAGCGTGGTCTCGCTGATCGCCATGGTGCCCGACAGTGAATGCAGCACACCGACCTTGATCGTTTCCTGCGCGTGAGCCGGCACGCTGGCCGCGGCCAGCGCCACGGCAGCCGCGCCAACGGCGACGCGACCGGCCATGCGCCGCGCCTGGGTCAACAGGTTGAGCATGTTCTTTCCCTTCTGGAGTTCGCACGCAGGACCCCCGTCCGCGTGCCAGCAGGGAAGGTTTGCAATGGCCGTGCCAAGGGCGATCCCGGGGCAGGCAGTCATACGACGGAGGTCTAATTCAAACTTCGTAGCATCCCACCGCCCAAAACTTGGGCACAGTGCTCAGGATGCATCACAAGTGCATCCAGCCATTTGATTATGTGTATACATTCTTGCGACGCCCGCACCTGCGAACGCTGCACGCAAGACAGGCATTCAACCAGCGCCCTGTTGCATTGTCCCGAGCCGGTGCCGACGCTCACACGGTTTCGGACCTGCCACCCAGCACGGCGAGCCAGGGCGCGCGCATCACTTCCTCCGGCGTCGCACACACGCCCGCGCCGCTCAGCCAGCGTCCAAGGGCGGGATCCGAGGTCAGCACGGCGAAGGGTATGGCGCCGAGCAGCCCCACCAGCACGGGCAGCGCCCAGACCAGCGCCGCCGGCGCGAACGCGCACAGGAGACCGCCGATCAGCAGCCCGAAAAGGAACTGCGGCCACAGCCCCGCGATCGCGGTGCGCCAGGACAGCCGCTCGGCGTCTCGCGCCTGCGCTTCCCAGGTCACCGTCCGGCCGAAGGCCAGGCCGACCATGAAGATCGCGATGCGGAAGGCGACCACGGGCCCCAGCAGCACGGAGAACAGGAATTCGAGGAACGTGCCGCCCAGCAGTCTGGCCCCGCCGCCATAACGCCCCCGCTCATCCGCGCTCAACAGCACGTCCAGCAGGCCGGCGAGCTTGGGGGCAAGGCTCATGAGAAAGGTGGCGACGAAGATCGTCAGCGCGAGGCCTGCGGGGAACGGCTCGTCGAAGCGAACGGGCTCGAACAGCTTGACCGCGGCGAGCACCATGAACGCGATCCACGCCACCGCGCCAACATACATCAGGATCGCCCAGGCGATCTGAAAGCGACTCATCGGCAGCAGGCCGGGCATGGCGAGCAGGCGCCAGTACTGCATGTTGCCCTGGCACCAGCGCAGGTCGCGCCGTGTGAACTCGGTCAGATGCGGCGGGTTTTCCTCGAAGCTCTCGCTCTCCTCCGGCAGCACCCGCACCTCGAAGCCGGCACGGCGCATGAGTACCGCCTCGATCTGGTCGTGGGAGAGCACCGCACCCGCCAGCGGGCCGCGTCCGGGCAGGCGGGGAAGCTCGCAATGGGCCTTGAACGGGGCGATGCGGATCACCGCATTGTGCCCCCAGTACGGGCCGCAATCCCCGGCCCACCAGGACGCGCCCATGGTGTAGGAACGCATGCCGTGCCGCATGCCGAACTGGAAGATCCGCGCGAAGGGCGAGCGGGACGGCATGCCGACAACCAGGCTCTGCAGGATGCCGAGCATCGGATTGGCCTGCATGATCCGCACCATGCGCAGAATGGTCGGCGCGCCGAGCAGGCTGTCGGCGTCGAGCACCAGCATCAGGTCGTGGGCATCGCCCCAACGTTCAAGAAACTCCCGGATATTGCCGGCCTTGAAGCCCTCATTGTCGGTGCGGCGCCGATAGTGCACCCGCGCACCGCCCTCAAGGCTCGACAGCCAGTCCGCGAAGATCGCCTCCTCCTGCGCCGCGATCTCTGCCTGCGTGCTGTCCGAGAGCACGAACCACGCGAAATGATCGCCGGCCCCGCTGCGCGCGAGTTCGTCGTGCATGACACGCAGACGCGCGAAGGCCCGCACCGGATCTTCATTGCGCAACGTCATCACCATCGCCACGCGAACGGTGATCGGCGCGTCGTCGGCGGCCTTCGCGGCGTAGGGATAGACCGCCTCCTTCGCGTCCGCGGGGCCATGCAGCATCCAGAGCCCGATCAGCGCGTTCCAGAACCCGAGAACCGTCCATGGCGTGGAGAGGCAGAAGGCCAGCAGCAGGAACCCGTCGAGCAGCGAGAAGCCGCCATGCGCGAGCAGCCTGACGAACAGCACGACCAGCCCGGCATAGGTGGCGGCATTGAGCAGGGCGACGAGAGCCCGCCGGCGCCAGAGCTGCCGCGTGGACTGCGTCCCGGTCGGCGTACGTCCCTCTACCGCGACGATGGCCGGAAAGAAGTCTTCGGCAACTCTATCTTCCGAACTCATACAGACACTCTGCTCCGCACACCGGGTGTGCTCCTTCGACAATCCACATTTGCTTGTACGCCACAGTGCGCCAGCGGTTCACGCCGTTTTTGGGATCCAAGTGCCATCCGCACCTGTTATGGACACACGATGCGGCAAGGGGGGCGCATTCCGCTATGCCACAACCGGATTACAGATCGGTGCAGCAGCTCTGGTGCGTGGCACCGGGGCATTATGAGCTGAAGCCTGCCCCGCTCGGCGAGGCGGGTGCAGACATGCTGAGCGTGCGCACGCTCGCCTCCGCTGTCAGCCGGGGCACGGAGCGGCTCGTCCTCGAAGGTGCCGTTCCCCCCAGCGAATATCAGCGGATGCGCGGCCCGTTTCAAAACGGCGAGTTCCCCTTTCCGGTGCAGTATGGCTACCAGAGCGTGGGAATCGTCGAAGCCGGTCCCGCCGCGTGGATCGGCCGGACCGTGTTCGCGCTTTACCCGCATCAGGACCTCTATCTCCTTCCCGTCGCGTCGGCGATGCCGGTGCCCGAAGGCGTTCCCCCCGAGCGCGCGACGCTGGCGGCGAACATGGAAACGGCCCTCAACGCCATGTGGGACGCCGGCGCGGGCCCCGGCGATCGCATCACGATCGTCGGTGGCGGCGTGGTCGGGCTGCTCCTGACCGCGCTGGCGGCCGCGCTGCCGGGGGCGGATGTCACGCTGGTCGATGTGGAGCCGGGCCGGTCGGCACTGGCGCAGAGCTTCGGTGCCGCCTTCGCCGCGCCGGACGCGATCCGTGACGATGCCGACATCGTGTTCCACACCAGCGCCAGCGCCGCCGGCCTGAAGACCGCGCTCGCGGCCGGCGGGTTCGAGGCACGCATCGTGGAACTGAGCTGGTATGGGAACCGCCCGCCTTCCATTCCGCTGGGGGAAAGCTTCCACAGCCGCCGCCTGCAACTGATCGGTTCGCAGGTCGGCTCCGTATCTCCCCTGCGTCGGCCCCGATGGCCGCACGCCCGGCGGCTCGCCAAGGCCCTCGCGCTGCTGGACGATCCGCGCTTCGACCGGCTGGTCACGCATGTCATACCGTTCGCGCAGGCGCCGGCCCGGCTGCCGCACCTGCTGACCCATGAGGAGGATGCCCTGGCGATCCTGCTCGATTACCGATGAGAGACGCCATGTACTGTGTCGAGGTTCGCGATCGCATCATGATCGCCCATTCGCTGCCCGATCCGTTCTTCGGCCCGGCTCAGGGAATGCACGGCGCGACCTTCGTCGTCGACGTCGCCTTCTTTCGCGAGACCTTGACCACGAAGAACGTCGTGGTGGACATCGGCGCCGCGCTCGACGTGCTGAAGACAACGCTTCAGCCCCTCGCCTACCAGAATCTCGACACCCTGCCGGTCTTTGCCGGCACGCTCACCACGACCGAGTTTCTGGCCCGGCACATCTTCGATGCCATGGCCACCGCCGCCCGTTCCGGCGCGCTGGGCGAGGACGGCGCGGGGCTCTCGAAGATCCGCGTTACACTCCATGAGACGGATCTGGCGCGCGCCAGCTATGAGGGTAGCCTCGGCTGAGGGCCGCCCCGTGACCAACTTCGCCTTCGCCATTCCCGGCGATCTTGGCCTGGCCACAGGCGGCTATGCCTATGACCGGCGGGTGATCACCGAGTGCCGGAACGCGGGATGGGATGTGACGCATCTCGCCCTGCCCGGCGGGTTTCCCTTTCCCTCACCGGAAGAGCTGGCACAGAGCCGGAAGCTCCTCCATGCGCTGCCGGAAGGACAGGCGGTTCTGGTCGACGGACTGGCCCTCGGCGTCCTGCCGGCGACGATGCTGCGTGCGCTCCGGCGTCCACTCGCGGCGCTGGTTCATCACCCGCTGGCGCTGGAAACCGGCCTTGACGACGCGCTGCGCTCGCAGCTCGTCGCGAGCGAACGGGCCGCGCTGGCCGAAGCCTCCATTGTCATCGCGACCAGCCCCGCGACCGCGCGCCTGCTGGAACAAGACTTCGGCGTTGCGCGGAGCAAGCTGGTGGTCGCGTTGCCCGGCACCGATCCGGCGTCCCGCGCGCATGGCGGCGGAACATCTGCCCGCCTGCTCTCGGTCGGCGCCGTGATCCCGCGCAAGGCCTATGGCGTGCTGGTGGAGGCGCTGGCCCGGCTGACCACGCGGGACTGGACCTGTCACATCGTCGGCGCAACGGACCGCGACCGGCAGGAAACGCGCGCGCTTGAGCAGCGCATCGCGGCGCGCGGCCTCACCGACCGCATAAGCCTCACCGGCGCGCTCCCGGCGCACGCGCTCGTCGAGGAGTTCGCGGCCGCCGACCTCTTCGTCTCGGCCTCGCTCTTCGAGGGCTATGGCATGGGCCTCACCGAGGCACTCGCGTGCGGTCTTCCGATCGTCGCCACCGATACCGGTGCCATTCCCGACACCGTGCCCCGGGGCGCCTCGCTGCTGGTGCCCGCCAACGACGCCGCCAACCTCGCCGAAGCCATCGGTCTGCTGCTGGACGAGCCGGACCGCCGCCGCCGGATGGCGGACGAGGCGTGGCGTCACGCGCAGGCGCTTCCGAGATGGTCGCAGACCGCCGACGCCATCATGACCGCCTTGAAGGAGATGCCCCGATGAGCGGGTTCGATGCCGACTGGCTGGCGCTGCGTGAACCTGTCGACCACGCCTCGCGCAACAAGGAGGTTGGCGAGCAGGTGCGCCGCCATTTCCAGGACCGCCCGTCCCTCGCCATCGTCGATCTGGGTTGCGGCACCGGCTCCAACCTGCGCGCGCTCGCTCCCTTGCTCCCCGCCCTGCAGCGCTGGCATCTGATCGATGGCGACGACGCGCTGCTGAGCAAGGCTCGCCGTGTCCTTGGCGGGTGGGCCGACCGCGCGAGCGAGACCGCCACCGGCATCCGGCTCCACAAGGACGGGCGGGAGATCGACGTCCGCTTCGAATGCGCCGACCTGACCGTCCGCGATCTCGACTTCAGCGATGTCGGCGCCGAACTCGTGACCTGCGCCGCGCTGTTCGACCTCGTCTCCGCGCCGTGGCTGGAGCGCCTCGTCGCCCGCTCGGCGCACCGCCGGCTGCCGCTTTATGCCGTGCTGAACTATGACGGCGCCGCGCGCTGGCGACCCGACGACCCGCTCGACGCGCGGGTCATCGCCGCCTTCAACCGGCACCAGCGCGGCGACAAGGGATTCGGGCCGGCGCTCGGGCCCACTGCCAGCGCCACGCTTGGCCAGATCCTGTCACGGCATGGCTACGCGATATGGTCGGGCGACAGTCCATGGCAGCTGACACGGAACGAGGCCGGCCTCATCGCCGCCCTCACCGACGGCTTCGCCGGCGCCGCCACCGAGATCGAGCCGGAGGGGCGGCAGGCGTTTGCGGACTGGGCGTCGGCGCGCGCAAAGGCCGAGGCGGTGACAATCGGCCATCAGGACCTGTTCGCGCGCGCCTGACCCCTCAGTCAGTTCGGCGGCCACATCCGCTGGAACACGCCGTCGCGCTTGAGGAAGCGATGGCGCAGGGCGGCCGCGATATGCACCAGCGCCAGCCCTCCCAGAAGCAGCGCCGCCAGCTTGTGATTGCCGAGTATGCGGTTCGCCAGTTCCTGATCGGGCGACAGGATGGCCGGCAGGTTGAACAGCCCGAACACGTCCAGCGCGGGATAGGCCGAAATCCCCGCCCAGCCGAGCAGGGGCACCGTGACCAGCATGATATAGAGCGCGCCATGGACCACATGCGAGGCCACGCGCTCCAGCGGGGTGAGCGTGGCGACCGGGGGCGGCGCGGCGCGCTGCAGTCTCACCAGCACGCGCAGTAGAATGAACCACAGCACGATGAAGCCGAACAGCTTGTGCAGGCTGTAGAGCGTGCCGGTCACGGCATCGAAGTTCGTCGCCTCGCCGCGCGCGACCATGTAGATCCCGAGCGGGATCAGGCACACGACGAACGCCGCCACCACCCAGTGCAACCAGCGGGCGGCGGCGCTGTAGCGGACCGGCGCGGCAACCGGCGCGGCCTTGCGCGCATCAGAGGGCGGCATGCGTTCCTCCCCGCATGTGACTGTTCAGATCGCAATCATAGAGAATATTGCCGTCATCGAGGAAGTAGGTACGCGCCTGCGGCCGAAGCGCGTCGTCGAGTTCGTCGATCGGCTTCAGCGCCAGCCCCGGACGGCCTGACCCCAGGATGATCGGCGCGAGGCACATGTGGAGGCGATTGACGAGGCCGGCATCGATGAAGCGCGAGATGGTGCAGGAGCCGCCCTCGATCAAAATCGTGCGGTGGCCCCGCTGCGCCAGCGCGGCGAGCAGCCTTGCGGGCTCGAAGATGTCCGGGTCCTGCTCGGTGCCGATGCGCTCGACCTCGTCCGGCCAGCCATCTGCGTTCTCCGAGAACACGATGCGCTGACAGCCATCCGCACGCAGCCACTTGGAATCGCGCGCGGATCGCCCGCTGCGGTCGATCACGGCCCGCACCGGGCTGCGTCCCGGCACGCGGCGCGTGGTGAGCTGCGGGTCGTCGGCCACGACGGTACCGACACCGACCACGACCACGTCGACGACCGAGCGCAGGCGATGAAGATGGTCGAGACCGGACGAGCCGTTGATGTCGCGCGACTTTCCCGTCGGCGTGGCGATGCGCCCGTCAAGCGACTGCCCCAGCTGGGCGATGACGAACGGCGCTGGCCCTCGATGCTGCAAAATCGGCTCGTAGAGAGCGGAAAGCGGATCGGTCGGTACATCGCGACGATTCAACAGAAGCTCTCTCCCGGCTCGACAGTCAGCAGATAGGCCGATACGGCGCACCGGCAAGTTCGGCGCACCGTGAAGACGGGCCCGCTCCGGCGCAACCTCCGCATTGTATACGTAGCTTGCTGTCGAATGGTGCAACGAAAGAGAGTTGAAACCGCCGGTTCGGGAAATGAGCGCCGAGGACAATCGCACCTATCGGAGGGCTTCCCTGACGCAGGCGCGTGGCCTCGTCTTGCCGACGCCAGCCCGCCGCCCCGGCGCTCTCCCGAACACGGCGCGCGAAGGCCGCATGCGGGTCGGGACGGCCGACATGACCACCGGGCGCGACGTTCCCGGTGGAACTCCGCACACCACGTCGACCCACGCGCCCACGGCGGCAGAGGCCGGCGGCGGCGATGGCTCAGTGAGTGGCGCGAAAACCGTGCGGCGGGTTCAGTTCACGGCCAGTGCCGCGTGGTTGTCGAAGCGCGGTCCGCCCGAACGGCGGGCGATGACGCCCACGCCTTCGTCATCGGCCTTAAGGAGCGCCACTTCGCCCAGCCCGCTGGTCGCCAGAAACTGCCCGGCCTCGCGCGTCGGCGCCAGGCCGCAGCCATCCACCAGCGGCAGCGAGCCGAGAAAGTGACCGTCCCGCTTCCAGATCGCGACGCGATTGCCGCGCGGGCTTGCCGCCGCCACATAGGCGCCCGACGCATCGACCGCGACCGAGCCGACATAAGTGCGCAACTGCCGCCATTCCTCGTCGGGCGCCTCGAAGGCGCGCAGCCGCTCCCCCTCCACCGCGAAGACCAGCGGGCGGGCCTCGCCATCGGCCAGAAGATCCTGGGCGGCGACGACGGTCAGGCCGTCGTGGCCGCTGGAGAGATGGCGCAGCGACAGCGAGGCGAAATCCGGTTCCAGCTCGGCCACCGAGCGCACCGCCCCGGTCTCGGTATCGAGCCGGGCGATGCTCGCGCCGGCAATCTCCGCGCCGAGCGCCTCCGGGGTATGGGGCTCGATACCACCATTCGCCACCACCAGAACGCCGCCGGCGGGCAGCATGTCGTGCGGGCCGATGCCGGAGGAGGCCCATTCGGCTTCAATCGCGAAATCGGCCTCGACAACGCGCCGGGTCACGATGCCCTTCCCGCTCTCGCGTTCGATTTCCACCGCGAGAAAGCGCCGCCCGCCCTCGATGAAGCGGCCATGGCCGGAGAACACCCGGTCCGCTCCCGGCTCGAAGGTGGCGAGGACGGTGCCGGAATGGCGCGCGAACAGCACCGCCGTGGTGCCGGGACGGCGCGCCACGGCAATCGCCGTGCGCCCGTCCGGGTTCGGCTCGACCCAGTGCAGACGCTGCACGCCGGCCTTGACCTGGGTGGCGCTGAAGTCGGGGGAGAGCATGACCGGCGCGAAGCCGCCCTCGACGCCGGCGGTCGCCAGCCATTCGGCCTCAAGCCGATGATCCTGCGCGTGCGCGGCCCCGCCGAAAAGCACCCGCGGCGCCATCGCAAGACCACCGAACCGGCTCAGCAGAGTGCGGCGGGAGAGATCGAGAATACCCATTGCGGCCTCCTTCAGTCGCCATCCAGCGCGTTGAAGCCGAGCGGCACACCAAGCCCGGCAGCCAGCGGGTCTGCCACGCTGGCCTGGGCGGCCTTGAACGCGGCGATCGCGGTCTCGATCTGCTTGCGCCCGGCCTCCGTTTCCGCTGCCGCGCCAATGTCCTCGGGCAATGCCTTGGCGGCCGTGACGGCGCCGTTCATCACCGTCGCGATCGCCTGCTGGGACTTCGGATCAAGGCCTTGGGCGAGGCGCTCGCCCAGTGCCCCGGCACTGGTCACCACCGCCACGATCGTCGCCTTCGACAGCCCGCTGCGCCGGCGGTCGGAAATGAGCGGCTTCGCCTCGTTGATGTTCTTGCCGAGCACCACGAGAAGCCGCTGGTCGACGACGCGCTGATAGGCCCCGGCAAGATCCGTCACCATCTGGCTGAGCAGCGCATTCGGATCGGGAAAGAACACCGGGTCGGATTTTCCCGCATAGAGCTGGCCGAGCAGTGCCGTCGACCGGTCGCCCCAGCCCTCGCGCAGTTCACCGGACAGTTTCGCGAGATTGCCGGCGATGGCGAGACCGAGCGCACAGCGGCGGCCCGCCTCCGGGCCGGAAAGGAGCGCGGCGTCGGCGCCCTCGTCATAGAGCAGGCGTTCCATGGCCGGCAGCCCCTGCGCCGCCGCGCTCAGGCGAAAGAAGCGCTTGGGCTGGAGCCGCTCATCGGTCTCGTCGCTGATAAGCTCCGCCACCGAGCGGCCGACGGCATTGCGCCGTTCCGGGAACAGGTTGAACCGGTCGGCCCGCAGCGACAGCATCACCGGACCGAAGGTGATGAATTCGACGCCGGACCAGTCGAGCGACAGCGCATCGAAACGCGCCTTGAGTTCCTTCACGCCCTCTTTCGATGGCGCCTTGCAGAAGCCTTCCCACGCCACGAGCTGCGCCTGCGCGTCCGCCGCCAGCTTGTCGTAGCGCGGCAGCAGCCACTGCTCGACGACATCGGGCGCCGAGACGGCGGTGGCGTGGGCCCGCGTCGCGAACACACCCGTGAGGAACGTCGTCGCGGCAGCCACGGCGGGAACGCCCTGCGCGGCCTGCCCGATCTGGCCCAGCAGCGCCAGTCCCAGCGCAAAGGGAGAACGGCTCATCATCGACCTCACTCAGAGAGAGGATACAAAATCGACCAGCGTCTGCCGGTCGCGCGCCTCAAGAGCTTCGAAACGGGTCCGGGCCCCGGCGGCCTCGCCATCATGCCAGCGCACCGCCTCGGCCACATTCGCCGCGCGGCCATCGTGCAGCAGACCGGCGCCATGTGCCAGCGCGCCCGATATCCCGGCCAACGGCGCCGTACGCCACTCCGACGCCCCGGCCCCCGGCACACCCGAGGTATCGGCCAGTCCAGGGCCGAGATCGTGAAGCAGCACATCGGTATACAAGCTCACGTCCGCGCCGCTGGTCGCCGGCAGCGAGGGCCGGTGGCAGGCCGCGCAGCCGGTCGCGGCGAAAAGCGCGGCCGCGCGCGGCTCGGTCTGCGTCGCCGGCGCCTTGAGCGCGCGCAGATACAGCACGATGCGGTCAACGATCGCGCCGGTGATTTCCGGCTCGCCTTCCCCCTCGCGGCCATGGGGCGCGTTGCGGCATTGGGTCTGCACCTTGGTACAGTCGCCCCAGGGTTCCAGCCGCAGCGGCGTGGAAAGGCCGAGATCGAGCGAAAATGCCTCCGAACTCTGGCTCTCGATCGTGGCGTGGCTGGCCTTCCATCCGAAGCGGCCGATCGACGAGCCGCCCTCGGAGACCGCCAGCCGCCGGGCCCGGCCGCGCACGCCGTCGCCGTCGCGGTCATCGGGGTCCTCCAGGGCGAGGATCGCGGCATCGGAAACACGCTCCAGCCCGCCGCGCCCGCGCAGGTCCGGCGCCACGCGCAGCGACACATGCGTCGCCGGATCGAGCGCGCCGTAACCGAGCATGTCCGCATGCGGCACGCGCCGGCCCTCCTCGACCGTGACACCGATCATTCCCTCCACGGGAACGCCCGGCAGCGTCATGGTCTCCAGACGATGACCATAGGTCGGGTCCGGTCCGCCATCGGCGCGGAACAGCGACAGCACCAGCCCGAGCCCTTCGGGACGGCCATGGGCATCGAGCGCCGTCGCGCCACGGCCGGCGCCGGGATGACAGGCCGAGCAGGAGCGCGCATCGAACAGCGGGCCGAGTCCGTCATTGGCCCGCGTCGAGCTGGGCGCGGGCACCCAGGGGCGCTCGAACAGCGCCTTGCCGATCGCCGCGTCGAGGCGCGTGTCGTCCGCGCTCACCGCCCCCGCCGCGGACAGCAGCGCGACGCACATGGCGAGGCGCAGCCATCCTCTCCGCGAAGAGCCCGCCGCGCGCCTCATATCACCCGGAACCAGCCCATCATCCCGGTCTCCATGTGTTCGAGGATGTGGCAATGGAACACCCAGTCGCCCGGCGCCGCGACGAAGGCGATCTCGACCGCCTCGCCCGGCTGGACCAGCACGGTGTCGGCGAAATGCTGCGGCAGCCGCCCCTTGCTGGAACTGATCACATAGAAGGCGTGGCCGTGCAGATGGATGGGATGGGGGTAGCGCGTCTCGTTCTTGATCTCGATGCGGTAGCTGCGCCCTTCCTGCATCACCGCCAGCGGGGGCGGCAGGCCGAGCCGGTTCCCGGTCGACCACGAGATCTGCCCGATCGACCAGTAGGTCGTCGCGCCCACGCAGAAGCTCGCCACCAGCGCCTTGGCCAGCGGGTCGTCCGGGGGAAGGCCCAGATTCTTCACCGCCGCGTCGGTAGCCTGCTGCAGCGTGAAGGAGTGCAGCTCGGCGGTTTCGATCTCCGGGAACGGCAGTTCGGGCCGGGGCAGCGCAAGCGCGCCCTTGTCAGGCGCACCCTTGCCAGGCTCACCCTTGTCATGCGGCTCCTTGCCCGGCTTGCGCGCGCGCTTGCCGTCCGCCCGCAGGGTGGCGAAGTGGTAGATGTCCGCCGCCCGGTAGTCTCCCACCGTCACCGGACCGCCCTTCAGCGGCATGCGCACATGGATGTCGATGCGCTGCGCCGGGCCCATGCGCCAGATGCCGTCCGGCAGCTCGTCGAGCAGGATCGGCGGCAGGGCGTGGCCGTCGACGGCGATGAGCCAGGCCTGCGCGCCCTCCACGCCGATATCCATGATGCGCGTCGAATCGACGTTGAGAATGCGCAGGCGCGCATCACCCCCGGCGGGCACCGCGATCTCGGCCACCGGCACGCCGTTCACCGTGCGGGTCCCCCCGAACGTGCCGGCCTTCGAGGCGCCGTCCGGCTCGCTGAGTTCCAGGAAGCCGCCGTCGTCCGCCAGGCGCCAGTCCTTCAGGCACAGCACCTCGTCCACATCGAAATGGGGATCGCGCGGATCCTCGACGATGAGCGCGCCGACCAGGCCGCGACCGGCCTGCCCGGTCTCGTCGCAATGGGGATGAAAGAAGAAGGTGCCGGGATCGTCGAGCGGCAGCCGATGGACGAAGCGCCCTCCCGGCTGCACCAGCGGCTGGGTCAGCGGGGGCACGCCGTCATATTCGTTCGGCATGCGGATGCCGTGGAAATGCAGCGACGAGCCTTCGTCGAGGCCATTGAGATAGGTCGCCTCCAGCCGCGTTCCGCGCGGAACGCGGATCTGCCGGAACGGCTCGCCGTCATAGGCGTAGATGGCAGTCGCCGGCTTGTCCGGACCCAGAAGCCGAAGCTCGGCCTCGCCCGAGGCCAGGGTGAGCGTGCGGGTGGGCACGAACGGCGCCGGCACGCGCGCGAACCCCGTCCGCGACGGCGCAACCACCGCCATCGCGCCCAGAGCCGCGCCCGCACCAAGGAAGGCGCGGCGCGAGAAACCCGCGCCGCCGTTCTTCATGACAAACCTACTCGCCGATCTTGGACGGATCGTCCAGGCTGTCGGACCCTTCAACCTTGATCTTCAGCTCAAGCGCCCCGACGACGCCTTCAAAGGCGCGGGTCTGGGCCACGAGCGACTCGACGCCCTTCTGCACCAGCGCGTTGCCCTCGACGTTACCTTCGCCGATCATCTGGTCGTAGGCTTCCTTGCCGCTGTCGGCTTCGTCCTTGATCGCCTTGAGCGCCGCCAGCGCCGCGTCGACCTTCATATCCGCCTCTTCGGCCGCCTTCGGCGCCTTGGCCTTCGCATAGGCGGCAACCGAGGCTCCCTCGACAACGGAGCCATCGACGCGGGTATAGGTGCCGCGATAGATCGAGGCGATGCCCAGCTCGTCATAATAGTGCGAGTTGTGGGTGTTGTCGGAGAAGCAGTCATGCTCCTCCTCGGGATCGTGGAGAATGAGGCCGAGCTTCATGCGCTCGCCGGCCAGTTCACCGTAGGACAGCGAACCCAGACCGGTGAGAATGGTGCCGAGCGCGGCCTTGCGCTTCTGCTTCAGCACCGCGGCGCGGGCCTTGCCCTTCTTGCCCCACCATTTGTGCATGTCCTCGAGATCCGAGACCAGCAGGTCGGTGGCCGCCTTGAGATAGGCCGCGCGGCGCTCGCAATGGCCGTTGGTGCAGTTCTTGGTGTCGTAATCGGTGGCGGGGCGCTTGCCCGCGCCGGGCCCGGTGCCGTTGAGATCCTGGCCCCACAGCAGGAATTCAATGGCGTGATAGCCGATCGCGACATTGGATTCGACACCACCCGCTTCCTGCAGGCTGTCGATCAGTTCGGGCGTGATCTTGGTGGCATCGATGGTCTTCTTGCCGACGCGTACCTTGGTGTTGGCGATCACGTTGGCGGTGTAGAGCGGGTTCTCGTCCGACGTATCGCCATAGCTCTTGTCGACATAGTCGATCAGCCCCTCGTCGAGCGGCCAGGCATTCACGCGCCCTTCCCAATCGTCGACGATGGCATTGCCGAAGCGGAAGCCTTCGGTCTGCTGGTAAGGTACGCGCGCGGCCTTCCACGCCGCCTTCGCGGCGTCGAGATTGGCCTCGGTCGGCGCGGCAAGGAACGTGTTGACCGCCTTCTGAAGCGCCTTCGCGGTGGTCAGGCTGTCGCCGTACATCGCCTCGGCGATATTGGCATAGGTCACGACGATATCGTGGACCTTCGGTGCGCCCTCGGCGCGGACCGGACCGGCAACGACAAGTGCGCCAAGCGCAACAGCCGCCAGCAACGGCGCGGCGAACAATGATCTGGCTCGCATGGTTTCTCCTCCCCGCCGCCTCAGCGGCGCCCGTGGTGGCGGGGACTCGTACGCCAGCGCATCAAACGATCGCAAGCCTTTGAACTTACATTAGAATTGTTTTACTTCGAAGTTCAACGCGCAACCCGCTCTGCCGCATGTAGTTGCGCGCGAATACTTGCACGAAAATAAATTGTCATGACGCAGGGTCATGCAGCGGCACGAGCGCCTCGCGCAGATCCTCGTCGGTGACCTGCGACAACGGCTTGAGCAGTTTCGCCGCCTCGGTTCGGCGGCCGGGACGCATCACCAGCACCACCGTCTCCGCCCCTCCACAGGCCGGATCGCCACAGGCGATCTCGCTGATGGAGATGGTGGTGTCCTCATCGACGCCAAGCATGGCGCGCGCGCGCACCGCGAGTTCGCGGGCGGCATCGGGAGCCGCCTCCGCGCTCTGTCCGCGCCGGAAAAACAGTCGTGCCAATGCCCGCCTCCGTGGCCTCGCATCCATCGGGCTGGGGGAGCCCCCGCCGCTTGGGTGCCAAGCAGCAAGGCTTTTCCACCGGCCCGATCCGGATCCCACGACCGATACCATCACGGCACCGCGGATCCGAATGACATGATCGGGAAACAACCAGTTACGCCGCCGCCCCGCACGCCGCAAGCTGACGTTGGGGCGGGCTTATTCAAGTAAAAATACGTCAATACAGATTATAACTATAATAATACATAAAGATAACTGTTGTCGACGTCACTTCATCCGCGTACGTCTTTGCACGAAGCCGCTGGTGACATTCATTCACCGCGCCGCGACGTCGCGGCGGACGGCACTGTCTTCGCGAGGCCCAATCCCGGCAGGTCTCGTGAACCGCGCGGGACGATGGCGCATGCTCCCTCAGCCATCGTCCCGCGCTTTTCCCTCATCCGCCGCACACCACGGCCCGCTCCAGCGGGCAGGCGGGGCATGGCCGAGATGGGCGAGCACGCCGCAGGCGGCCGCGTAGCCGGTAGCGAAACAGCCCTGCAGCAGATACCCGCCCGTCGGGGCCTCCCAGTCCAGCATCTCGCCGGCAATGAAGATTCCCGGGCGCGCCCGGAGCATCAGGTGATCGTCCAGGGCCGAACGGGCGACGCCGCCGGCCGACGAGATGGCGCGCTCGATCCCGGCCATGCCGCCGACCTCCAGCGGGACGGCCTTGATCCGTTCCGCGAGCGCCGCCGGTTCCGAGGGTAGCGCATGGCCCCCCTCTCGCAGCAGTCCGGCGGCGGCGGGCGACAGGCCGGCCGCCTTGCGCAGCCGGTTCGCGGTCGATTCCCCCTTGCGGCCGCCCGACAGCCGGGCCGCCAGCGCGTCGACAGACAGATCCGGCCGCAGATCGACCAGAAGCCGCGCCCGCCCGTCCCTCGCCACGGCGTCTCGCAGCAATGACGAGAGCGCGTAGACGGCACCGCCCTCCAGCCCGCTGGCGGCGATCACCGCCTCGCCGCGCACCCGTGCGGATCCGGACGTCAGGGCGATGCGCTTCAGCGGCGCGCCGGCGAACCGGGTGCGGAAGGTGTCGGACCAGTCGACCAGGGCGCCGCTATTGGCCGGACGCAGCGGCGCGATATCGACCCCGGCATCCGCGAGAATTGTCGTCCAGGCGCCATCGCTGCCGAGTCGAGCCCAACTGCCCCCACCGACCGCGAGCACGGTCGCATCGGCCACACTGGCCTCCTCATCGTCCTCACCCGCCACGCCCGAGAAGCGCAGTTCACCCCCTGCATCCCAGCCGAGCCAGGCGTGGCGGAGCTTCAGCTCAACGCCGAGCCCGTCCAGCCGTGCCAGCCAGGCGCGCAGCAATGGCGAGGCCTTGAAGGCCCGTGGAAACACCCGCCCGCTCGACCCGACAAAGGTCGGTTGCCCCAACCCCTCGGCCCAGGCGCGCAACCGGGCGGGCGGGAACGCGTCAAGCATCGGTGCGAGCCAGGCGGCGCTCTGCCCATAGCGGGCAAGGAACGCCTCGCGCTTTTCGGAATGGGTGAGGTTCAGGCCCCCCCGGCCCGCGATAAGGAACTTTCGCGCCGGCGAGGCCATCCGGTCGTAGACCGTTACCCTGCAGCCCGCGCCCGCCAGGGTCTCGGCCGCGACGAGCCCGGCCGGCCCCGCGCCGACAACCGCCACCCTGTGATTTCGCGAGTCTCCAGAATCGGTTGCGTTCACCGGTTCACAATCCGATTCAGGTTGAAGACCGCGCTGAAAGCCCAGTCATGGCAGGCAGTTAGGGCAAGCGGGCGACGCTTTGATTCAGTCGCGTAAAGCCGCGATCCACCGCGATCGGCCTTCCCCCGCGCCCGATGGCATTCTGATTCCGGAAGCTGCCCCATCGCTTTGATGTTCATGGGTTATCCAGCGAAGCCACATCACTGATGCGCAGGCTGGGTTGCGCCCTCCCCTGCCAGGTGTCGAGTTCCAGCATCCCGGCCACATGAAGCTGCTTTCCCCGCGCGGCGAGGAGCGCCTGCCCCAGCGGCGTCGTCGCGGCGCGGAAGGCGATGGCCGAGAGAACCGTTCCGTCCGAGCTGCGCAGGCGTACCCGCACATGGTCGCCATTGCCGGCCTCGGCATAGACCACCCGGTGCGCGGGAAACACGAAGACCGGCTGGGGATTGCCCGCCCCGAAGGGGCCCGCCTTCTCGATCAGCTCAATGAGATCAGGCGTGGCGCCAGCCGCGGAAAGGGCGCCGTCGATCAGTGTCTCGTCGACGGCCCTGGCACCATCCACCGCCTCGGCAAGCACCTCTTCCAGATAGGCGCGCAATTCGCCGAGGCGCTCACGCTCCACCGTCAGCCCGGCCGCCATCGCATGCCCGCCGCCCTTCACCAGCAGCCCGCGATCGACCGCCCCGCGAACAGCCTTGCCGACATCGACACCGGGAATGGAACGGGCCGACCCAGCCCCGTGCGTGCCGGTAAACGCGACGGCGAAGGCCGGGCGGCCGAACTTCTCCTTCAGGCGGGCGGCGACAAGGCCCACGACGCCCGGATGCCAGCCCTGCCCGCTGGCCAGAATCACCGGCGTGGCCCCTTGATGCCCCAGTGCCGCCTCCGCCTCCATTTCAGCCTGGGCGACGATCGCGCGCTCCATGAGCTGACGTTCGGTATTGAGACGATCCAGCTCCGTCGCGATCACCTGCGCCTCGATCGGATCAGCGCTGAGCAGCAGCTTGGTTCCCAGCGCGGCGTCGCCAATACGTCCGCCGGCATTGATGCGGGGACCGAGCAGAAAGCCGAGGTGCCACGCCTTTGGCGGCCCGGTGAGGCGGGCCACATCCATAAGGGCGGTCAGCCCCGGCCGTCGGCGCTTGCGAAGCTGCAGCAGCCCCTTGGTGACGAAAGCCCTGTTGAGGCCGACGAGCGGAACCACGTCTGCCACCGTGCCAAGCGCCACGATGTCCAGCGCTTCGAGCAGATCCGGCGCGGGGCGGGCGCTACTCCACCACCCACGGTGACGAAGCTCGCGTAACAGCCCGACCGCGACGACGAAGACCACACCGACCGCGCACAGATGGCCAAGGCCGGACAAATCGTCGGCGCGATTGGGGTTCACCAGCGCGACCACCTCCGGCAGCGCTTCGCCGGCCTGGTGGTGGTCGATCACAACCACGTCGAGGCCAAGCTCGCGGGCTCGGGCAAAAGGCTCGAAACTCATCGTGCCGCAATCGACCGTGACGAGCAGCTTCGCGCCCTTCTCCGCCAGCGCCTCGATAGCGGGAATATTCGGACCGTACCCCTCGAAGATGCGGTCGGGAATGTGGAAGGCGGGGTCGAGGCCGGCGGCCCGCAGCACCTCGACCAGCAGCGCAGTCGAGGTCGCGCCGTCGACGTCGTAGTCCCCGAAGACGGCAACCGCTTCTCCCGCTGTGACCGCATCGGCGAGCCGGGTGACGGCAGCCCCCATATCGGTCAGCGAATCGGGATCGGGCAGCAGCCGCTTCACCGTGGGATCAAGCCAGGCTTGCGCCTCCTCGATCTCCACCCCCCGACCGACAAGCACGCGGGCGAGAATTTCGGGCAGACTGTAGCGCTGAACCATGGCCAGCGTCGTCTGGGCTCCCCGCCCGTCAATGCGTTCGCGCCAGAAACGGCCACTGGCCGAATGGGCGATACCAAGAAAGGGCCGCGGGGCGGGCGCGGCTGTAGGTTGAACGAGACTCATGCCGGCAAGGTTAAGCCCGAAGCGGGTGACCGCGTCGAGAGGGCAGGCCCAATTCGGTCAGCCGGCGACGCAACGAATGTCTGACCGAGCATCATCGCTTCGTCATCGGTTCGTTGCGCACATGACATCCGCGCCATTCAGGAAGTCGGCTCGGCCTCGCTGCCGCACCCGACCACTGGAGAATGACCTATGTCTCGCACCTCGCTGCTCGCGAGTGCCGCGCTTGCGCTGATCGCGCTCGCTGGCGCCGCGTCGAACGTCCGCGCCGACCAGACCTATCCGGCCACCCTCGCCGGGCACGCCCTGCTGCCGGCCGAGACCTTCATCGAGATGCCCGCCGACGCCCCCGCGGACCTCAAGGTTTCCGGCAAGTACACCACCGGCAAGCGCGTTGACACGGTCGGCGCGGTCGAAGGCAAGTCCGCCAGCCGCCCCACCGGCGTCTCGCTGCCGTTCAAGGGGCAGCCCGTCCAGGGGCATTCGGGCATCAAGGTCATGCCCGATGGCTCGTTCTGGCTGCTCACGGACAATGGTTTCGGCTCCAAGGCCAACAGCCCGGACGCCGCGCTCTTCCTGCGCCGCTACAAGGTCGACTGGAAAACCGGCGCGTTCCAGCCGATCGAGACCATCTTCCTGCGCGATCCCGACAAGAAGGTGCCGTTCCGCATCGTCCATGAGGGCACCGATGCACGCTACCTGACCGGCGCCGACTTCGACCTTGAGAGCTTCCAGATCATCGGCAACGATCTGTGGATCGGCGAGGAGTTCGGCCCCTTCCTGATCAAGGCGGACATGAGCGGCAAGGTCCTCGACATGTTCGAGACGATCGCTGGCGAACAGCCGGTTCGCTCGCCTGACAACTACCAGGTGGCCTCCTCCGCCGCCCCCAACCAGACCGCCACCTTCAACGCCCGCCGCTCCAAGGGTTTCGAGGGCATGGCGGCCTCCAAGGACGGCAAGTTCCTCTATCCGCTGCTCGAAGGCCCGCTGTGGGACGCCGAGAAGAAGGACTGGCAGACGGGCGCCGACGGCAAGCCGTATCTGCTGATCCTTGAATTCGACGTGGCCGCGCAGAAGTGGACCGGCCGCTCCTGGCAGTATGCGCTTGAGCAGAACGGCAACGCGATCGGCGACTTCAACATGATCGATGCCACCACCGGCATGATCATCGAACGCGACAATGGCGAGGGCACGTCGGACAAGGCATGTGCCGAGGGCACCAAGGGGCCGGACTGCTTCCACGACATCGCCAAGTTCAAGCGCATCTACAAGATCGAGCTGACCGATGCGAATGCCGGCGGCCAGGTGCGCAAGATCGGCCATATCGATCTGATGAAGATCGCCGATCCCAACAAGCTTGCCCGCAAGCCGCTGAACGAGGGCGTGCTGACCTTCCCGTTCTTCACCATTGAAGACGTCGATGTCGTCGACGAAACCCATATCGTGGTCGGCAACGACAACAACCTGCCCTTCTCCTCAAGCCGCGACCCGAAGAAGGCGGACGACAACGAGCTCATCCTGCTCGACGTCGGCGAGTTCCTGAAGGCGAAGTGATCCGGGCCTGATCGGCTGTCGCGGCAGCGATCACCGGACCTGAATGGGGAATGGCCGGGGCATGCATGTTCCGGCCAATTCCGTTTTCAGGCCGTATCGGGAAGCACGACATCGCGGGGGCGCAGGATGAGAGCGACACCCGCGACCATGACGAGCGCCCCTACGATTTTCACCGGAGAGGGATCGTCACCGATCAGCACGATACCAAACAGCACCGCGAGAAGCGGGTTCAGCATCGAGTAGGGCACCACGGCATTGATGGCATGGCGCTGGAGCAGCCAGTACCAGATGCCATAGCCGACAATCGATGAGGCGATCGCGCTGTAGGCCACGGTGAACCAGCCATTCCAGCCCGCAGTTGCCACCATCCCCCATCGATCGAATTCGAACAGCCACGAAGCCAGCAGAAGCTGGGGAATGGCGAACAGCGATGACCACCCCATCATCGTCATGGGGGTCACGTCGGGCATCGCCTTGATGATGAGGTTGGTCACGGCCCAGGCTGTGGCGCTAATCAGCAACAGGGTGAACGGCAGAACGCCCGGCAGCGTCGGGCCGGCGGCCAGTATGGCGATCCCCAGGATCGAGATCACCAGGCCGAGCATCCGCAGCGCACCCAGCTTCTCGTGAAACACGAGGCAGGAGAGCAGCGTCGCGATCGGCGCGCCAAGCTGGATGATCACCGCGCTGGTGCCCGCCTCCGCCGCATCGAGGGCAACGAAAAGCAGCCCGAAGTGCAGCGTGCCAAAGGTCACCGACACAAGCATGACCGCCGGCAAGCGGCGCGGAGGCACGCGGGTAAAGGGCACGACAAGCACCGACACCAGCACGAAGCGCAGCGCGCACATCATGATGGGTGGCAGTTCGGCGACACCGAGCTTGATGATGATGATGTTCAGCGCCCACACGCAGACAACGGTGAGTGCGAGAAACGAGTGCCTGATGGGCATGAGAAACCAGTGATGTCGCGGGCGACGGCCCGCAGGGCTGACCGGGCGGGCCGGCAGATGGGCAATAGCGCCGGAACGAAACGAAGCAAAGGGCCGTCTGGCGATCTCTGTCCTGCGCTGGTCACATGGCAGGGTTCTGAGCGGTGCAGGATGCCGCGCAAATGGCTTTGCGCGGGCATCGCGGCTTTTCCCCGGCATGCCGGCGCCTTATGGTGCGCACCATGCTCGATTTGTCTCTCATGGGCCGGCTCAGTTTCCGGCACACCGCCCCCAGCAAACCTCCCCTGCCCCCTGGCCGCCATGATCTCGGCCTGTTCGACACGCGCGACTACGTGCTTGTCGTGCCGGAAGGAATCGACCCCTCTCTACCGACGCCGATCGTGGTGCTTTTCCACGGAGGCGGTGGCAGCGCGGAGAAGATCATGCCGATCATGCGTCGGCACGCCGAAGAGCGTGGCTTTCTTCTGCTGGTGCCGCAATCGCTGTTCCCGACCTGGGACATCGTCATCGCCGGCAACGGACCGGACCGCGAGCGTCTCGATATCGGTCTGGCCGAAGTGGCCTCCCGCTTCGCGCTGGATCCCAATCATTTTGCCTTCGCCGGCCATTCCGACGGTGGGAGCTATTCACTATCGACCGGGCTCAGCAACGGGCGGATTGTGAGCCATATCCTCGCCTTCTCGGCCGGTTTCATGACCGTGCTGGCGCAGGAGGCGGAGCCGAAGGTATTCATCGCCCACGGCCAGCGCGACACCCAGACGCCGATCCAGACCGCCGGCCGCTCGCACGCGGCGAAGCTCCGGCGGGCCGGCTACGACCTCACCTATGTCGAGCACGGTGGGCCGCATGCCTCGCAGCCCGCGATGGTGCAGCTGGGCGTCGACTACTTTCTGCGCGACGTTCACGCGAAGAACTGAGGCGAGGCCCAGCCCGCCGGGTATGAGCGCGAAACGCAACCGCCGCTCGGCAACGGGGTTGGCGGCTTCGTGAATCTGCCCGCAAACAAAAAAGGCTGGCGCGAAGCCAGCCTTTGGTCTCTCGCTCGAAAGAGCGCTCAGGCGACCTTCTTCACCGACTTGGCAACCTCGGCGGCCGAAGCCTCATACTTGGCGGCGAGGCTGGCGAAGGCATCGGGCCCCTCATTCAGAGCCGCCTTGATGTCCTCGGCCCAGGTGGTGTGCTGCAGCGTGAAGGTCGACGTGGCGGACGAGCCGAACTTCTTCGCGAAATGGTCAGCGAGCTTGAAGGGGATCGGCTCGGAGGCAAGGAAGCGTGTGGTGGGGTGCTCGTTGATGAAGGCGCCATATGTCTGGGCAACCTCGGTGTACTTGCTGGCCTCGATGAGAGCCGTGAGGGTCTTCAGCAGGCCGGGCAGCTGCGAATGAGTAGCGGACATGGGTCGTTCCCTTGTACTTGTCTTCAGCACTCACGAAGAATGCACGTTGTCACGGCTCTGGTATACAGCACACCGTCCGATGGCTAAAGCACCCTGACGCCTAAGGGCACGATTTCAGTTCCCCCCGCACCTCGGATCGACCCATGGGGTAAGCGGCAGGAAGGGTCCCCGCGACAGCAAAACGGGGCGCCTGGGCGCCCCGTCCGGGAAGAGCAAGGTGGCTTCCGTTCAGCCGAGGTGGAACTTGGAAAGGTCGCGATGCTCGGCCTCGATCCAGCGTACCGTGCCGGATGCGGAGCGCATCACCACGGTGTGGGTCTTGACCACGCCTTTCTCGTATTTCACGCCCTTGAGCAGATTGCCGGTGGTCACGCCGGTCGCTGCGATCAGGCAGTCGCCGCGCACCATGTCGGTGATGGTGTAGATCTTCTTGGGATCCTTCACGCCCATCTTCTTGGCGCGCTCGCGCTTCTCGTCGGTGTCGAGGATCAGGCGGGTGTACATTTCGCCACCGATGCAGCGCAGCGCAGCGGCCGCCAGCACGCCCTCGGGCGCGCCGCCGGTGCCGATATAGATATCGACGCCGGTCTCGTCCGGATTGGTGGTGTGAATGACGCCGGCAACATCACCATCGGTGATGAGCTGCACGGCAGCGCCTGTATTGCGAACGGCCGCGATAATGCCGGCGTGACGGGGACGGTCCAGAATCAGCGCGGTGATTTCGGAGGGCTTCACCCCCTTCGCCTTGGCGAGCGAATGGATGTTGTCCTGGGGGCTGGCATCGATATCGATCACGCCCTTGGGATAGCCGGGGCCGATCGCGATCTTCTCCATGTAGACGTCGGGAGCGTAAAGCAGCGTGCCGCCCTCGGCCATCGCCATGACGGCAATCGAGCCGGGCATATTCTTGGCACAGAGGGTGGTGCCTTCAAGGGGATCGACGGCGATGTCGACCGCCGGTCCCTTGCCGGTGCCCAGCTCCTCGCCGATGAACAGCATCGGCGCTTCGTCACGCTCGCCTTCGCCAATCACAATGCGGCCGGCGATCGGGAGACGATTAAGCTCGCGACGCATCGCGTCCACAGCCGCCTTGTCCGCCGCCTTCTCGTCACCACGCCCGCGAAGCCCAGCCGATGCCACCGCCGCGCGTTCGGTAACGCGCACCAGTTCAAGCGTCAGAATGCGCTCGAGTGCCTGGCCTGCCTTGACCGTGATTTCAGCCATTGTTCCCTTGCCCCTCTTAGTCTTTCTCGATCCGTATCACCTGCGGCGGCGAGGCGATCACGCCATCAGCGTCGATGGCGTCGATCGCACGGCGAACCGCGTCTTCCGTCGTGGCGTAGGTGATCAACACCACAGGTGCCGGATCCTCTGCGCTGTCGGCCCGGTCTCCGCCATGCGGACGCCCGCGCCGGTGCTGCATTATGGACTCCAGCGAGATGTTCTGCTCGGCCATATGACGGGCAATCGCTGCCGCCGTTCCGGGCCGATCAACCGCAGCAAGACGGATATAATACCCACCTTCATGACGCTGGATCGTCGGTTGGCCGGCGGGACGCAACGTATCCACAGGCCAGCCGAAAGGCGAGCCGGACCGCCCGGCGGCTCGATCGCAGAGGTCGCCGACGACGGCAGAAGCCGTGGCGTCACCGCCCGCACCCGGCCCGACAAGCGTCAGCGCCACCGCATCACCGTCGATCGCGACGGCATTGGTGACACTTGAGACCTGCGCGATTGGCCAATGTTTAGGCACCATCGTCGGATGGACCCGCAGTTCCACCGCATCGCCAGAGCGAGCCGCGACACCCAGCAGCTTCACCCGATAGCCAAGCTCGTCCGCAGCCTGGAGGTCCGCCAGCGTGATCGAACGAATGCCTTCCACATGAATCGCGTCGGGATCAGGCTGCACGCCGAAGGCGAGCGCCGCGAGCAGCGCCAGCTTGTGCGCCGTGTCAAAGCCGTCGACGTCGAATGTGGGGTCGGCCTCGGCATAGCCAAGCTTCTGCGCCTGATCGAGGCAGACGTCGAAGGACAGCCCCTCCTCCTGCATCCGGGTCAGGATATAATTGCAGGTACCGTTGAGGATGCCGGAGACGCGCGCGATCTCGTTGCCGAGCAGCGCTTCCCGAAGCGCCTTAATGACGGGAATACCTCCCGCCACCCCGGCTTCGAAATCAATCCCGACACCCTTGGCCTCTGCGGCCCTGGCCAGCGCCACCCCGTGGTGGGCGAGAAGAGCCTTGTTCGCGGTGACGACGTCGTGTCCCGCCGCAATAGCGGCCTCGACCGCGGCCTTGGCCGCCCCCTCGTGGCCGCCGATCAGCTCGACGAACACATCGATATCCGGGGAGGAGGCGAGTTCCACCGCGCTATCGAACCAGCGCATGCCCGACAGATCACAGCCTCGGTCGCGGCTGCGATCACGAGCACTTACCGCGACAACCTCAATGGGCCGACCAATCCGCGCCGCAATCACTTCCTTGCGGCGCGCCAGCATGCGAACCACACCCGCACCGACCGTACCCAGGCCGGCGATGCCAATCTTGAGCGACGGCGCCATCACGTATCCGAACTCGACAGGACTGAAAGCAGCGCAGCCCGGAAAAACCGGGCGTCAACGCGCCGCAGCGAGAGGGACGACGTTGTGCAATGTTTCGGCGCCCGTTTCAAGGAAGCGGCGGACATTGCGGGCCGCCTGGCGAATGCGCTGCTCGTTCTCCACAAGCGCGATGCGCACATAATCGTCGCCGTGTTCGCCGAAACCGACACCCGGCGCGACCGCCACATCCGCCTTCTCGATCAACAGCTTTGCGAATTCGAGGCTACCGAGTGGGCGGAATTTTTCCGGAATCGGCGCCCAGGCGAACATTGAGGCACTCGGCACGGGAATCTCCCACCCCGCCTTGCCGAAGCTGTCGACCAGCGCATCCCGACGCTTGCGGTAGACCGCGCGCATATCGGCAATGCAGTCCTGCGGGCCATTAAGCGCGGCGGTCGCGGCAACCTGGATCGGCGTGTACGCGCCATAATCCAGATACGACTTCACCCGCGCCAGCGCCGCGATCAGACGCTCGTTGCCTACCGCGAAACCCATGCGCCAACCGGCCATGGAGAAGGTCTTCGACATGGAGGTGAACTCCACCGTCACATCGATCGCGCCGGGCACCTGAAGCACGGAAGGCGGCGGATTGCCGTCGAAATAGACCTCCGAATAGGCCAGATCCGACAGGATGATCAGGTCATGCTTCTTCGCGAAGGCCACGACGTCCCGATAGAAGTCGAGGTCGGCCACACAGGCTGTCGGGTTCGACGGATAGCAAAGCACCAGTGCCAGCGGCGAAGGAATCGAGTGGGCAACCGCGCGCTCGAGCGCGTGGAAAAATTCAGGGCCCGGCTCGCAGGGCACCGAGCGGATCGCCGCACCCGCCATGAGGAACCCGAAGGCGTGGATCGGATAGGAGGGGTTGGGCACCAAAATGACGTCGCCGGGCGCTGTGATCGCCTGCGCCATATTGGCGAAGCCTTCCTTCGAACCCAGCGTGGCGACGACCTGCGTGTCCGCATTGAGCTTCACGCCAAAACGGCGATCGTAATAGGCGGCCTGTGCACGGCGCAGGCCGGGAATTCCCTTGGACGCCGAATAGCGGTCCGTACGCGGCCGGCCGATGGTTTCCTTGAGCTTCTCGGCGACATGCGCGGGCGCATCGAGATCCGGATTTCCCATACCGAGATCCACGATGTCGGCGCCGGCGTTGCGGGCGGTGGCCTTAACCCGGTTGACCTGCTCGAACACATACGGCGGAAGCCGGCGAATACGGTGGAAATCAGTCATGGCTCTCAAGCTCCAAGCCGCCCCGGCATGTTCGGGACAGCACAACGGCGGCTACATATCACTCTTCATGCAGGCATGCAGCGAGGGATGTCAGTCCAAGGTGGCAGAACCGTGATGAAAATTTCGTTCTGCCGGCCGATTCCGGAAGTTATTGCGACTGCTCGAGCTCCTTCAGCATTTTCTGTTCGCGCTCCTTCGCCAGGCCTTCAAGATCAGACTGCATCTGCTCGGTCTCGGCGGGCGTCATCACGGGACGATCACCCACCTGCTTTGGCGCACCGAAATTGGGATAGGGCAATTCCTTGTACGGCCCCGTGGCGGCGGGAGCGGTGGCCTCCGACTTGGGGGCCGCGCCGATGGCTTGCGCGAGGCTTTCATCGGAAAGCCCCGATGTGAGGCCTCCCCCCGCGCAGCCGCCGAGAAGCAAAGCCAAACCAAGGGCGAACAGACCATTCGCTCGGCCGGCGACCACTTCCTTGCGGCGGTTCGGCTTCATTTCGCGTTCATCACCCATGCTCACCTTACGCCCCGTCGCACTTCGGTCAGTTACGCACTCGCTACGTTCGGGCGGCGCGTCTATGATGCCCCCACCTATGAACGCACGTACCCGCGGGGACAAGCGGTGAGCAATCGACGTACCACACGGAAGCCGTCCGGCGGCTCCACCACGCCAACCGTCCAACGGCAGATTACGCCTGCGATGCCAAAGACTTCTGCAAAGCGACCAGCGGCAGATGCGACGGAACGCACGCTCGTGAAAACAGCGAAGCCGAAGATGTCCCCGCCCCGCGCCACGTCGGCCGAAAGAGCCAAGGGCTCGGCCACCGCCGTCAAGGGCGCGGCGGTCAAGGGCAAGGCTAGGGGCAAGGGCGCGACCGCCACCCCGCCGACGTCCGCACCGCCCAAAGCGGCTTCCGCCAGGGCCAAGGCGGCCCCGGTGGACACTCTCGCCAAGGCGAGCGCCGAGGCGCCGCGCACGGTGCCCAAGTCGCGCGTCGCGGCCGCCGTCGAAGATCATCCCCTGCCGCGCTACGCGGTGCGTCCTTCGCAGCGACGCAGCGCCAGGCAGGCCGCCGGCGAAGCGGCGAAAGCAAAGGCATTACCGGCTGCGGAAGCCGCCGTGGCGCTTCTGAAGGATCTGGTGGCAACGCCGCCCTCACCCGCGCTGCCGGCGGCGAGCCCGGAACCCGACGTAAAGGACGCACCGCCTCACGGCTCTCCAATCGATTTCCAGGCCTTCGCCGGCAACCTCGCCCGGCTGGTGGAAGAAGGCGGCAAGGCCATGGCGGCCTATCTTCGCCCGCGCGAGGAAGGGCTGGTCAAGGATGACGTCGCCGACGATATCGCCGACGTCATGAAGACGATCGGCAACGTCGCCGAATACTGGCTGGCCGACCCCCAGCGCACGCTCGAAGCTCAATCGCAGCTCATCGGCGGGTATCTGTCGCTGTGGTCCTCCACCCTCAAGCGCCTCGGCGGCGAAGAAACCAAGCCGGTCGCAGCACCCCCGGCCCGCGACACGCGCTTCACCGATCCTGAATGGAGCAGCAATCCGTTCTTCGACGCCCTGAAGCAGACCTATCTGCTCACGACCAACTGGGCCGAGGACATGGTCGATAAGGCCGAGATTGACGACCATACGAAGCACAAGGCGGAGTTCTACGTCCGCCAGATCGCGGGGGCGATCTCGCCCTCCAACTTCGTGCTCACCAATCCCGAGCTGCTGCGCACCACCCTCGCCTCCAATGGCGAAAACCTCGTGCGTGGCATGAAAATGCTGGCCGAGGACATCGAGGCAGGCGGCGGCGACCTGAAGATTCGCCAGACGGACGGCAGCAAGTTCAAGGTGGGCGAAAACCTCGCCGGCACGCCAGGCAAGGTCATCTTCCAGAATGAGCTGATGCAGCTGATCCAGTATGCGCCACAGACCGAAAAAGTGCTGGCGACGCCCCTGGTCATCATCCCGCCATGGATCAACAAGTTCTACGTGCTGGATCTCAGCCCGGAGAAATCCTACGTGCGCTGGGCGGTCGAACAGGGACTGACCGTGTTCGTGGTGTCCTGGGTCAATCCGGGACCGGAACTCGCCAGCCGCGGCTTCGAGGACTACATGCGCGAAGGCGTGCTGACGGCATTCGAAGTGGCGAAGAAAGCCTGCGGCACCAAGCAGATCCACGCGGTCGGCTATTGCGTGGGCGGCACCATGCTGGCGATCACGCTTGGCTGGCTGGGGGTGCAGAAACGGGATGTCGGCGTCAAGTCCGCCAGCTTCCTCACCACGCAGGTCGACTTCACCCATGCAGGCGATCTCAGGGTGTTCATCGACGAGGAGCAGGTTGCCCATCTTGAGCGCAAGATGCTGGAAACGGGCGTGCTGGAAGGCCGGACCATGGCCAACGCCTTCAACATGCTGCGGGCGAACGACCTGATCTGGCCCTATGTCGTCAACAACTACCTCAAGGGCCAGGCGCCGTTCCCGTTCGACATTTTGTACTGGAACGCGGATTCCACGCGGCTGCCGGCGGCGAACCATTCCTTCTATCTGCGCAACTGCTACCTCGACAACAAGCTGGCCGAGGGAAAGCTGATGCTGGCCGGCGCGAAGATCGATCTGAAAAAGGTCGACCTTCCCATCTACAACATGGCCACGCGCGAGGATCACATCGCCCCTGCGGCGTCGGTATTTCTTGGCCTGCAGTGCTATGGACGGCGCGGCCGCTTCGTGTTGGCGGGCTCGGGCCATATCGCCGGAGTGATAAACCCGCCCTCGCGCGGCAAGTATCAGTACTGGACCGGCCCATCCCCCGAGGGCGATCTCGAGAGCTGGCTGGAGAAGGCCGAGATGCATCCCGGTTCGTGGTGGCCGGACTGGTTCGCATGGATCGCGGCTCAGGAGACCCGTCGCGTCGCCGCCCGCATCCCCGGCAAGGGCCCCTATCCGGCGATCGAGGACGCGCCTGGCAGCTACGTGAAGGTCACGTCGTGAAGAGCGGCCGGCCAGCCGCAGTTCTCCTGGCCGCGATCCTTATCGCGGCATTCGTCAGTGGACGCCCGGGCGCCACCCTCGCGGCGAGTTTTGATTGCGGGAAAGCCCGCACGCCGGATGAGCGCGCCGTCTGCGCCGACCCGGCGCTTTCGGCGCTGGACAGCGAAATGGGTGCGTTGTGGTTCGCCTATAGCCGCATGCCGCTCCTCATGGGCGCGAGCGGCGCGCGGCGCGACGATGCCCGCGCCTTTCTCGACGCACGAGCGAAATGCGGGCGCGACGCTGCCTGCCTGTCCGCGCTCTACATCGCGCGGAACGCGACGCTGAAACGACTGCTTGGCGGAGCGATCCAGACCCTCACGGCAGAGGCCAACGCCGATCCCTCACCCTTGCCCGCACCGCAACCGGTGATGGTGCAGATCAGCGCGCTTGCAGGGCAATGCCGGGAGCTGGGCGGAGTGATCGAGGGCGATGCATCGCCACAGATGATGAGCGCCGACCTCGACCAGGACGGCAAGCCGGACTATCTGCTCAACGCGCAGAACCTGCTCTGCGATGGCGCTGCAACGGCCTACTGCGCCAATGATGGCTGCGACATCTGGGTAGACCTGTCGAGCGCGGACTATGCTCCGATGAAGCTGCGCGGCAGCCGCCCCACTCTGGTGCAGGGGACCAAGTCGACGAAGCTCGATATCTGGGTCGACAAGAGCCGGTGCAGCTCTTTGCCTCCGGCAGCGGCCTGCTGGGGCACTTGGGAATGGAACGGCTCGTCACTCACCGCGCGCTATTCCGCCCGCGGCGACTGACCCGGCCTCAGGCCTTCCCGACGCGCCGTGGCGCGCCGGGATCGGCGCTCAATCGGTCAGTTCCGAGCCTCTTGCAGCGGCGTGGACGGCCCGCTCACGGAAACAGCGCGATCTGCTCCAGACCCGTGGTCTCAGGGAAACCGAGCACGAGGTTCATGTTCTGCACCGCCTGGCCGGAGGCGCCCTTGACCAGGTTGTCGGTGGTGGAAATGACGATGACGCGGTCGGGCGCGCGGTCCTTGATCACGCCGATGAAGGCCATATTGGAGCCCTTCACAAAACGCGTCTGCGGCACCTGGCCAAGCGGGAGCACATGAACGAAGGGCTCGCCCTTGTAGAAATCCGCCAGCACCCGGTGCACGCCCTCGGCGCCAACGCCCGCGCCCGTCTTCACATAGATGGTCGCGTAGATGCCACGAGTCATCGGAATGAGATGGGGCGTGAAACTGGGCACCACCGTGCGCCCTGCCGCCTTGGAATATTCCTGGTCGAGCTCGGCCATGTGGCGGTGGCTGCCCACGCCATAGGCGTGCATGCCATCCGTCACCTCGGCATAGAGCAGCGATTCCTTGGCGGAGCGGCCCGCCCCGGTAACGCCGCTCTTGGCATCGATGACGATGTGATCCGGCTCAATCGCGCCAGCTTCGATGAGCGGCACGACAGGCAGGATCGCGGTCGTGGTGTAGCAACCCGGATTGGCCACAAGCCGTGCCTTCCGGATATCCGAGCGATAAAGCTCGACGACGCCGTAGACCGCCTCCTGCTGCAGCTCCAGCGCCTGGTGCGGGTGGCCGTACCATTGCTCATAGACGCCCGGGTCGCGCAGCCGGAAATCAGCGGACAAGTCCACCATCTTGATGTGCGGCGCGCTTTCGAACACGCGCTTGATCACCTGCTGCGTCGTGCCATGAGGCAGGGCGCAGAACGCCAGATCGACCCCGGTCCAGTCCACCTCGTCGATGGTTATCAGCTTGGGCAGGGTGAGCGGGGCGAACTGGGGGAACACATCGGCCATCGACTGGCCGGCCTTGCGGTCCGCCGTGAGCGCCACGATCTCGACGCGCGGATGGCGCGCCAGCAGACGCACCAGCTCCGCGCCGGTGTATCCCGAGGCGCCCAATATGGCGATCCGTGCCCTGCCTTCCGTCATCGTCGCGATCCCCGTCGCTGGCCGCACGCGCTCTGCAAAGCGCCGCGTTAGTGAAACCGGGCCATTACACCGTATAGATGGCGGACGAAAGACAGGACGCACGCGCGCGGCGCATGGCGGCCGCGTCAGACACGCACGGAACAGAAAGCCATCGCCGGCACTTTGCTCATCGCCATTCGGCGTCTCCTTACCGGAAACCACCTCCCATGACAGATCCCTTCGACTTCTTCGCGTTCAGCATGAGCATGGCCCGCCTCGGCCTCGACTCGCAGGTCGTCATCGCCGAACGGATGAGTCGTCTTGCACGCGGCGATTTCGCCGCCGGCGTCGAGGCCGTGCGCATGGTCACCGAGAAGACCATCACCCTTGGCGAAGTGAATGCTCGCCTTGTTTCCGCAGCGACGAACGGCCGGCTGGACAAAGTCGGGCCGGAGATCGTCGCGCTTTATGGCCGCAAGGTCCGCGCCAATCGGCGGCGGCTGGCCCGCTAGATCACCAACGAGCGGGGCTGCGTTCACGCCCTGTTCCTGCTAGTGCTGACCGGCATCAAACTGTGCTCTAATCGAATCGCACCTCAACTGTCAGCTGAAAGCCCCAACGCTCGATGTCGAACGCGGACGACCTGTTTGCCTCTACGCCTCCTCAGCCGCGCCCGGCCGCAAAGCCGACCTCGCGCAGCACGTCAGCGGGAGGCACGCCTGGCGAGAGCGGCTATACCGCCGCTGATATCGAGGTGCTGGAGGGACTGGAGCCCGTTCGGCGCAGGCCGGGCATGTATATTGGCGGCACCGACGAGAAGGCGCTTCATCACCTCTTCGCCGAGGTGATCGACAATTCCATGGACGAGGCGGTGGCCGGCCATGCCAGCTTCATCGAAGTGGAGCTGACCGCTGACGGCTGCCTGACCGTGACCGACAACGGTCGCGGTATCCCCATCGAGGAACACCCGAAATATCCCGGCAAATCGGCGCTGGAGGTGATCCTCACCACGCTGCACGCCGGCGGCAAGTTCGATTCGAAGGTTTATGAAACCTCGGGCGGCCTCCACGGCGTCGGTGTCTCGGTCGTGAACGCCCTCTCCGACGTGCTGGAGGTCGAGGTCGCCCGCGGGCAGACGCTTTATCGCCAGATCTATTCGCGCGGGCTCCCTCAGGGACCGATCCAGGAAGTCGGCCGGGTGCTGAACCGGCGCGGGACGCGGGTCCGCTTCCATCCCGACGCGCAGATCTTCGGCGAGGGCGCCCATTTCAAGCCGGCGCGCGTGTTCAAGATGGCGCGTTCCAAGGCCTATCTCTTCGGCGGCGTCGAGATTCGCTGGAACTGCGAAGCCTCGCTGGTGGCGGGCACCGAGATCCCCGAGAAGGCGGTCTTCCGCTTCCCGGGCGGCCTCAAGGACTATCTCGCCGCCGATATAGCCGGCCATACGCTGGTGCACCCCGATATTTTCGCCGGCAAGACGTCGCGCCCCGGCGGACATGGCTCGGCGGAATGGGCCGTGGCGTGGCTGGGAGACGCGGACGGCTCCGTCGCTTCCTACTGCAACACCATTCCGACGGCGGAAGGAGGCACCCACGAGTCTGGGCTGCGCTCCGTGCTGCTTAAGGGTCTGCGTGACCACGCCGAGCGAACCGGCAACGCCAAGCGCGCCTCTATCGTCACCTCCGACGACATCATGGCGGGGTGCGCCGCCATGCTCTCCGTCTTCGTGCGCGAACCCGAATTCCAGGGCCAAACCAAGGAAAGACTGGCGACCGCAGAGGCCTCGCGCATCGTCGAGACCGCGATGCGCGACGCCTATGATCACTGGCTGGCTGGCAACCCCATGCAGGCCAGCCGCCTGCTCGACTGGGTGGTGGAGCGCGCCGAGGAACGGCTGCGACGCCGACAGGAAAAGGAAGTCTCCCGCAAGACCGCCGTGCGCAAGCTGCGCCTGCCCGGCAAGCTCGCCGACTGCTCGAACAATTCAGCGGCGGGTTCCGAACTCTTCATCGTCGAGGGCGATTCCGCCGGCGGCTCGGCCAAGCAGGCGCGCTCGCGCCAAACGCAGGCGGTGCTTCCCCTGCGCGGCAAGATCCTGAACGTCGCCAGCGCCGGGCGCGACAAACTCGCCCAGAACCAGCAGCTCTCGGACCTTATCCAGGCTCTGGGCTGCGGCACGGGTGCGAATTATCGCGATGAAGACCTGCGCTACGAGCGCGTGATCATCATGACCGACGCCGATGTCGACGGCGCCCACATCGCTTCCCTTCTGGTCACTTTTTTCTTCCGGCAGATGCCGCGGCTGATCGAGAACGGCCATCTCTTCCTCGCCGTGCCGCCACTCTACCGCATCACACAGGGCGCGAAGACGCTCTACGCCCGAGACGAGGCGCATCGCGACCAGCTGCTGGCGAAGGAATTCGCCGGGCGCGGCAAGGTCGACATCGGGCGATTCAAGGGCCTTGGCGAAATGATGCCCGCTCAGCTCAAGGAAACCACGATGAGCCCGAAGTCGCGCATGCTGCTTCGCGTCAATGTGGAGGAGGCCGAGCGTGCGGCCACCGTGGACATTGTCGAACGGCTGATGGGCAACAAGCCCGAGAGCCGCTTTGCCTTCATCTCGGAACGGGCCGCCTTTGCCAATGACGAGTTGCTGGACATCTGATTTTACGCCGGGGGAACACCGCGCCTCAGCGCGCAGGTCGCTTACCGGGTGAAACGATCGGTCAGCGACGTTCAAACGCAATGCGTGCCGCGAGCCCGAGAAAGATAAGGCCAGTAACGCGTTGCGCGTAGCGGGCAAGATCGATGCGGGATGTTAGTCGGCTTCTCAACGCACCGGCGAATCCGCCAACCAGCCCATTGATGACCATCCCCCCACCATTGAGGATGGCCCCGAGCAACAGAAACTGCACGAAGGGTGAGCCGCGTGCGGGATCGACGAATTGCGGCAGAAACGCCAGCACGAAGACGACGATCTTTGGATTGGTGAGGTTGACCACAACCGCCTGCCGGAAGGCCGCGCCGGGCGTTTCGCGCCGGGCTCCCTCGGTGCCAAGCGCCACGCCCGGCGAGGTGAACGCCTTGATCGCCAGCCACACCAGATAGGCCACCCCCGCCCAGCGGATCACCTCAAAGGCGCCTGGGTGCGAGGCGAGCAACGCTGCGAGTCCCAGCGCCGCGGCGAGCGTATGAATGATGCCGCCGCAGGTAATGCCAAGGCTCGCCGCGATACCCGCTCTCGGTCCGGACTTCATGCCTTGCCCGAGGCAGAACAGCATATCGTTACCCGGCGTGAGATTGAGAGCCAGCGCGGCGGGCGCGAAGATGAGAAGCGTCTCAGCGGAGATCATGGCGGCGTTCCGGCGAAGCGAGGCTGCGACTTGCCTTCGTCTCTTGCCCTCATCGGCCAGCGACAGCAAGCGCGAGATTGGCCCTGTCGCAGCAGCCGGTCGGAGCGGTAGATCAAAACGATTGGCCGCAGCGCCTTTTTAGGCCGCCGCGCCGCCAACCGGCCATCCCCGGCCCTGCATGGCACAGGGCAAGTCGCCACCGAGCCGGCACGGAACCTTGAGTATCAGCCGCCCCCCTAGGGCCCAGAAGGGGACCGAAGCAATGCCGCCGGGCATTCACCGTTAGTCATCGGGCACCGGCTCGGGCGCCGGATCAACGTCGATGATCGTCATCGTCCCCACCGGCAGAGAGATCTCGTCGCCGATCCACTTGCCCGTCAGGGCGCGGGCGACCGGTGAGATCCAGGCAATACGCCCGAGCTTGGGGTCCGCCTCGTCCTCCCCCACGATGCGAAAGCGGCGCGCACGACCGCCCTCGTCTTCCAGCAACACCGCCATTCCGAACGTGATGACATCGCCCTCGCCCGGCGGGTCGACAGGCTCCGCGCTGGCGCGTCGCGCGCTCCAGTAACGCAATTCGCGGGAAGCGGCTGCCACCGCGTCGCGCTCGCTGCGGGCCGTAGCCGCCGCCACAGCTTCCCGCTGGCGCGCCACCTCCTGCTCGATGAGCGCCAGGCCGCGACGTGTGACGAGATTGCGCTCGGTGCTGACAGGACGCTCGGGCAGCGCCTCGCCGCCGCCGTCCTCCTTCACGAAGGCGCGGCTCACGGCCTGCACCCTGCGGGCGAACGGCTTGCCCGGCTGGCAGAAAACCCCTTGACAGTACCGATTTCCATTGACTTTCCGAGCATTGCGCCTATGTTCCCGCACGTCGTCTAACCTATCCGACAGATGCGTTCCGCGCGACGACGTTGCAGCCCGTCCCCGGTTACGGCTCGAGGGATCTGGTGAGCGGTGCGCTGCCGCAGAATTGATCCTAGATGCCTTTTAACGAACTGGGCCTGAGCGACAAGGTGCTCTCGGCCGTTGCCGATACCGGCTATACCGAGCCCACGCCGATCCAGGCGCAGGCGATACCGCATATTCTGGCGCGCCGCGATGTGCTGGGCCTCGCCCAGACCGGCACCGGAAAGACAGCCGCCTTCACGCTGCCCATGCTGACCCTGCTTGAACAGGGCCGTGCCCGGGCGCGGATGCCGCGGACGCTGATCCTTGAGCCGACGCGCGAGCTTGCCGCGCAGGTCGAGGAAAATTTCACCCGCTACGGCAAGAACCACAAGCTGAACGTCGCGCTGCTGATCGGCGGCGTCTCCTTTGGCGATCAGGATGCCAAGCTGCTGCGCGGCGTCGACGTGCTGATCGCGACCCCCGGCCGCCTGCTCGACCATGTCGAGCGTGGGCGGCTGCTGCTGTCGGGCATCGAGATCCTCGTCATCGACGAAGCGGACCGCATGCTCGACATGGGCTTCATCCCGGATATTGAGCGGGTCGCCAAGCTGGTGCCCTTCACCCGCCAGACGCTGTTCTTCTCGGCCACCATGCCGCCGGAAATCCAGCGTCTCGTCGCGCAGTTCCTGTCCAACCCGGTGCAGATCGAGGCTTCGCGGCCGTCTTCCACCGCCTCGACCATCACCCAGTTGCTGGTCGCCTCGGGCAAGGAAGATTACGAGAAGCGCGAGAAGCTGCGCGAACTGATCCAGGGCGCCGAGAACCTTCAGAACGGCATCATCTTCTGCAATCGCAAGCGTGATGTCGCGGTGGTGCACAAGTCGCTTCAGCGCCACGGCTTCAAGGCGGTCGCCTTGCACGGCGACATGGACCAGCGCTCGCGTATGCAGGCGCTCGACCAGTTCCGCAATGGTGACGCCACGCTGCTCGTAGCCTCCGACGTCGCAGCGCGCGGCCTCGACATTCCGGCGGTCAGCCACGTGTTCAACTACGACACCCCGCACCACGCCGAGGACTACGTGCACCGCATCGGCCGCACCGGTCGTGCCGGCCGCGCGGGGGCCGCCTTCACCATCGCCACCGCGTCCGACGTGAAGTCGCTTGCGGCGATCGAGAAGCTGATCGGCCGTGCGATCGACTGGAAGGAAGGCGAGAGCCTGGACGCGCTGCGTCCCTCCGAGCCTCGCACTCCGCGCCCCAGCGAGCGCAGCCGTGGCCGCGAGCGTGACGGAGAAAGCGAGCGTCGCGGGGCACGTCCTGCCCGACGCCGCGACAGCGCCGAACGGCCGGCAGCTCCCAAGGTCGAGGAAGCCGTCGAAGAGGTCGCCGCGGAAATCGCACCGGCGGCCAAGCCGGCGCGCCGTCGTTCCACCCGCACCAAGGATGTCGCCGCCGCAACCAAGCCGGATTCGGCTGTGTCGGTGGTGTCCAAGCCCGCCGCCGCGAAGGCGGCACCAACCAGCGCGGCCCGCGCGCCGGTCACTCCGCTGACGCATCGGCGCAGCGAGCGCCCCTCCCCGGCCGACGAGCCGGCGGATACCTCGCATCTGCCGGCCTTCCTGCTGCGCCCGGTGCGCATCAAGGCCGGCTGAACCTGGTGACGGGAGTTTCGGCGGGCTGACCCAGCCCGCCAGTTCACAGCGTGCGCCTCACAAGGCGCCCTGTGTCCCACCCTTGATGCGGGCGCGCAGATGGCGAATGGATCGCCGCGCGCGCCGCCCGCATCCGATGCCGAGGCCCAGACGGAAAACTCTGACGGGTCGAGTTCAGGGCACCTCAACAAGACGCTCGACATTGGCTGCCATTCACCATCTGCATGCAGGCGGATGGGGGGCAGGCGACGTTGGCCAAGGGCCCTCCCAGGACGTTCGAGCAGGCGCGTTGAACGGCTAGGTGATGTCTTGTCCTGGGATGCGCTCACGCCGCGATTGCTTCGCGCGGGGCTTCCGGGTGCCGGGCGGAGTGTCGCCAGCGGCACGGCGCGCAATGCCAAGAGCCGTGCGCGCCAGTTCCGCCGCATCCTCGGTGTCGTCCAGCGCCGCCTCGGGAAGCATCCAGTAAGACAGGGTCACTTTCCGCCCCCGGGCTTCATAAACAAACGGCTCGGCCCCGCGCATTTCCAGCGCACGCGCGAAATCACCATCCGTCTTCAGATAAATGTGGTCCCGGACGACGAGGCCGAACATCAGCCCATCGGCATAGAGCCCAAGACCGCCAAACATCCGCCGACAGCGCACCGGACCGAAGGCCGCGAAAATATCCGCTATCGCCGCCTCGTCCATGAATGCGGCTCCCAGGAAATCAGGAGATCAGGCGCCCACGCTCGCCGTTTCGGACTGCGCCGGCGTGATGGCCACCGATTCGCCGCAGCCGCAGGCAGACGTCTGGTTCGGGTTATTGAACACGAACTGGGCGGACAGCTTGTCGGCGCGGAAGTCCATCTCGGTGCCGAGCAGGTACAACACCGCCTTGGGGTCGATGAGCACCCTCACGCCCTTGTCCTCGACGACCTCGTCGAAGCGGCCGGCTTCCTCGGCGAATTCCATCGTGTATTCCATGCCGGCACAGCCGCCATTCTTCACGCCGACCCGCAGGCCGATCACAGGCTTGTCGGAACGCTCGATAATGCTGCGCACGCGCTCGGCGGCGGCATCGGTAAGCCGCATGACTTGCGGACGGGGGCGATTCTGGGTCATTCGGGCCTTCTCCACATCAGCGCCGGTTCAAGGCCGGCGGATCGGTAGCCATAAGATGGGGCAGCACGCCCCCACGTACAAGACGGACGAATGCGGCACGGCTGCGCGCAGCAAGCAGGGCAAACCGGCCACGGCCCTCAATAGTTCAGCCACAGGCCCGGCGTGGCAAGCTCCACCAGATTCCCGTCGGGATCACGGAAATAAAGACTGATCCCTCCGCCGTCCCAGTCAATGCGGCTTTCTATGGCAACGCCCTGCGCAGTCAGGTGAGCCTGCCACTGCGCCTCCGACCCCTCAGGAATCGCCAGCGCGTAGTGCAGCGGGCCATGCCCATCATGGGGCGGGATGACACCGCCATCCATGTCGACCGGCTCCACCGTGCCGCCCCGCTTGAAAAGCAGCAGCACGCTGGCCGGCCCGGCATTGTAAGCGCAGAAGCGGGTATCCGCGACCATCGGCGCGAGACCCAGAACCCGCTCGTAGAAATCACGCGCGCGGGCCAGGTCGTCAACATACAGCCCGGTTTCGAGCACGCCGGAGATCGGCGGAATTCCCGCGCCTGCCGGCATCTCGCTCACCAGAGGTTAAGCGCCAGGCGCGCCTCCTCCGACATCCGTCCCTGGTCCCAGGGCGGTTCGAAGGTCAGGTTCACGGTCACGCCCGCCACGCCGCCAACGCTCGCAACAGCGCCTTCCACCATGCCGGGAAGTTCGGCGGCAGAGGGACAGTTCGGCGTGGTCAGCGTCATCTCGACGGCCACCTGCCGGTCATCCGCGATGTCGACCTTGTAGATCAGGCCGAGCTCGTAGATATCGACCGGGATTTCGGGATCGTAGACGGACTTCAGCGCCGTGACGATCTCGTCGGTGAGCCGTTCCAGCTCCTCCTGCGGGATCGACGAATCGAATTCGGCGGCATTCGGGCTGCCCGAGGCAGAGGTCGCGTCGGTCTGTGTCTCGCTCATGCGAAAAGATCCTGAGCCTTGATGAGGGCGTCGGCAAGGATGTCGACTTCCTCATGCGTGTTATAGAGCGCGAACGACGCCCGGCACGTCGCTGTCACACCATATCGCCCCAGAAGCGGCATCGCGCAATGGGTGCCGGCCCGCACCGCGACGCCGGAACGATCGATGATGGTCGCAATGTCGTGCGGATGCGCGCCCTTCACGTCGAAGGCGAAGATGGCGCCCTTGCCGGGTGCGTTGCCATAGATCTGAATCGAATTGATCTTCGACAGCCGCTCGGTGGCATAGGCGGCGAGAGAGGCCTCATGAGCGGCGATGCGCTCGCGCCCGAGACTCTCCATGTAAACCAGCGCCTCGCCAAGACCGATGGCCTGCACGATGGGCGGTGTGCCGGCCTCGAAGCGGTGCGGCGGCTCGCCATAGGTCACGCCGTCCTCGGTGACGGTGCGGATCATCTCGCCTCCGCCCTCATAGGGGGGAAGCGCGTCGAGCCGCGCGCGCTTGCCGTAAAGAACGCCAATGCCGGTCGGGCCATAAAGCTTGTGGCCGGTGACGGCATAGAAGTCGACATCGAGGTCCACGACGTCGACCGGCATGTGGACGGCCGCCTGCGCGCCGTCCACCACCACCACCGCGCCGACCTCATGGGCGAGACGGGCGATCTCCTTGATCGGCGTCACCGTCCCCAGCACGTTCGACATGTGGGTGATGGCCACGATCTTGGTGCGTTCGGTCAGCGTCGCCTTGAAGGCTTCAAGGTCGAAGGCGCCCTCCTCCGTCACAGGCACCCACTTGATCACCGCGCCATTGCGTTCGCGCAGGTAGTTCCAGGGCACTATGTTGGAATGGTGCTCCATGATGGAGAGCACGATCTCGTCGCCCTCGCCAATCGACTGGCCTAGCGAGGACGCAACGAGATTGATCGCGCCGGTCACCGAGCGGGTGAAGATCACCTCTTCGATCGTCGGTGCGTTGAGAAAGGCGCGGCAGCGTTCGCGGGCCTGCTCATAGGCTTCGGTCATCGCATTGGCGAGAAAATGCAGGCCGCGATGGACGTTGGAGTACTCGTTCTCATACGCGAAGCGCATGCGGTCCAGCACCTGCACCGGCTTCTGGGCCGAGGCGGCGTTGTCGAGATAGACCAGCGGTTTGCCATAGACCTGGCGGGACAGGATCGGAAAATCCTGCCGCACGCGGGCGACATCATAGGTGCCGTTGGCAACGGCGGGGTGAATTTCGGTCATCGGCTGCACCCATCATCCACGCCGTGCGTGGAGGTGACCGTAAATGGCCGGGAAAAGGCGACCGGAGCCGCCGTCCCTCAGGAGCCGACGGGATCTCGCCCGACCTCTCCCGGCCACGATGAATCAGGCGCGCGCCTTCAGCCACGCCTCGGCGCGGTCGATGAGCGCATCGCGCAGACCGTCATGCTCTACGGTCTCGATCGCCTCGCCGACAAAGGCCTGCACCAGAAGGCTCTGCGCCTCCTTGAGCGGAATGCCGCGCGCGCGAAGGTAGAACAGCAGGTCGTCGTCGATGGCGCCGCAGGTAGCGCCATGGCCGCACTGCACGTCGTCGGCGAAGATCTCCAACTCCGGCTTGTTGTCCATCTCGGCGTCCTCGCCGAGAACCAGCGCGCGGCTCATCATCCGCCCGTCGGTCTTCTGCGCGGCCTGGCGCACCACGATCTTGCCCTGGAAGACACCCCGGCTGGAATCGTCGAGCACCGTCTTGAACAGCTCGCGGCTCTCGCAGCCGGGCACCTTATGGTCGAGAAACAGCGTCGAATCCGCGTGCTGGCGGCCCTTCAGCAGCGTCGCGCCATTGAAGCTCACATGGCTGTCCTCGCCCGACAGCGTCGCATAGAGCGAGGTGCGGGCCACGCCGGCACCGGCGCCAAAGGTGAAGGCGTGGACCTTGGACTGCCGGCCGACATCGAACAGCAGGGTCGACAGGTGAATCGCGCTCTCGCTCTCCTCCTGCAGCCGGACCACGTCGAGATGAGCCTCGTCGCCGACCTCGAATTCGGTCGCGCCGTTGACCTGGTAGGCAACGCCTTCCGGGCCCTCGAAGCTCTCGACAAAGGTGGCCTTGGCGCCAGCCCCGATCACGACCAGCGAGCGGGCATAGGTCGCCGCAGCCGTGCCGCCGGCGAATACATGGGCGATGTGGATCGGGCGGTCGATGACCGCTCCTGCCGCCACGTCGATCACGACGCCATCCCGGGCCAACGCGGTATTGAGCGCCAGCGCGGCATCGTAGCGGCCGGGAAGGATGCCCCCGATACGGCTTCCGATTTCATCGCCAGAGGCAACGACCTCGGCGAAGCTGCGCACGCTCAGCCCCTCCTCCAGATCGGTGAAGTCCGACAGTTCGGGCACGACCGCGCCATTGGCCACCACGATACGGCGGGCTTCCACCTCGCGCAGCAGGGTGGCGCGGGCGTCGGCGTCGGCCACGGCGGCGGTGCCCGCGATGGGAACCGCCTCGCGCATGAACGAGCGCAGGTCGGTGTACTTCCACTCCTCGACCCGGCGATGCGGCAGCCCGTACTCCTCGAAGGAGCGCGCCGCCGCAAGGCGAAGGTCGCCGAGCCGGTTGTTCACCGACGGCAGATGACTGAGCTCGGCGATCATCGCCTGCTCGGCCGGCGTCCGGATCGGACGAATGTCAGCATTCATCGTCCTGTCCTCACGCCGCGTCCTGCTGGTACTCGGCATAGCCATTGGCTTCGAGTTCCAGAGCCAGTTCCTTGCCGCCCGAGCGCACGATGCGGCCCTTGTTCATCACGTGAACGAAGTCGGGGACGATGTGGTTCAGGAGACGCTGATAGTGGGTGATGACGATCATCGCCCGGTCCGGCGAGCGCAGCGCGTTCACACCCTCCGACACCACTTTCAGGGCGTCGATGTCGAGACCGGAATCGGTCTCGTCGAGGATGCAGAGCTTGGGCTGGAGGATCGCCATCTGCAGGATCTCGGCGCGCTTCTTCTCGCCGCCGGAGAACCCGACGTTCACGCCGCGCTTCAGCATATCCTGGTTGATGCCGAGGCTGCCTGCGCGCTCCCTGACCAGGCGCAGGAAGTCCGGGGTCGAAACCTCTTCCTCGCCGCGCTTCTTGCGCTGCGCGTTCAACGCCGAGCGCAGGAAGGACATGGTCGCGACGCCGGGCACCTCGATCGGGTACTGGAAGGCGAGGAACAGGCCCTTGGCGGCGCGCACGTCGATTTCCATCTCGAGCAGGTCCTCGCCGTCGAAGGACACCGAGCCCTCGGTGACGTCGTAGTCTTCCTTGCCGGCCAGAATGTAAGACAGCGTCGACTTGCCCGAGCCATTCGGGCCCATGATGGCGTGAACCTCACCGGGATTCACGCTCAGCGTCAGTCCCTTGAGGATCTCCTTGCCGTGTTCGCCGTCGATCTTGGCGTGGAGATTGTCAATTTCGAGCATGGCCATGTCATCAGTTCCGTGTCTGGAGCGCGGCGTCGCGGGCGATCGGGTGCCGGAGCGCGCTGAAATCCTGAAGTGTCCCCAGGGCCGGCCGAGCCGGCCCCGGGATGACGAAGTGCGATAAGGGCCGTCAGCCCACCGAGCCTTCCAGGCTCACCTGAATGAGCTTCTGCGCCTCGACCGCGAACTCCATCGGCAGTTGCTGGAGCACGTCCTTGACGAAGCCGTTGACGATCAGCGCCGTCGCTTCCTCGGGGTCGAGGCCGCGCTGCTGGCAGTAGAAGAGCTGGTCGTCGGAGATCTTCGAGGTGGTGGCCTCGTGCTCGAACTGCGCGCTCGAATTCTTCGATTCGATATAGGGCACGGTATGTGCGCCGCACTTGTCGCCGATGAGCAGGCTGTCGCAGTTGGTGAAGTTCCGGGCGCCGGTCGCCTTGCGGTGAGCCGAGACCAGTCCGCGATAGGTGTTGTCGGAATGCCCGGCGGCGATGCCCTTGGAGATGATGCGGCTCGACGTGTTCTTGCCGAGATGGATCATCTTGGTGCCGCTGTCGACCTGCTGATAGCCGTTCGAGATCGCGATGGAGTAGAACTCGCCCTGCGAATTGTCCCCGCGCAGGATGCAGCTCGGGTATTTCCAGGTGATCGCCGAGCCGGTCTCGACCTGGGTCCAGGAGATCTTGGAACGGTCGCCACGGCAGTCGCCACGCTTGGTGACGAAGTTGTAGATGCCGCCCTTGCCTTCCTTGTCGCCCGGATACCAGTTCTGCACCGTCGAGTACTTGATCTCGGCATCCGCCAGCGCGACCAGCTCGACCACCGCGGCGTGAAGCTGGTTCTCGTCGCGCATCGGCGCGGTGCAGCCCTCGAGATAGCTCACATAAGCGCCTTCATCGGCGATGATGAGCGTGCGCTCGAACTGCCCGGTATTGCGCTCGTTGATGCGGAAATAGGTGGAGAGCTCCATCGGGCAGCGCACGCCCTTCGGCACGTAGACGAACGAGCCGTCGGAAAACACCGCCGAGTTCAGCGTGGCGAAATAGTTGTCGGTCACCGGCACGACCGAACCGAGGTACTTTTTCACCAGCTCGGGATACTCGCGAACAGCCTCCGAGATCGGCATGAAGATCACACCGGCCTTCGACAGCTCTTCCTTGAAGGTGGTCGCCACCGAGACGCTGTCGAACACCGCATCTACCGCGACCCGCGAGCCGCCGGTGCTCTCGATGCCCAGCAGCGCGTCGCGCTCGCGCAACGGGATGCCCAGCTTCTCATAGGTGGCCAGAATCTCCGGGTCGATGTCGTCGATCGACGTCGGCCCGTCCTTCTTCTTCGGGGCGGAATAATAATAGAGTTCCTGATAGTCGATCGGGGGATAGCTCACCCGCGCCCATTCCGGCTCGCGCATGGTTTGCCAGCGCCGGAACGCTTCAAGGCGCCACTCCAGCATCCATTCCGGCTCATTCTTCTTGGCCGAAATGAAGCGGACGGTCTCCTCGGAGAGACCCTTGGGCGCCTTCTCCGATTCGATATCGGTGAAGAACCCGTACTTGTACTGATCGACGTCGAGGGAGCGAACCTGCTCCACTGTCTCCTGTACGGCCGGCATCGTCTCATCTCCTCTCCCACGCGGGGTCAAGGCCCACGGGTCAGGTCAACTGGTTCCCCGCAAATATCGTGCGCGCGTTGCTCGCGGGGATAGGCACGTCGGTTAGGCACGTCCATCCGCCAGGGCCCCGCACCGGAATGCGGAAACCCTGCGCGTCACGCCGCGCGGGCGCGACGCAAAAGTCCCGGCCACACCCGGCGGAACGCGCCGAGTGCCCGGTCAACATCCTCTTCCCCGCTCGACCAGCCGAATGACAGGCGGATGGCGGAACGGGCGATCCGCTCCGGCACACCCATCGCCGACAGGACGTGGGACGCGGTGACCTTGCCCGACGAACAGGCTGCACCGGCGCTTGCCGCAACGCCTGCCAGATCGAGGGCGATCACCAGATTTTCCGCCGGCACTCCGGGGAGAGCCACGCAGGACGTGTTGGGCAACCGCTCGACGTCACCGACGAGCAGGACCAGCTCGGGGAACTCGCATCTTAGAGCGCTTTCAAGCCGCTCGCGCAAGGCATCGATGCGCACCACCTCGTCTTCCACAGCGGAGCCCGCGGACGCCGCCGCCGCGCCAAAGGCCGCGATCGAGGGAATGTTCTCGCTGCCCGCCCGGCGCCCCCTCTCCTGCCCACCGCCGGAAAAGACCGGCGCCGGCCGAAGATCAGGATCGGCGATCACCAGAGCGCCGGAACCCGGCGCGCCGCCGATCTTGTGCGCCGACAACGACATCAGATCGACGCCAAGCGCCCGCATCGACACCGGAATGCGTCCTGCTGCCTGCACCGCATCGGTATGGACCAGCGCGCCATGAGCGTGGGCGCGCCGCGCCACTTCCGCCAATGGCTGGATCACGCCGGTCTCGTTATTGGCGAGCATGACCGACACCAGGGCCCGCCGGCCCGCTTCGGCATGGTGCGCGAGGGCGACATCCAATTCTTCAAGTTCCACGCGCCCGCGCGAATCCACGGCAAGCACATCAACTTGTTCAACGGGAAACCGGTGCCCGCGCAGCACGGCGGCATGTTCGACGGCGCTGGTGATCAGCACATCGCATCCAAGCCTCTCCTCGCCACGGAAGAAGTCGGGCGTCAGCGCCAGCGTATCCGCCTCGGTGCCGCCGGCGGTGAACACCACGCCGCGCGCATCGGCGCCGACGAGCGCGGCGACCTTGGCCCGCGCCGCCTCGATAGTGGCGCGCGCGCCCCGCCCTTCCCCGTGCACGGCCGAGCCATTGCCGGTCGCGTCCAAGGCGTCCATGAGCGCCGCACGCGCTTCGGGGCGTATCGGCGCAGTGGCGTTATGATCGAGATAGGTTCTTTCGTGCATGATGCTCGTGGGCTCGAATTGCCGGGCTCACATCCTATATAGGCATCCAACACGCGATGCGCCTGCCCTATGCCCGGCGAGCTTGCAAATTGAGTCGCCGTCCTGCATAGGTTCACATCCGCATCTGCGTGGGGAGGCTTGGGTAGGCGAGTGAGCGCGCAACCTTTGCAACCCGACGTTGAAACTTAGAATTATTCCAATAAATTAGGGTCCCTGCCCGCTGTCGTCAAGGCGCTCGCGACAAGACGATGTCCGGACGGCGAAGGTGTTCATCCTCCCGTCGGTCCTGACGAGAACGGGTCGGCCCGCTCCGCATCCCAAGGTTCCGAGCTTCATGCCTGAGGTCATTTTCACCGGTGAGAAGGGGCGTCTCGAAGGCCGCTACCAGCCGGCCAAGACGCGCCATGCGCCGATCGCCATCATCCTGCACCCGCACCCCCAGTTCGGCGGCACGATGAACAATCCGGTCGTCTACAACCTCTACTATCAGTTCGTGAACCGCGGCTTCTCCACGCTGCGCTTCAACTTTCGCGGTGTCGGGCGCAGCCAGGGTTCGTTCGACCACGGACAGGGCGAGCTGGCCGATGCGGCTGCCGCGCTGGACTGGGCGCAGTCGATCAATCCGGATGCCCGCGCCTGCTGGATCGCCGGCTTCTCCTTCGGCGCGTGGATCGGCATGCAGCTTCTGATGCGCCGCCCGGAGGTGGAAGGCTTCATCTCCATCGCCGCGCCGGCGAATCTGTATGACTTCTCCTTCCTCGCGCCCTGCCCTTCCTCGGGCCTGTTCGTTCATGGCGACAAGGATGCAGTGGTGCCGTTCTCCGCAGTCACCGGCCTCGTCGAGAAGCTGAAGACCCAAAAGGGCATCATCATCGAGCAGCAGACCGTTGCCGGCGCCAACCATTTCTTTGACGGCAAGACCGAAGATCTGATGGAAGTGGTGGGCACCTATCTCGACAAGCGCCTGCCCGACACCGCGAAGAAAACCAGCGCGGCCTGAACCGCGCCTTCCAGCGTCTGATATGCAAAAAGCCCGGCGTTCATCACGCCGGGCTTTCGCTTTTGGGGAGTAGCCGTCTCAGTTCAGGACGAGACGCGCCGGATCGGTGACAAGCACCGCGTCGCCGCGACGGGCGATCTCGACGGTACGGGTCATGCCGTCCGTTGCGCCGGGCACCGAGAAGCTCACCTTCTGCTCGGGCTGCAGCGTGGCGGCGACGCGTACCGGGGCGCCGTCAGCAACGCTCAGGGTCGCGATGACATGATAGCCGTCGGTGTCGGGCGTGTAGTAGGCCACGCCGGTGACATAGCCGAGCTGGATGTTCTGCGCGGTACCCGGCTGAAGGCCGTTCCGCGCGCCTTCGGCACGCAGGGGCGCCGCGATGGCGATGGCGATGAGACCCCCGGCGACAGCCAAGGGAAGGATGTCGCGAACAAGGCTGCGCATCTTCTTTGCTCCAAAGTTCTGTCCAGGCCTATTAGTGGAAGCTGCCTGCCTGGCGAGCCGGGCTTCCCGGGAGCCCTCAAGATATACAGAACTTTGTGCATTGCATCATACGCTTTTGCATCGCACCAATGCGTTTCAGGAATACTGCGGCAGACGCGCGCATTATTCAAAAAATCTGAATACCCTCTTCAATTCCGCTTTGGGCGCAACGTCCTCAGGAACGAAGAATGGCTCCGCCCGTCATCGGGCATGGCACGCCGGTCGTCGTCGGAAAACTCAGGGGCAGTCCGCGCAGCGCACGTACGGCCAGGAAGGCAAAGGCCTGCGCCTCCATGAGATCTCCAGACCAGCCGACCTCATCCGCTGTAATGACCTCGATAGAAAGCCGCTCGCGCAACATGCGCAGCAAGGTGGCATTATGCGCCCCGCCACCTGCCGCAATGAGCAGAACCGGGCGCCGCGGCAGCAACGAGAGGCAGGCGGCGATCGACGCTGCCGTAAGCGCGGTGAGCGTCGCCGCGCCATCCTCGACGCTCATATGCTCAAGCCCCGCCCGCTCGACGACCCAGGCACGGAAATCGTTGCGATCCAGCGACTTCGGCGGCGCCTTGACGAAGAACGAATGATCCAGAAGCCGCGCGATCGCAGCCTCGTCAACCCGGCCAGCCGCTGCCGCGGCGCCGTCGCGGTCAAATGGCGCGCCGGTGCGCTGTTTCATGAAATCGTCGATCAGCGCATTGGCCGGACCCGTGTCGCCTGCAATCGGATCCATCTCGCCATCAAGCCAGGTGATGTTGGCGACACCGCCCAGATTCAGCACGACCACAGGACCCGCCGTCTTCAACCCTCGAACCAGCGCGCGGTGATAGACCGGCACCAGCGGCGCGCCCTCCCCACCGGCCGCGACATCGGCGGCCCGCAGATCATGCACCAGTACCGGGCCGGGGCCGGGCACCATGGCCTGCACCGCGCGGAGCAGCCCTGCCCCATCGCCGATCTGCACCGTCAGGCGCCGCTCGGGGCGGTGCAGGACGGTCTGGCCATGAAAACCGATGACGGCGACGTCGCGGTGTTCGGGAAAAGTGGAAAAGAACTCCGCCAAAGCCTCGGCATGCCGATCGGTCAGGCGCCGCTCCGCCTCGGCCAGCACGCCCGGGCGCGCGGCGCGTTCGGTCAGCCCGGTCGCTTCCTCCAGCGCCCGCTCAAGGACGACGCGGTCCTCGGGCGTGTAGGCGTAGGTACGGCCCGGGCCGAAGGCGGTGACCGTCTCCCCGTCGGTCTCGATAACCGCCAAGTCTACCCCGTCGAGCGAGGTACCGCTCATCAGCCCGATCGCCTTCACCGACTGCTCCATGAGACTGCCCCCGGGATGCTTTCCACGCGCGAAGCTGTTACATCACCGGCCCGATCCTAATATGGCGTTGATGCCCGCAGGCCTGAGATGAGCACCTTCCGATCCGACTTCCTCCGCATCCTCCAGGAGCGCGGCTTCATTCATCAGATTTCCGATGAAGACGGCCTCGACAAGCTGTTCGCCACGGAAACCGTCACCGCCTATATCGGCTTCGACCCCACGGCACCGAGCCTGCATGCCGGCGGGCTGATCCAGATCATGATGCTGCACTGGCTGCAGGCGACGGGTCACCGGGCGATTTCGCTGATGGGCGGCGGCACCGGCATGGTTGGCGATCCCTCGTTCAAGGACGATGCGCGCCAGCTGATGACGGTCGATACCATCCAGGCCAACATCGACTCGATCAAGAAGGTGTTCTCGAACTACCTCACCTATGGCGAGGGGCCTCGCGACGCGCGGATGATCAACAATGCCGACTGGCTGCGTGGGCTCAACTACCTTGAATTCCTGCGCGATGTCGGCCGGCATTTCTCGGTCAATCGCATGCTGTCCTTCGACAGCGTGAAGACCCGGCTGGACCGCGAGCAGTCGCTGTCCTTCCTCGAATTCAACTACATGATCCTGCAGGCCTACGACTTCGTCGAGCTGGCCAGACGTTATGACTGCCGGCTGCAGATGGGCGGCTCCGACCAGTGGGGCAACATCGTCAACGGCATCGATCTCGGCCACCGCATGGGCACCAAGCAGCTCTTCGCGCTGACCTCGCCGCTGCTTACCACCTCCTCGGGCGCCAAGATGGGCAAGTCGCTCTCCGGCGCCGTTTGGCTCAACGCCGACATGCTCGGTGCCTATGAGTTCTGGCAGTACTGGCGCAACACCGAGGACGCGGACGTCACGCGCTTCCTCAAGCTCTACACCACGCTGCCGATGGACGAGATCGCCCGTCTGTCGCAGCTTGGCGGTTCGGAGATCAACGAGGTCAAGAAGATCCTTGCCACCGAGGTGACCGCGCTGCTCCACGGCCGCGCCGCGGCCGACGCGGCAGCGGAGACGGCGCGCAAGACCTTCGAGGAAGGCGCTCTCGCCGCCGACCTGCCGACGGTGGAGCTGCCCGCCAGCGCGCTGCACGGCGACGGCATCGGCGTGCTCTCGGCCTTCGCCGAGATCACCGGCCTTCTTGCCTCGAACGGCGAGGCACGCCGCCAGATCAAGAGCGGCGGGCTGCGGGTGAACGACGTCGTCGTTACCGACGACAAAATGATGCTCACGCAGGCCGATCTGACCCCGGAAGGCGTGATCAAGCTCTCCTTCGGCAAGAAGAAGCATGTGCTGCTGAAGCCCGTGTGATCCGTGCGCGCCGTACCTTTCGGCGCGCGTCATGCCCCTCGCTCACGCCCGATCTGGAGCGCTATCGGGCGAAATGGGCGCCGGGGCGCGTGACGGATGATGCGTTGAAATTGTTCTAGCGGGTCGGAACCAGTCCCGGAGGCGTCGGATCGGGCGCCTGCCGGAACTCGAATATCTTGCGCAGGAAACCGGGCGCCACAGCGGAGATCGGGTTCACCCGCAAGGTCGGCCCGCTGAGGGGACCGACAACCTCATAGGTCACACCGACCAGCCCTTCATTGGGACCGCCACCCAGGAAGAAGCCCAGCACCGGCACGCGGCTGAACAGGTTGTTCAGTCCGTAGGCCGGCACATAGGTGCCGCGCACCGCGACGCGATCGGCGGCGAAGTCGAGCGTGCCGTCGAAAGTCGAGCCGATCGAGGGGCCCCAGATCGCGCCGTCGCGAATGTTCAGCTGTTCCGCCGAGCGCTGGAAATCAGCCTGCATCTTGCGGAACGCAACCGCCGCGCCGGGCGCGGGGCGCCCATCCTTGGTCTGGCTCGGCGCCGCCGCGATCAGCCGGTCCAGCCCCGGCTCGCCGCGAATGGTGAAGTCGCGCATGTTGACCACGCCGCTCTGCGGCTTGCCGCTGCCGTTCGGGGGGTCGACGTCGATCCACAGATCGCCGCCATAGATTCGCGAATACAGATCGACGAACCGCAGCAGCGCGCCAGCGTCGCTGGTCGCCACCCGCAGCAGCGGGCGCCCGTTCTGCGTCGTCAGTTCGCCCTTCACGCCGCCGCCCCGCCCGACCATTGCCGCCAGATCGAACGCCGTCAGCGTGCCGCCGCGCCGCGACATGCGCAGCACCGCCTGGCGCATGGTCTCGCCATTATTGCCCGCGACCACGCCGAGATTGACGTCGAGATCGATATCGGGCGGCTTTTCGTTGCGGGCACCGGCCACCGGAGCTTCGAGCAGGTTCTTCAGGAAAGCGCGGGCCTCAATCACCTCGCCGCGCACGGTCAGCTTCATCACGCCGTCGACGTTCTCGGCCTTCACACTGGCCTTGTCGCCATCGGAAAGCTGGAAGGTCGGCAGGTTGGCGCTCACCAGCGCGGACTTGGCATCGAGATCGACCGAACCGCGAATGTTCACGCCCTGCCCGGTGATGACGAGATTGTCCAGCTGCGTCCCCGAGTTGTTGATCACCGCGTCAGCCGTCAAACGGGCTGGCTTTCCCGCCGGCTTCGACCAGCCCGGCACCAGTTCGGCAAGCCGCGCATTGGTGAGGTCGAGGTCGACATCCGCCGTCCTGGTCTTGGTGCCGATCTTGCCGGAGAGCTTGACGCCCACCGTTCCCGATATGCTGGCAAGGTCCAGATTGAGATTGGCGCGCGCGGCATCGTCGAGCGTCGCGGCGATGGTGAAGGTGGCATCGCCCGTGGATGGCCGGGTGTATTCGAAACTCGCCGGCGCGCCGCCCACCTTGCCCTCGCCGCGCAGCACGGTCGCCGCCGGCGTGACGAAGGCGCGCACCGTCGCACTGTTCAGCTTCTGGCCGAGAAACACGTCATCGGCGCTGAAGTCGGTCAGGTTGGCGTCGAAGGCATAGTCGACGTCGGCGGGCTTGATGTGTTCGGACAGCTTGATGTTGATCTGCGCCGTGCCATTGATGGTGCCGCCGACACCGTCAGGGTTCATCTGCTCGGCCGCCGCGCCGCGCAGCGGCGGCCGGCTGGCCAGCTCCACCGCCGCCGCCGCCGGGCCGCTGACCGTCAGCTGCAGCTTGGCGGGCGGGTTGTCCATGATGACGTTCGGCACGTCCAGAACGCCCTCAGGCAGGTCGAGCTTGCGCCCTCCAGGCGTGGTGATGCTCGCCCGGCTCGCCACCACATGCGCGCTTCGTCCCGTCGCCTCCACCGCGAGGTCGGCTCCCTCCAGCGGAGGAAGTTCCGGGATCGGCCGCAGCACGCCATTGCTGCCGACCACATTGATCGACACCGCCTCGGCGGCCAGCGGGCGCTGCTTGTTGCCAATCGAATCCAGCGGCGCGTCAAAGGCGATCTCGGCTCGGGACACGTCGCCCGAGACGATGTGCTCATAGACCCATTTACGCACGTCCGGAGCGGCAACGATGGGCCAGAGCCGCTTGAGCGACGTCGCGGACATCGGCGTCGCGCTGACCGAAAGCGCGAGCGAGGGCCGCTCCGAGCCAATATCCAGCGCGCCGGAGAGCGTCACCCCGCCCTGCGGACCCTTGAACACGGCCTGATCGATCGAGATGCGATGCGCCGCCGTGTCCATGGAGAGGAGAACCGCGACATCATCGAGTATGAGCGGAGGCTCTTTCTCGGAATAGATGCCGCCACCGCCAAAGCTCGCCCGCGCCTTGGTACTGCGAAGCTGCCATTTGCCGTCCGCCTCCAGCGGGCCCTTGATCTCGGCGTTCAGCTCAAGCCCGAACGGGCCGGCCTGGATCGACAGCGGCGTCAGGGCGAGCACATGGCGGACCGGGTCGAACTTGAACGTGAGCGAGGCTTCGTCGACGAGGGTGCGCCCGGCGACATCCGGCCCGAGCTGGAATTCGCCGGCGCCGGCGACAAGGCGGCCCTCACTGGCGATCAGCAGACCCTGATTGTCGATGCGGGCGGAGAAATCCAGAGAGAGCGGCGAGGTGGCGACAAGATCGGCATCGGCCTGCCCGGCGGCGATCATCAGGTCGCGCGGCGCAAGGTCCCGCACCTTGAGGGTGAGAGGCCGCTGGCCCTCGGTGAGGGCGCCGATGGTGGCGCTCGCCGACCAGGGGCCATCCGTGCCCCCGGCGGTGAGATCGAAGCTCATGCCGCCCTGAGAGGGGCGCGACAGCGAAAGATCGATGTCGTCGAAGGTCCATTGCCGGCCGCTGATGTCGCTGCGCACGACCAGGATGCCGTCCTTGAGACCCACCTCGGAAAGGTCGCCGCCATCCAACCCGCCACGATCAATGGCATCCGCGAAGGCCGCAAGGCTGGAAAGCCGCAGCGGACCCACTGGTGTCGCCAACTGGTCGGCGGCCGTGACGGTGGGAGCGTTGTCGCCGGTGGAGCTCGGCGCGCCCTGTCGCGGCGCCACCACGGGAGGGACGTCTGCCGCGGGAGCCGCGATAGGCTTGCCGCCCTCCGTGGAGATCGCAATGCCGCCCTGCGCATCGATGCGCACCGTGACCTTGACGCCCACGAGGTCGATGCGGCGCGGCCGGTTCACCCAGGGAAGCAGCCCGTCCTGCATCGTCACATCCGCCTGCGGGGCGATCGCGATCACGTCACCCGCAGCGTCGCGCACGACGATGTTGCTCGCCTTCAGCAGCACGCCGCCATCGAGCGCGCGATCGGCGACGATCTCGCCGATCTGGACCGTGCGGCCGCCGCCCAGACGTGCTTCCAGTGCGCTTTCGATGTAGGGCCGGGCCATGTCCACCGTCAGCAGGCCGGTGGTGAACATCAGATACACGCCCACAACCGACGCGATCGCGAGGCCCATAAGGGTTCCCAGCGACCAGCCGCACACGCGCAGCCAGCGGCGCTTGCGAACAGGCGCGTCGGCGCATGCCTTGGCGATGCGCCGCAGACGAGGCCGCCTGACAACACGCTTCGCACCAGCATCCGCCTTCCGGGTGGTCGGCTGCTTCATGAAAGCTTCGAATCTCCGCGAGTTACGACATAATGCCCGCGCCGCCCGCCACCCGCGACCCCTTTCACCTCAAAGGTGCCGCCGACAGGACGATCCACTTTTCGTTCCTTAGCCGATCAACCCAAAAACCGCCGAAAGGAAGGCAAATGACAGCGATCGCCGCCGGCAAACCCGCACCCGACTTCACGATTTCCACCGACACCGGCGAAACCGTCACCCTCGACAGCCTTCGTGGGCAGAAGCTCGTCCTCTATTTCTATCCGAAGGCCAACACTCCGGGCTGCACGCTCGAAGCCCATGACTTCGACCGCCTCGGTCCGGATTTTAGTGCGGCGCAGACACGGGTCATCGGGATTTCACCCGATCCGCTCAAGGCCATCGGAAAATTTCGCACCAAGCAGGCGCTCTCCCTGACGCTCGCCGGCGACGAGGAGCATGCCATGCTCGAGGCCTATGGCGTCTGGGTCGAGAAAAGCATGTATGGCCGCACATATATGGGCGTGGAGCGCAGCACCGTGCTGATCGACGCCGAGGGGCGCATCGCCCGCGTGTGGCCCAAGGTCAAGGTCGCCGGCCACGCGGCCGAAGTGCTGGAGGCGGCAAGGGCCCTCTAGCGGGGGACCGACCCGGCGAGGGACTCACGCAGGGGGGAGCGTAGCGCCCGCCTTTCCCGCGTCGTCGCGGCACGGCGGGCCCGCAAACTCAGTCGACGTCCTCGACATTCGTCGGGCCGCCGCCATAGGCGCGCTGGGCCAGCGCCGCTTCCATGAAGGGATCGAGATCGCCATCGAGCACTTCCTGCGGCGTGCCGGAGGAAACGCCGGTGCGCAGGTCCTTCACCAGCTGGTAGGGCTGGAGCACATAGGAGCGGATCTGATGGCCCCAGCCGATGTCGGTCTTGGCGGCCTGGTCGGCGGCCGCCTGAGCCTCGCGCTTCTTCAGCTCCATCTCGTAGAGCTTGGCGCGCAGCATTTCCCACGCCGTCGCCCGGTTCTTGTGCTGGGAACGGTCGCCCTGCGCCACCACGGCGATACCGGTCGGAATATGGGTGAAGCGCACCGCCGATTCGGTCTTGTTGACGTGCTGGCCGCCGGCACCGCCGGAACGCATGGTGTCGATGCGCAGGTCGCTTTCCTTGATGTCGACGACGATGCGGTCATCGATCACCGGGTAGACATCCACCGACGAGAACGAGGTCTGGCGCCGCGCATTCGAATCGAACGGCGAGATGCGCACCAGGCGATGCACGCCGCCCTCGGTCTTCAGCCAGCCATAGGCATTGTGGCCCTTCACCAGAATGGTGGCGGACTTGATGCCGGCGGTTTCACCCGCCGACTCTTCGATCAGCTCCACCTTGAAGCCGCGCCGTTCCGCCCACCGGGTGTACATGCGCAGCAGCATCAGAGCCCAGTCCTGGCTGTCGGTGCCGCCGGCACCGGCGTGGACTTCGAGATAGCTGTCGTTCGAATCGGCCTCGCCGGAAAGCAGGGCTTCGAGCTGGCGGCGGGCGACCTCGGCCTTGAGCCGATCGAGCGCGGCGGCCGCCTCGTCGACGATGCCGGAGTCGCCTTCCATCTCGCCCAGCTCGATCAGCTCGACATTGTCGTCAAGCTCGCGGGTGATGCGCTCAAGCGCGCCGAGTCCATCCTCCAGCGTGCCGCGCTCCTGCATCAGCTTCTGCGCGCGATCGGGATCGTTCCAGAGATTGGGATCCTCGGCGAGCGCGTTGAGCTCCGCCAGGCGGGCTTTGGAACGGTCGAAATCGATGTGCTGCCGGAGAAGACCGGCGGCTTCGCGGATTTCGTCGACGCTCGCGGCGAGCTCGGCGCGCATAAGGAACACTCTCACAAGGACATGGAAAGGCGGCGGAAAATAGAGACGTTAGGCGGGACTGTAAACGGGCGGCGCGACGGGCGAGCCATTCGGCGGTTTTCGGTACGCGAACACTGGCACCGCGCGTGAATACACTTAAGATCGCCTCCCCTTCCGTACACCCCTCGCAGGGAGAAATGACCCGTGCGTCTCATCGGCATGCTTGATTCGCCCTATGTCCGCCGCGTGGCGGTCTCGCTGACATTGCTCGACCTGCCCTTCACCCATGAGAGCCTGTCGGTCTTCCGGCACTACGACGCCTTCGCCGCGATCAATCCGGTGGTCAAGGCGCCGACGCTGGTGACCGATGACGGCCTCGTCCTCATGGATTCGACGTTGATCATCGCCCATGCCGAACGGATGGCCGTCCCCGGACGCAGCCTGGAGCCCGCCGCCATCGCGGACCATGCGCGCGGGCAGCGCGTCGTCGGCCTCGCCCTCGCGGCCTGCGAAAAGACGGTGCAGATCGTCTATGAGCACCAGCTCCGGCCGGAGGAAAAGCGTCACCAGCCCTGGCTCGACCGTGTCCACGGCCAGTTGATGGAGGCCTATCGCCTGCTTGAGGCCGAGATCGGCGACGGCTGGCTGGTGGGCGAGCGCCCGATGCAGGCGGACATCACCGCCTCGATCGCCTTCACCTTCACACGGAACATGCTTCCCGACATCGTGGCGGCCGAGGCCTTCCCGAAGCTGGCGGCGCTCACGGCACGCGCCGAAGCCCTGCCCGCCTTCAAGGCCTCGCCCTATGATGGCTGAGGAGCAGGCGGGGCGGGCTCAGTAGAGCCCGCCGGTCCCGCTATTGCCAAGCGCCCGGTCAGCCTCCGGCGAAACGCCGACCGGATTGCCCGCGGCGTCCGTCGCCCCGATCACCGAATAGCTGTCGGGCGGCGCGGTGCCCGGCTTGAACGCCTCCAGGATCGACTTGTCTCCAGATCCGGCGCGCAGGCCGCTCTTGGGATTGATGCGGATCAGCTTGATCCCCGGCGGCACGCGGAAAGGCACTGCGGGGCGATCGGCCAGCGCCGCCTGCAGGAAGTCCCGCACCACCGGCGCTGCGAGATGGCCGCCCGTTGAACCACGCCCCATCGGCTTGGGCGTATCGAAGCCCAGATAGACCGCGACGACGATGTCCGGCGTATAGCCCACGAACCAGGCGTCCTTCTCCTCGTTCGTGGTGCCGGTCTTGCCGGCGATCGGCTTGCCGAGCACCTTCAGCGCCGTACCGGTACCGCGCTGAACCACGCCCTCCAGCAGGGAGGTGACCTGATACGCGGTCATCGGGTCGAGCACCTGCTCGCGACGGTCGATCAGGGTCGGTTCGGGCTGGTGCTGCCAGCTCTGCGCGTCGCAGCCACGGCATTCACGCTCGTCGTGCCGGTAGATCGTCTTGCCGTAGCGGTCCTGGATGCGGTCGATCAGGGTGGGCTTTATCTTCTTTCCGCCATTGGCGAATTCCGAATAGCCACCCGCCATCCGCAGCACCGTGGTTTCGCCCGCGCCCAGCGACATGGAGAGCACCGGAAGCAGGTTGTCGACCACGCCGAAACGCTTGGCGTATTCGGCGATGGTCGGCATGCCGAGGTCATTGGCGAGGCGCACGGTCATCACGTTGCGCGACTGCTCGATGCCAAAGCGCAGGGTCTGCGGACCGTAGAACTTGCCGCTGTAGTTCTCCGGCCGCCACACCGGCTGGCCCGCCTGGTTCAGCTCGAACGGCGCGTCCATGATCACGCTCGAGGGCGTGTAGCCATTGTCCAGCGCGGCGGCATAGACGAAGGGCTTGAAGGACGAGCCGGGCTGGCGCATCGCCTGGGTGGCGCGGTTGAACTGGCTCTCGTCGAAGGAGAAGCCACCCGCCATTGCCAGCACGCGGCCGGTCCACGGGTCCATCGCCACCAGCGCGCCCTCGATCTTGGGCTGCTGGCGCAGGCGCCACTGGTCCGGCTTGTCGTCGATCGCTTCGACATAGACGACATCGCCGGGCTTCAGAACCGAATCGACACCGGCCTTCTTGCCGCTGATGGCCCATTTGGCGCCGTCCGCGGTAATCAGCCCAACGTCGCGCTGCTTGGCGATCGAGCCGGTACGATCGCGCTGCGGCTGGAGGCCGATACGCGCCGACTTGGCGTCGGATTCCAGCACCACGGCAAGGCGCCAAGGGATATCGGTGAAGGTGCGCACATCCGCCAGCCGCGCACCCCAGTCGCCTTCGGTGTCGATACGGGTGACCACGCCATGCCAGCCGCGCGCCTCGTCATAGCGCGTCAGGCCGTCGATCAGCGCCTTCTTGGCGATGAGCTGCAACTTGGGGTTCAGCGTGGTGCGGACGGAGAGGCCGCCGCCATACAGCTTGTCCTCGCCATAGCGCTCGTAGATCTCGCGGCGCACTTCTTCGGCGAAGTACTCGGCGGAGAAGATATGCGCGCCGGTCGGGCGCACGGTCACGGCGAGGTCGGTCGCCTTGGCGTCGTCGGCTTCCTTCTGCGTGATGTAGCCATTCTCGGCCATGCGATCGATCACCCAGTTGCGGCGTTCGATGGCGGCCTCGTGACGGCGGAAGGGATGATAGTTGTTCGGGCCCTTGGGCAGCGCGGCGAGGTAGGCCGCCTCCGCCACGGTCAGCTCGGAGACCGACTTGTCGAAATAGAGCAGCGAGGCGGCGGCCACACCATAGGAGCCGATGCCGAGATAGATCTCGTTCAGATACAGCTCGAGAATCTTGTCCTTGGAATAGGCGCGCTCCATGCGCAGGGCCAGCAGGGCTTCCTTGACCTTGCGGTCCAGCGAGACCTCGTTGGTCAGGAGGAAATTCTTCGCCACCTGCTGGGTAATGGTCGAGGCGCCCTGCGGGCGGCGGCCCGAGCCGTAGTTCTGCAGATAGGCGAACGCCGCACGGGCGATGCCGGTGACGTCGATGCCGCCATGGGAATAGAAATTCTTGTCTTCCGCCGAGATGAAGGCGTCGATCACCCGCTTGGGTATGTTCTGGATCGGCAGATAAAGGCGGCGCTCCTTGGCGTACTCAGCCAGAAGCGCGCCATCCGCGGCGTGAATGCGCGTCATCACCGGCGGCTCGTAATTCTGCAGCTGGGAATATTCCGGCAGGTCCTGAGAGAACTTCCAGACGAAATACCCGGCGACAGCGCCACCAATGACAAAGACGATGGTGCCAAGGGCGAACAGAAAACCCAGGAACCGAAGTAGCAGCCGCATCCGGCCTGGCCCTCTCAACTGCGACCGATCCCCGCCTTACGCAGAGATGGCCATTTGTCCGACGTCGCCCTGAGGCCCCGTGTGCGGGGCAACTATGGCCTAATAGCGGCCCCGGGCCGGCTTCCATTGCTGGAATCACCAACCGTTGTTCCCAAACTGGCGGGCATGGCGACCGGTAGCGGCTCCACGGGCTTCTGAGCCGCGAAATAGGCGTCGATCGCCACCAGCATGGCGTCGGTGACATTAGACTGCCAGGACGCCGATGTCATGAGTTCGAGGTCCTTAGCGCTGGAAAGATAGCCGAGTTCGAACAGCACCGACGGCACGTCCGGCGCCTTCAGCACCTTGAAGCCCGCCGATTTGAGCGGCGATTTGTGCATGCGCGCCGTCGATTCGACGGAGCCGGCGAGCGAGCGCGCGAACTGGGCCGAGAAATTGCGGGTCTCGCGCTGCGCCAGGTCGAACAGGATGCCGGCAACGTCCGCCGGCTCCTCGGAGAGATCGACGCCGGCGATCATGTCGGCCTTATTTTCCGAATCAGCCAGGCGCTGCGCTTCAGAGTCCGAGGCGCGGTCCGACAGCGTGTAGATGGTGGCCCCGCGCACATTGCCGTCATTCACCGAAAGCGAATCGGCGTGGAGCGAGATGAACAGTCGCGCACCACTCTCGCGGGCGAACCGCACCCGCTGCCCCAGCGGCACGTACGAATCGTCGTCCCGGGTCATCATCACCCGGTAATTCCCGGTGGCGGCGAGCTTGTTGCGCAGCTGGATCGCGATGGCGAGGACCAGCTCCTTCTCGGAGACGCCGAAAGCCGCATTCACCGCACCCGGATCAATACCGCCATGGCCGGGGTCGATCACCACCACTGGCCGGTTGTCGCCGACGATGGCGACTGACGGCTCGGGCATGGGCGGCTGCTCGATCCGGCGCACGGGGGCGGCAACCGTCTTGAGAAAGGAGCGGCGGTCGGTCTTGACCAGATCGATCACCAGGCGCGCGGGCTGGCCGTCCACCGGCTCCAGCACGAACGCCTTGTCGATCTTCACCGGCGCGGAAACGTCCATGACGATCCGCGCCTTGCCGGGGGCGAAAAGGCCGAAGCGGTAGGCGGTGACGAGCCCCCTGCCCTCCTGCCCCGCGCTTGTGGGCAGGGTGAAGATCACGTCGGGCACATCCACCACCACGCGATAGGGATCGGCGAGGGTGAAGGCGCCGAGCGGCACCGAATGCGAGAGATCCACCACCAGCCGCGTGCGCTCGCCGTCTCCGGCGAGGCGCGCATCGGTGGCGACGGCCGGCTCGCTGTCCCCCGACCCGGCCTGGGCGTGCGCGCACATCGACGCGAAGGCAGCCGCCGTCGCGAGCGTGATCGCCATCATGGCCTTACGCCAATTCATGTCGGGGCCCGGCCTCCAAGATCCACGCGTGCACCACCTCGTCCCTGCGCTATTCTCTAACGAAATATAAACGCGCGGTTAACCGATCGTTGAGCTTGCCCAAACATCCCGGCGACCGCGTGGCCCCGTGGCAACGGCGGCAGCGTGGCGACATGATGACGGCGACACGATGGAATGCAGTCGATCCTTGCCAAATCGGCACGCATGCCGCTATTAAGGGCATGCATATGGTTCGCATATCCGGGTCGCTCGCTTGACTTCCGGCATTCGCGGTCCGGCGGCGATGGGCGAACCAGCAATGGGAGCCCGCATCCGGTCATGACAGGGCCCATTAGTGGGCTCGTGACCGTCGTGAGAGCGGGCTGAGGTCCGCCACGCCGAAGGTCAGCGCACCGCCGATCTCGCCACCGGGCTTTCGGACGCGGCAGCATTCACGTCCGGCGCCGGACGCGCCCGCGCACTTCGCCTCCATATGCCGCGAGTCGGATCGTGCGCGATCGCGGCTTACCCTGTTCGGTCGAGGAATGGACGGCACTCAGCGATGACGCGTCAGCCGGCAAGTGCGGAAGAGGGATGGGGCGTTTCGCTCCGTCGCTCCCGTGACCGCCGCCGGGCCACGTCGCCGGCTCTCCGTCTGCCCAGCGCAATTGCGGCGCTGCGCCCAACTCGCCGTTTTTCCGACCCGTTATCGGTCACCGCTTACAGGCACGGTTCACGCCGTCGGGCGTCGCAAGCGACGTCGACGCCACCGCTGCCGGATATGAGAGTTCAATGGCCAACAAGATGCTTATCGACGCCACCCACCCGGAAGAGACACGGGTGGTCGTGGTGCGCGGCAGTCGAGTCGAGGAATTCGACTTCGAGGCTGCCAACCGCAAGCCGCTGCGCGGCAATATCTATCTCGCGAAAGTAACGCGGGTCGAGCCGTCGCTTCAGGCCGCCTTCGTCGAATATGGCGGCAACCGGCACGGCTTCCTCGCCTTCAGCGAGATCCATCCCGATTACTACCAGATCCCGGTCGCCGACCGGCAGGCGCTGCTCGACGAGGAAGAGCGTCACCAGCGCAAGGAAGCCGAGGACGAGAACGAGGACAAGCCCAAGCGCTCCTCGCGTCGGCGCAGCTCCGCGAAGAACGCGGCGGCGGACGAAGCGGTTTCCGCTGACGCGGCCGACGCCGAAGAGGTCGAGGAGAAGCCCAGGCGCTCGCGCCGCCGCGCGGCCTCCAGTGATGACGAGCCGGGCGGCGAGATCGAGGAAATCGCCAGCGAGGACGATGTCGTCGAGCAGGTCGGCTCGGACGACGCCATGGAAGAAGTGCCCGAGCGCCAGGCGACGCGCACCCGTGCCCGTTCCTACAAGATCCAGGAAGTGATCAAGCGCCGGCAGATCATGCTGGTGCAGGTGGTCAAGGAAGAGCGCGGCAACAAGGGCGCGGCGCTCACCACCTATCTGTCGCTTGCCGGCCGCTATTCGGTGCTGATGCCCAATACCGCCCGCGGTGGCGGCATTTCGCGCAAGATCACCTCCGCCGATGATCGCAAGCGCCTGAAGGAAGTCGCCTCCGACCTCGAAGTGCCGGAGGGCATGGGCGTCATCCTGCGCACCGCCGGCGCCAACCGCACCAAGGCCGAGATCAAGCGCGACTTCGAATACCTGCTGCGCCTGTGGGAGAATGTGCGCGAGCTCACCCTGGGTTCGACCGCGCCCTCACTGGTCTATGAGGAAGGCTCGCTGATCAAGCGCTCGATCCGCGACCTCTACAACAAGGACATCGACGAGGTTCTCGTCGCCGGCGACGAAGGCTACCGCGAGGCCAAGGACTTCATGCGCATGCTCATGCCGAGCCATGCGAAGAACGTGAAGCCCTACAAGGAACTTCAGCCCGTGTTCACCCGCTTCGGCGTGGAGAGCCAGCTGGACGCGATGTTCCTGCCGCAGGTCCAGCTCAAGTCCGGCGGCTATCTCGTCATCAACCCGACCGAGGCGCTGGTCTCGATCGACGTGAACTCGGGGCGCTCGACACGCGAGCACAACATCGAGGACACGGCGCTCAAGACCAACCTCGAAGCCGCCGAGGAAGTCGCCCGCCAGCTGCGCCTGCGCGATCTCGCCGGGCTCGTCGTGATCGACTTCATCGACATGGACGAGAAGCGCAACAGCCGGGCGGTCGAGCGCAAGCTCAAGGATTGCCTGAAGAACGACCGCGCGCGCATCCAGCTCGGCCGCATCTCGCATTTCGGCCTGATGGAGATGAGCCGCCAGCGCATCCGCACCGGCGTGCTGGAAAGCTCCACCGAGGTGTGTCCGCACTGCGGCGGCACCGGCCACGTGCGCTCCTCCCCCTCCGTCGCACTGCAGATGCTTCGCGCCTGCGAGGACCTGCTGCAGCGCTCGAACACCCATAACCTCGTCGTGCGCACCCGCACCGAGAACGCGCTCTACGTGCTCAACCACAAGCGCGGCCATCTCCATGAGCTGGAAGAGCGCTTCGGGGTCATCATCACCATCAGCGCCGATCCGACGCTGACCGGGCTTACCCCCTTCGCCATCGACAAGGGCGAAGCGGTGCTGAATCCGATCCCGCTGCCGCGCCCGCCTGAAGTGATTGCCGAGCCGGAAGACGAGGTCGTCATCGCGGAAGATATCGACGACGAGGTCGAGGAGGCCACTGAGGCCGCTCCCGCGCACTCCGAGCCGCGTGCGGACACCGCCGAGGCCGGCGACGGCAATAATCGCCGTCGGCGCCGTCGGCGCCGTCGGCGGCGCGGTGGCAGCGAGAACGGTGCCCGGGCCGACGAGAACGGCGGTTCGGACAACGACACGGCTGGCATCGAGTTCGAGGACGATCGCGAAGACGGCGGCAAGGACGACAACGCCGGCGAGCTGGCCAGCGACGCGTCGAGCCCCGCCGGATCGACGGACGCCGAAGCCCCTGTTGACGAAGCCCCCGTTGCCGAGGCTCCGGTCGTCGGCGAGGCTGCCGAACAGGCGGTCGCGCTGGCCGAGGCCGCAGTGAGCGAATCGTCCGAGACGACGGACGAGCCGGCCGCCGAGAAGGCCCGCCCACGGCGTGGCCGTCGCGGTGGTCGCCGTACGCGGGGCGAGAAGACCGAGGGCGATGCGCCCGAGGTTTCGGTGGACGCCTCCCCCGAAGCGCCTGTCGCCGACGCCGAGCCGGTGGCCGCGGTTGCGGCGCCGGAGCCGGAAGCCCCGGCCGAGGCTCCCGCCGAGGAGGCCAAGCCGAAGCCGCGCCGCCGTCGCTCGACGGTCCGCGAACGGGCTCCCGTGGTTGCGGCCGAGCCGACGGAAGACGGCACGCCGGACGCCATGGCCTCCGAGATGCGGTCGGAGACCGTGTCGCAGGAGCCGGCGCCGGCTGAGGCCGCCCCGGTCGAGACCGCTCCCGAAAGTGAGCCGGCCCCGGCTGACGCCGCCGCTCCCGCCGCGCCGGAGCCGGACCGTCCGCGCCGCACCGGCTGGTGGCAGCGCAAGCTGTTCGGCGAGTAAGGCTCCCCTCAAGCCTGCAAACAAAAGCCCCGCGAGCGAACGCTCGCGGGGCTTTTTTGATTCCGATCGATGGCTCGGGCCGGACGGTACCGGGCGCCCCGCCTCACCCTCGGGCGAGGAACGCGCCGATGCGCGCCACCGCCTCGCGCATCTCTTCGAGTGCGCCGGCATAGGACAGCCGCAGATAGTGGTGGCCGCGATGGGGATCGAAATCCACCCCCGGGGTCGTCGCCACATGCGCCTCGTCGAGCAGCCGCCGCGCGAAGGCGGCCGAATCGTCCGTGAAGCGCGAAATGTCGGCGTAGAGGTAGAACGCTCCGTCCACCGGCAGGAATTCCGGCAGCCCCGCGCGCGGCAACGCCTGGGTGAGGATCAGCCGGTTCTCTTCATAGCCATGCTTCACCGCCTCCATCTGCGCCGCGCCATCGAACGCCGCCTCGGCTGCGATCTGCGAGAGCGTGGGAACGGAAATGGTCAGGTTCTGCTGCAGGCGCTCGGCCGCGCGCACCAGCGGGGCGGGCATCACCATCCAGCCCACCCGCCAGCCGGTCATGCAGAAATATTTCGAGAACGAGTTGATAATGGTGGCGTTGGCGCTCAGCGCGGCAGCGGTGGTGGCCGGGAAGGCGTAGTCCAGCCCGTGATAGATCTCGTCGGAAATGAAGCGGATGCCCAGCGCCTCGGCGGTGGCGACCAGTTCGGCAAGCGCCTCGGGGCGCATCATGGTGCCGGTCGGATTGGCCGGGCTCGCCACCAGCACACCCTTCAGCGGTGCCTGCCGGTGGGCGTCGGCGAGCGCTTCGGGCGTGATCACCCAGCGCGAGGCGGCATCGGTTTCGATCAGCACCGGCTCGCAGCCCAGCGCGGTCAGGATGTGCCGGTAGGGCGGATAGCCGGGATTGGCGATCGCCACCCGGTCGCCCGGCTCGAACATGGCGAGGAAGGCCAGAATGAACCCGGCCGACGAGCCGGTCGTCACCACCACGCGCGCCGGATCGAGGTCCACGCCGTAGCTGTCGCCATAGTGACGGGCGATTCGGGCCCGGAGCGAGGGCAGCCCCAGCGCGGTGGTGTAGCCGATGCGGCCATGGTCGAGCGCGCGGCGCGCGGCCTCGCGGGCGCTGTCGGGTGCGGGCGCGGCGGGCTGGCCGACTTCCATGTGGATGACGTGCCCACCCTCGGCCTCGATCCGTGCAGCCCGCTCCATCACATCCATCACGATGAAGGACGCGATCTCGCTGCGCCGCGACGCCTGAGCCAGAATCGCGGTGCCGCTCCGGAAAGACGCATGAGATACAGTCATTCGGCTCGATCCCGCCTGCTATGCCGTATCCACGCCGCAATCACCGGGTGGTCTCGGCCACTTCAAATGAAGATGATGAGCGGAAGACTTGACCCTGCGTCGATGACAGCGTCAGGTCCCCGCATATTCAGCTAAGACGATGGATGATGCGTCCGTTACGCCTTGACAACCCCTCGCTTCGGCCAAGGCCCTCACGCCCCGGCCCGATGCGGCCTCTCCCGGCCGGCGCGCTCGCGCGCGGCACCCGGGCGGTCGGCCGTGCGGCCTATGGCCTCGCGCTCCTCGCCAGCGGCATGCTGGCGGCCGGCCCCGCCCACGCGCAATCGCGCAACCCCACCATCATCCGCGATGCCGAGATCGAGTCGCTGATGCGCGACTACACGCGCCCGATCTTCAAGGCGGCGGGCCTCAGCCAGCAGAACATCCAGGTCGTCCTCATCGGCGACAATGCGTTCAATGCGTTCGTCGCCGATGGAAAGCGCATCTTCATCAACACTGGTGCGCTCAAGCAGTCCAAGACCCCGAACGAGGTGATCGGCGTGCTGGCGCACGAAACCGGCCACATCGCCGGCGGCCATCTCGCGCGCATGCGCCAGCAGCTTGAAACCGCGCAGACCGCGGCCATCGTCGCCATGCTGCTCGCCGCGGGCGGCGTGGCGGCCGGCGCGGCGACGGGGACCAATATGGGCGGCGCGGCGGCCGGGGCGATGATGATGCCGCAGGACATGATGCGCCGGACCCTGCTCGCCTATCAGCGCGGCGAGGAAATGGCGGCCGACCGTTCCGCCATCACCTATCTGAACGCGACCAAGCAATCGGCCGCCGGAATGCTGACGACGTTCGAGCGCTTCCAGAACGAGCAGATGTTCATCAGCCAGCGCATCGATCCCTATGTGCTGAGCCATCCCATGGCCAGCGAGCGCATCGCGCTGCTGACCGACCTTGCGCATAAGAGCCCCTATTTCAACGCCAAGGACCCAGCGGCGCTTCAGGCCCGGCACGACATGATGCGGGCCAAGCTCGTCGGCTACACCCAGACGCCGGATTCGGTGAACCGCGTCTATCCGCCGTCCGACAACTCGCTGCCCGCGCGCTATGCCCGCGCCATCTCCGCCTACCGGTTTGGCAGCATTCCCGGCGCGGTCCGGCAGATCGACGCCCTCATCGCCACCGAACCGGGCAATCCCTATTTCCACGAGATCAAGGGTCAGGCCCTGCTGGAAGCGGGCCGCGCGCGCGAGGCGGTGCCCCCGCTGCGTCAGGCCGTGCGGCTGTCGAAAGGCAATCCCCTGATCCGCATGCTGCTCGGTCAGGCGCTGGTCGCCACCGACGACAAGTCGGTCATGGACGAGGCCGTGCGCGAGCTGACCTTCAGCCTGCAGCGTGAACCCGATTCGCCCGCCGGCTGGCGCTATCTCGCCATGGCCTACGGCGACAAGGGCGACATTCCCAACGCGGATCTCGCCTCGGCCCAGTCCGCTTTCGTGGGCGGCGACTTCAAGCTTGCCCGCGAACTGGCGAGCCGCGCGCGCACCGGGTTCAAGCTTGGCTCGCCGGGCTGGCTCAAGGCTGACGACATCGTGAATTTCAAGCCCCCCGTGGACAGCCGGCAGAAACGCCGCCCCTGACCGATGACCATCGAGCTAGGCTCTTTCCGGAGATGAACATGCCGACCCCCACTTTTCTCCGCCGCGCCGGGCGCAGTGCGATCGCCGCCTGCCTCCTCCTCGGCGTCGGCCTGGCTCCGGCTGCCGCGCTCGACGACACGCAGCGCAAGGAGTTCGAAGGCGTTATCCGCGAGTACCTCCTGAAGAACCCGGAGGTGATCCAGGAAGCGATCATGGAGCTGCAGAAGCGCCAGGCCGCCGCGGAAGCCAACCAGCGCAACGAGGCGCTCACCGCGATGAAGCCGCTGGTGTTCGATTCTCCGCGCGGCACCGTGGTCGGCAATCCCGATGGCGACGTCACCCTGGTCGAGTTCTTCGACTATAATTGCGGCTACTGCAAAAGGGCGCTGGCCGACCTCGTAAAGCTCACCCAGGACGACCCCAAGCTCAAGGTCGTGCTGAAGGAATTCCCGGTGCTTGGACCGGGTTCGGTCGAAGCCGCCCAGGTGGCGGTCGCGGTGCGACTGACCGCGCCGGACAAGTATTTCGCCTTCCACCAGAAGCTCCTCGGCGAGCGCGGTCAGGCCAACCGGGAAAAGGCGCTCGCGGCGGCCAAGGAGGTCGGCATCGACAAGGCGGCGCTGGAGAAGGCGATGTCCGATCCGGAAGTCAACGCCACGCTCCAGGAGAGCCTGAAGATCGCCGACGCGCTCGGCATCGACGGCACGCCGAGCTATGTCACGGGCGACGCGGTCATCGTGGGTGCGGTCGGCCATGACCAGCTCAAGAGCGCGATCGACTCGGTGCGGGCCTGCGGAAAGACCCAGTGCTGAGCCCGTTTCGCGGGAACGGCATCGGCGCCTGAACGCTCCCCTCCAGGTTCCCGCGACCTTGCGTCTTGGGATTAACTATGGGGACGGACGGCGCGGGGCTTGGCGCGGGCCTGGGCATTGCCTATAAACCCGCAGCCTCCGGCAAAAGCTGGACGGCGGCTTATTCCTAGAGGCGCGATGCCTGACACCGTGCATGTTCTCAACGGACCGAACCTGAACCTGCTCGGCACGCGCGAGCCGGACGTGTACGGCCGTGCGACCTTGTCCGATGTCGAGGAGACCTGCCGCCGGGCCTGTGAGCGACATGGCCTCGGCCTTGTGTTCAGGCAGACCAACCACGAGGGCGAACTCGTCAGCCTCCTTCAGGAAGCCCAGGGTTCGCTCGGCGTTGTACTCAATGCCGCCGCCTATACGCACACCTCAGTTGCCGTTGCCGACGCGATCAAGGCCGTCGGCCTCAATGTCGTCGAAGTGCATCTGTCCAACGTCTTCGCGCGCGAAGCCTTCCGCCATCATTCCTATGTGTCGCCGGTTGCCCTCGGGGTGATCTGCGGGCTGGGCATTGAAGGCTACCGGCTCGCCATCGACGCGCTCGCCGCGCGTCGTGTCAGCTGAGGAGGGACGGGCAGGCGACCGTCACGGGATCATGATGAAAACCAACAAGCCGAACATCGACCCCGCGCTGGTGCGCGAGATCGCGAACCTGCTGTCCGAAAGCGACCTCACCGAGATCGAGGTCCAGCACGAGGACCTGCGCATCCGTGTGGTCCGCGCCGCGCCGGTGTATGCCGCGGCGGCCGCGCCCGCGCCCGTCGCGGTGGCTGCGCCGGCCCCGGCGGCCGCGCCGGTGGGAATCGCTCCCGCGCCGGTCGACGATATTGCCAAGCATCCCGGCGTCGTGCCCTCCCCCATGGTCGGCACCGCCTATCTCGGCCCGGAACCCGGTGCGAAGTACTTCGTCGGCGTCGGCTCGGTGGTCAAGGAAGGCCAGACCCTTCTGATCGTCGAGGCGATGAAGACGATGAACGCCATTCCCGCGCCCCGCGCGGGCACGGTCACCCGCATCCTCGTGGAAAACGCGCAGCCGGTCGAATATGGCGAGCCGCTCCTGATCATCGAATGAGGAACGCCTGATGTTCGGCAAGATCCTCATTGCCAATCGCGGCGAGATCGCGCTGCGGGTGCTTCGCGCCTGCAAGGAACTTGGCATCGCAACCGTCGCCGTTCATTCGACGGCCGATGCCGACGCGATGCATGTGAAGCTCGCGGATGAGAGCGTGTGCATCGGCCCACCGGCCGCGCGCGACAGCTATCTCAACATCCCCGCCCTGCTCGCGGCCTGCGAGATCACCGGGGCCGAGGCGGTGCATCCGGGCTACGGCTTCCTGTCGGAGAACGCCCGCTTCGCCGAAATCCTGATCGACCATGGCGTGACGTTCATCGGGCCCAAGCCCGAGCATATCCGCATCATGGGCGACAAGATCGAGGCGAAGAAGACCGCCAAGAAGCTCGGCATCCCCTGTGTGCCCGGCTCGGAGGGCGGCGTCTCCACCGACGAGGAGGCGGCAAGCGTCGCCCGGGACATCGGCTTCCCCGTGCTTATCAAGGCTGCCGCCGGCGGTGGCGGGCGCGGCATGAAAGTCGCCCGTTCGCCGGAGGAACTGTCGTCCGCGCTGTCCACCGCGCGTTCGGAGGCCCGTGCCAATTTCGGCGACGATGCGGTGTATATCGAGCGCTATCTCGGCACGCCGCGTCATATCGAAATTCAGGTTTTCGGAGACGGCAAGGGCAACGCGGTGCATCTGGGCGAGCGTGACTGCTCGTTGCAGCGCCGTCACCAGAAGGTTCTGGAAGAGGCCCCCTCACCGGTCATCACGCCCGAGCAGCGCGCGCAGATCGGCGAGACCGTCGCCAAGGCCATGCGCGACATGAAGTATCTCGGCGCCGGGACCATCGAGTTCCTGTACGAGAACGGCGAGTTCTTCTTCATCGAAATGAACACCCGTATTCAGGTCGAGCATCCGGTGACGGAGGCGATCACCGGCTTTGACCTGATCCGTGAGCAGATCCGCGTCGCCGCGGGCGAAGCACTCAGCTTCACCCAGGACGATGTGGTGCTGAAGGGCCATGCGATCGAGTGCCGGGTGAACGCGGAAAACGCGCGCACCTTCCGTCCCTCGCCGGGCAAGCTGAACTACTGGCACGTGCCGGGCGGCTTTGGCGTACGCGTCGATTCGGCGGTCTATCAGGGCTATTCGATCCCGCCCTTCTACGACAGCATGATCGGCAAGCTCATCATTCATGGCCGCGATCGCAACGAATGCCTGGCCCGCCTCCGCCGCGCGCTGGACGAGTTCGTGGTCGAAGGCATCGAGACCACGCTGCCACTGTTCCGCGAACTGGTCATGAACGACGACATCAAGCGTGGCGCCTACGATATCCATTGGCTGGAACAGTTCCTCGCCGACGGTGAGCCCGGCAGCTGAGGCAGCCACGGCCGGCGCGTGCCGCCGGCCCCTCGCTCTTCCTCCGGAAAACACGGCCGAGTCTGCGCCCGGAGCGGCGGGATACCAGCGCCAGAGCCCTGCCACGCAGGGCGCATCCCTCCTTCACAGCGGCGGCCATCTCGGTCATTCTGAGGGGATGTCACACCCGCGCGAGCACCAGGTCGAAATCACGCCCGAAGTCCTGCTGAAGGCTTATGCCTGCGGGATTTTTCCGATGGCCGAGAGCGCGAACGATCCGGGCCTGTACTGGATCGAACCGGAGCGGCGCGGGGTGATTCCGCTCGCCGACTTCATCATCACCGAGCGGCTGGCCCGCACGGTGCGCTCGGACCGTTTCGAGATTCGCATCGATCATGATTTCGAAGCGGTGATCGATGGCTGCGCGGCGCCGGCCGAGGGGCGCGGTTCCACCTGGATCAACCGGCGCATCCGCAAGCTCTATTGCGATCTTCACGCGCGCGGCTACTGCCATTCCGTCGAGGCGTGGGAAAATGGCGCGCTGGTGGGCGGGCTCTACGGCGTGCGGCTGGGGCGCGCCTTCTTTGGCGAGAGCATGTTTCATCGCTCGCGGGACGCCTCGAAGGTGGCGCTGGTGCATCTGGTGGCGCGGCTGAAGCGCGGCGGCTTCACCCTGCTCGACACCCAGTTCGTAACCGACCATCTGCGCCGCTTCGGCGCCATCGAGGTTTCGCGCCTGCACTACACACGCCTGCTGACGCAGGCGCTGGAAGGCGAAGCGGATTTCTACTGCTGGGGACCCGGCGAGGCGATCACCGGCGCGGTCTGCTTGCAGTCGGTCAGCCAGACATCATAGATCGGGTGCTCGACACCGTGCAGGCCGGGGCTGGAAGCAAACATCCAGCCGCCGAACAGCGGCTGCACCTTGCCGTCGAGCGTGATCTCCTGAATGTCCACGAAGCCCGTGGTGTTCTGCTTCTCGGTCGAGGGCCGCGTGTAGCAGGCATGCGGCGTGATGCGCAACGAGCCGAACTGCACCGTCTCGTTGACCGCGACGTCGAAGCTGATGATGCGGCCGGTGATCTTGTCGAGGCCGGAGAACACAGCGGTCTTGTTCTCGATCTTCTCCTCGGGCGGCTGAACCACCTCGATGTCGCCGCCCGGCCCATAGGTGGCCTGGCCGGGAACGTCCGGCTGCTCGGGCGCGGGGATGCGGGGCGCCTCTCCACCGACCGGCGGCTCCATGATCGAGGGCACGCCCGGGCCGCCGGGAGGCGAATCGGGATTGTCCACCGGGCCCGCAGGCAGTCCCGGCGGGGGCGCCAGCGGCTGCGCCTCGACACCGCCCTGCCAGCTCTGCTGTGCGGCGAGCGGGCCGGAAAGGGCGAGAAGCGCCACGGCGGCGCAAAGGAAAGAACGCATCGGACCGGCCAGGATGGAGGAAACGCGCGGTGCGCGAGAGTGGCGCAACGCGCCGCCGGCCACAGCATGCCCGGCAATGCGGCGATGTCGCGGCGCACGCGCAAGAACGCCGGTACCAACGGCACTCGCCGCCCGGAGCGGACGTCCTGCTTCCGAAGGCGGAAGAATCACTCGGGGTTCCAGGCCTTGTAGTCGCCCGTCACCGCCGGACGATGCCCGAAGCCCATGGTGGAGCCCGGCGGACGATAGGCTTCGGCCGTGCCGGTGGGGTTGGGCCGGTGCGCCTTCTGCCACTCGCGCGGGACATAGGTCTCCTCGCTCGGCGGCACGTCGGAACGCTGATGCATCCAGGCATGCCAGCCCGGCGGTATGGCCGTCGCCTCGGCATAGCCGTTGAAGATCACCCAGCGGCGCTGGAAGCCGAGCGTCGGGTCGATCTTGCCGCCCTTGGTGCGATAGTAGCGATTGCCGAACTCGTCATCGCCGACGAACTCGCCGTGGCGCCACGTATGGAAACGGGTGCCCATGGTCTGGCCGTTCCACCAGGTGAAGGTCTCGATGAAAAAGTCGGAAAGCTTCACGGAATTCGTCCTGCGCCAGCTAGAGCTCGGGCGGAACATGCCACCCGAGCCGCCCGGTGTCCAGCCAAGTGGACGCTGTTGCCGCGCTTAACCACGGCGGGTGAACTCGCTGGCATAATAGACCAGCGCCAGCGCCACGATCCCGATGCCGGCAAGGGTCACGAAGGTCCAGCCGCCGGAGGCGTAGAGCGGGCTTGCCACCGCCGAGCCCAGCACCCCGCCGAAGAAGAAGGTGGCGATATAGAGCGCGTTCAGGCGCGAGCGGATTTCCGGCGCCAGCATGAAAATCGCGCGCTGGCCGAGGACCAGATTGGCGGTCGCCGCCACATCGAGGAGAATCGCGCCGATCGCCAGCACCACGACCGAGGACTGGGCGAGGCCAACCTCGGTAACGAGAAAGCCGATAATCGCCAGTGCCAGCGCCCCACCCGTCGCGGGGCGGGAATAGCCGCGATCGGCGATCCACCCCGCGACCGGCGAGATGAACACGCTCGCCGCACCGGCCAGCGCGAAGAACGCCACGCCTTTCTGGCTGAATCCGAACGCCGGCCCGGTCAGCAACAGCGGCACGGCGGTCCAGAACAGGGTGAAGACGCCGAACATGGCGGCCTGGTAGGCGGCGCGGCGCTGCAGCAGCTTCTGGTCGCGCAGCAGGGCCCAGAGCGAGCCGACCAGCGCGCCGTAGCTGCCCCCGCCCCCCGTCGCGCCCTCGCCTCCACCGGAAGGCCAGCGCCGCGGCAGCGCGAACCTGAGCCCCACCGCCAGCACCAGCGCCATCACCGCCGCCAGCGCGAACACCGCGCGCCAGCCGAACCAGTAGGCGAGCATGCTGGACACCGGGCGGGCGAGGAGGATACCGGTCATCAGCCCGCTCACCACGCTGCCAACCTTGCGCCCGCGCTCCTCCGGCCGGGAAAGATGGGCCGCAAAGGGCACGGCGACCTGCGCCACCACCGACCCCACACCGAAGGTCAGCGCGGCGAAGAGGAACAGCGCCGGCGTGTGTGCGAAAGCGGCAAGGGCGAGCCCCGCCGCGGCGCAGATGAGGATGAAGCCGATCAGGCGGCGGTTCTCGACGATATCGCCGAGAGGCACCAGCAGCAGGAGGCCGAGTATATAGCCGACCTGCCCGATGGTGACGACGAGGCTGGCCAGCGTCTCGTCGAGATGGATGTCGTCGGAAATCAACGCCACCAGTGGTTGCGCGTAGTATAAGTTAGCTGCGCCGAGGCCGGCGGCGAGCGCCAGCAGAAAAAAGGTCATGGCGCCGGCCGGAGGGGCGGCGTTGGAGTCGGGGGTCATGGGCAGGCCGGAATGAGAGATGTGTTGGCCGTCATTTGAGGGCGGACGACAGCGCTGTCCAGATCCCCTTGGGGAAGTCGCGGCAATGCGCCGCCAATCGCCCGCCGCCGGCCCCACGCGGACGCGAGAATGTCATGGGAAAGCGATAAGGTTGCCCGCTTGCGGCCTGTCCCCGCTTTCCCCACTTTTCTCGGTATCGCGCATGCTGCCCGTTCGGGACGTATCGAGGCTGGACTCCGTTCACGAATCCGCGCTCGATAAGGGCTCAGGGGTGAAAGATCGCCGCCCGGGTCCTATATACCAGATGTAGACGGTTCATTTACCGGCGCACCATATCTTGACGCCCTAGGGTGACTCGTACAGTTTGACTTCGCTCTCGGTCGCGTGGCGTTTCGTGTCGGTCCGAGGAGCTATCACCCGAGTCAGAGTGCACTCCCGGCGGGAACGCCGGAGGGCGTTTGCGTGCGGTGTCTACAATTCGGGAAACGATAGGCGCGCAAAAGCGGTTGTTTCCTTCTTAAGGCGGGGATGGGTTCGGGCAGAGAACCGGGCCTTTTCGAACAAGGCGCGTCCGGACAGGACAGCGCCGTGAGCGAGATTGGGGACGAAGACCATGCGCATCGAGCGCCGCTACACCAAAGCCGGCCGGTCACCCTATGCGGACATCGCGTTCCGCAAGGCGACGAGCGAAATTCGCAATCCTGACGGGTCGGTGGTGTTCCGCCTCGAGGGCATCGACGTGCCCGAGCATTTCTCCCAGGTCGCCACCGACATCCTGGCGCAGAAGTATTTCCGCAAGGCCGGCGTCCCCGCCCGTCTGAAGAAGATCGAGGAGGAGACCGTCCCCTCCTTCCTGTGGCGCGGCGCGCCGGACGACAAGGCGCTCGGCGCCCTGCCCGAGAAGGAGCGCTTCATCGGCGAGAGCCAGGCGACGCAGGTCTTCGACCGTCTCGCCGGCACCTGGACCTACTGGGGCTGGAAGGGTGGATACTTCGACGGCGAGGAGGACGCGCAGGCTTTCTTCGACGAGCACCGCTACATGCTCGCCATGCAGATGGCCGCGCCGAACTCGCCGCAGTGGTTCAACACCGGCCTGCACTGGGCCTATGGCATTGACGGCCCCGGTCAGGGCCACTTCTATATCGACTACATCACCGGCAAGCTGACCCGCTCCAAGTCGTCCTACGAGCATCCCCAGCCGCATGCCTGCTTCATCCAGTCCGTCGGCGACGACCTGGTGAACGAAGGCGGCATCATGGACCTGTGGGTGCGTGAGGCCCGCCTGTTCAAGTACGGCTCGGGCACCGGCTCCAACTTCTCCGCGCTGCGCGGCGAGGGCGAGAAGCTCTCCGGTGGCGGCCGCTCGTCCGGCCTCATGAGCTTCCTCAAGATCGGCGATCGCGCCGCCGGCGCCATCAAGTCGGGCGGCACCACGCGCCGCGCCGCCAAGATGGTGGTGGTCGATGTCGACCATCCCGACATCGAGACCTATGTCGACTGGAAGGTGAAGGAAGAGCAGAAGGTCGCGGCTCTCGTCACCGGCTCGAAGATCGTCGCCCGCCACATGAAGGCGGTGATGAAGGCCTGCGTAAACTGCGACGGCGAAGGCGAGGACTGCTACCAGCCGGAGAAGAACCCCGCGCTGAAGCGCGAGATCCGCGCCGCCAAGAAGGCGCTGGTGCCGGAGAACTACATCCTCCGCGTCATCCAGTTCGCGCGCCAGGGCTACACCGACATCGATTTCCCGATCTACGACACCGACTGGGATTCGGAAGCCTACCTCACGGTCTCGGGCCAGAATTCCAACAATTCGGTGCGCGTCGACGACGCCTTCCTCAACGCCGTGGAAGCCGACAGCGACTGGAACCTCGTCGGCCGCACCACCGGCAAGGTGACCAAGACCCTCAAGGCCAAGGAGCTTTGGGAGAAGATCGGCCACGCCGCCTGGGCCTGCGCCGATCCCGGCATCCAGTTCCACACCACGGTCAACGACTGGCACACCTGCCCCACCGCGGGTCCGATCCGGGCGTCGAACCCGTGCTCGGAATACATGTTCCTCGACGACACCGCGTGCAACCTCGCCTCGCTGAACCTGCTTCAGTTCCGCAACGCCGACGGCACGTTCGACGTCAAGAGCTACGAGCATGCCTGCCGGCTGTGGACCGTCGTGCTCGAAATCTCGATCCTGATGGCGCAGTTCCCCTCGAAGGAGATCGCCAAGCTCTCCTACGAGTACCGCACGCTGGGTCTGGGCTACGCCAATATTGGCGGCCTGCTGATGACCTCGGGCATTCCCTATGATTCCGAGCCCGGCCGCGCCTATTGCGGGGCGCTGACCGCGATCATGACCGGCGTGTCCTATGCCACCTCCGCGGAGATGGCCAAGGAGCTCGGCCCCTTCCCCGAGTACAAGCCGAACGCGTCGCACATGCTGCGCGTCATCCGTAACCACCGCCGCGCCGCCTATGGCGAGAAGGGTGGCTATGAGGGGCTGAACACCAACCCGGTGCCGCTCGACCACGCCAGCGTGCCCGAGCCGCTGCTCATCGACCACGCCAAGGCGGCCTGGGACCGGGCGCTGGCGCTCGGCGAGGAGCATGGCTACCGCAACGCCCAGACCACGCTGCTCGCGCCCACCGGCACGATCGGCCTGGTCATGGACTGCGACACCACCGGCATCGAGCCCGACTTCGCGCTGGTGAAGTTCAAGAAGCTGGCCGGCGGCGGCTACTTCAAGATCATCAACCGCGCCGTGCCGGAGGCGCTGCGCACGCTCGGCTACAGCGAGAGCCAGCTCGCCGAGATCGAAGCCTATGCGGTCGGCCACGGCTCCATCAGCCAGGCCCCGGCGATCAACCATTCGACGCTGCGCACCAAGGGCTTCGACGACGCGATGCTCGCGAAGATCGACGGCAGCGTGAAGGCGGCGTTCGACATCAAGTTCGTCTTCAACCGCTGGACGCTCGGCGACGAGGCGCTGGCCAAGCTCGGCGTGCCGGCCGACAAGCTGGTCGATCCCGCCTTCGACCTGCTCACCTTCCTCGGCTTCGCCCGGAAGGACATCGAGGCCGCGAACATCCATGTCTGCGGCGCGATGACACTTGAGGGCGCGCCCTATCTCAAGGTCGAACACTACCCGGTGTTCGACTGCGCCAATCCCTGCGGGCGCATCGGCAAGCGCTACCTCTCGGTCACCAGCCACATTCTGATGATGGCGGCGGCGCAGCCCTTCCTGTCGGGCGCGATCTCCAAGACCATCAACATGCCGAACGACGCGACGGTCGAGGACTGCAAGGAGGCCTATCTGCTCTCCTGGCGCCTCGCGCTGAAGGCCAACGCGCTCTACCGCGATGGCTCCAAGCTGTCCCAGCCGCTCAACTCCCAGCTCCTCGCGGACGAGGACGAGGAGGAGGACGCCATCGAGGCGCTGCTGGACAAGCCGGCCGCGGCCCGCACCACGCAGGTGACGGAGAAGATCGTCGAGAAGATCGTCGAGCGCATCGTCGCCGTGCACGACCGCGAGAAGATGCCCGACCGCCGCAAGGGCTACACCCAGAAGGCGGTGGTCGGCGGCCACAAGGTCTATCTGCGCACCGGCGAATATGATGACGGCCGCCTCGGCGAGATCTTCATCGACATGCACAAGGAAGGCGCGGCGCTGCGCTCCTTCATCAACAACTTCGCCATCTCGGTGTCGCTGGGCCTGCAATACGGCGTGCCGCTGGAAGAATATGTCGACGCCTTCACCTTCACCCGCTTCGAACCTGCGGGCCCGGTGCAGGGCAACGAGGTCATCAAATACGCGACCTCGATCCTCGACTACATCTTCCGCGAGCTCGCCGTGTCCTATCTCGGCCGCAACGATCTCGGCCATGTCGATGCCGGCGAATCCAACTTCGATGCGCTCGGCAAGGGCGTGGACGAAGGCAAGGCCACTCCCGGCGCCGCTGTCTCCGCCGCGCGTATGGTCTCCAAGGGTCTGACGCGCGGAAAGTCGGTGGGTCTCATGGTTGTGCCCGCCGGCACCACCCCTGCCCCCTCGGCCTCGAACGTCACCGCGCTGCGCGGTGCTGTGCAGGGCGCGACCGCTCTCAAGGCCGCACCCGAGATCGAGGAAGAGGACGTCGCCGACACCAGCGCCCTCCCCTGGGCCGCCCCTGCCCCGGCGGCCGGGCCCACCAAGGCTGAGGCCCGCGCCATCGCCCGCGCCAAGGGCTATGAGGGCGAAGCCTGCCCGGAGTGTCAGAACTTCACCATGGTGCGCAACGGCACCTGCCTGAAGTGCGAGACCTGCGGCTCGACGACCGGCTGCAGCTGAGCCGGCTCAAGACATGACAGAGCGGCCGGGCATGTCCCGGCCGTTTTGCTTTGGAGAGAGTTGCCATCCACCCGACGAGACGTTCGGATATACGGCTCGCGGCCACGCGCCCGGCTGTCGCAAGCCGATGCCGGACCTCTGACGACGGGTGCCATTGGGACGGTATTGCCTTCGAGCACGGCCTGGATCCGTCGAAAGCGACCACCGCAACGGCTCGATCTACTCGATGAGGGGGCCGATCCCGGCTCTCCCGCCGGCATCTGGTCTGGCCCCTCTGTCCGGCGGCGCGCTGAAGGAATACAGGTTCGACGGGCCACGCATCGCTCGCTCGGCGCCCTTCAGGGGCGGGGGCGGAGCTGACGCCGGCGCGGCTCGACACCCGATCGGCTTGAAGCCAAAGTCCGCGTGATCCAGACGTCCGCCTGAGACAACCAAACCCGACATCCTCGTGAAGCCCCATGCCCCTCATCCCCACGCTGACCACCCCGCGCCTGATCCTCCGCAGCTACACCCTCGCCGATTTCGATGCCTATGCCGCGATGTGGAGCGAGCCCGGCGTGGTGCGGTTCATCGGTGGGGCACCGCTGTCGCGCGAGGTGGCGTGGGCGCGGTTCCTGCGGCAGTTCGGGTTGTGGCACCATCTCGGCTTCGGCGGCTTCGTCGTCGAGGACCGTGCCAGCGGCGTCCTCATCGGTGAGGTCGGGTTCCACGATCTGCGCCGGGCGATCGTCCCCTCGCTCGAAGGCACGATGGAGACCGGCTGGGTGCTGGTGGGCGCGGCGCAGGGAAAAGGTCTCGCGGAGGAAGCGGTGCGCGTCGCGCTTGGCTGGGCGGATACGCACCACGCCGGTACGCGCATCACCTGCATGATCCAGTCCGAGCACGCCGCCTCGCTGCATGTCGCCGGCAAGCTGGGCTTCGTCCCCTTCGCCGACACCCTCTACAACGGCAATGAGGTCACGCTGCTGGAACGCCCGCGTCCATCGGGCGCCGGCTGAACCGGCGCTCCAGACAGGAAAAAGCCGCCGGCCCCAGGGGGACCGGCGGCTTTCCTATTGCTGATGTCCGCAGCACCGAAGAAAGTCCGACCGACGGCGCTCCGGTCAGAAGGTATCAGCCCACGCGCAGGTTGACCGCGGAGGTCTTGCCCGAACGCTGGTCGGTCTGCAGCTCGAAGGAAACCTTCTCGCCATCGCGCAGACCCTGAAGGCCGGAGCGCTGCACTGCACTGATATGGACGAACACGTCCTTGCCCGCGCCATCGGGCTGGATGAAGCCGTAGCCCTTCTGGTCGTTGAACCACTTCACGGTGCCGGTCTCGGTAGACATAAGCGTAGTCTCGCGTATCGAGGTTGCATATTCACGGGAGCGCACTCCCGCTGCTGGGTCGAATTTGGAAGAAAAGCTGAACGTGCACCCCGCGTGAGCAAGGTGAAGCGGCCCAGAGTCCAGCCAAAGTCTAGCCGGGAGACTAGCGCGAATAGCCGCCTTTGCAAGAGGCGCCAAAGGTATAAACCGGCGCCTCCCAGCACAAATCCGCCATTCCCCAGAAGGGAAATGGACATTGCACTCGCTCTAAACAGACCAGGACCGGCAACCGGCAGTCGAAGCGCCGCTCAGAGCGGGCGCAGATCAACCGCCGAGGTCTTGCCGGAGCGCTGGTCGGTCTGCAGCTCGAAGGAAACCTTCTCGCCGTCGCGCAGGCCCTGAAGACCCGAGCGCTGAACCGCGCTGATGTGGACGAACACGTCCTTGCCGCCACTATCGGGCTGGATGAAGCCGTAGCCCTTCTGCTCGTTGAACCACTTGACGGTACCGGTATCAGCCATGTCAGAACCTTGAGGACCAGATGTAACAGTCGGGCAGGCTCATGCCCCCCGCCGATCTTGGCCGAGTGCAGCAAAAAGAGCTGTCCGCCCAGTGGACGTCAGCCATTCAGCCACATTCGGGTCACTCAGAGATTGGTCAGAATTGTGTCTTTTACGCGGCGGATTTCGCCACAATCCGAACAAACAGCGAGGAATCACGCCGCGCGGAAGCGCCCACGGATCCCGGCACCGGCGTCAGCGGCAGTGCCGGTTGTCGACCCTTACGCGGTTGCCATTCGAATAGCGGCTGTAGCAACGCCCGTTGCGCCAGTAGTAGTTGTTGCGCGAGCGACTGGCGCCGACCGCCGCCCCCGTTCCCGCCCCGATCAGCCCGCCTGCGACCGCGCCGCCGGTGGTGCCGGTCACCACGCCCCCGATCACCGCGCCGGTGACGCCGCCGATCGCGGCGCCGCGCGCCGTGTCGTTGCGGGCGGAGGCGGGCGCGACGGACGAAAGAGCGAGGAGGCCGCCAAGGGCGGCAACGCCGCTCAGGCGAAGCAGTTTTCGGACATCGAGCATCGCAGCCTTCATAAGGGTCCGCGATGCGTCGCGGCCCGGATCCCACAGCAGCATTCAATCGAAGGCAACGCGGCACATGCCTGCATGTGCCGCGTTCTGGTCGATCCGCCGGATCAACACTTCGTGGGTGGCCGTGGGGGCGCCGGGCTCAGCAGCCCTGCGCCTCGACCACCGCGATCGCCGTCATGTTGACCACGCCGCGCGCGGTCACCGAAGGGGTCAGCACATGCGCGGGCCGCCCCGTGCCGAGCAGGATCGGCCCGACCGGCAGCGCGTCGCCGAACACCTTCACCATCTGGTAGCTGATGTTGGCGGCGTCGAGATTGGGCATCACCAGGATGTTGGCGACCCCCTGCAGCCGGCTGCCGGGCATCACGCGATCGCGCATCTCCTGCATCAGCGCGCTGTCGCCTTCCATCTCGCCATCGACCATCAGCCCCGGCGAACGCTCAAGAATGAGGTCGAGCGTACGGCGCATCTTGGTGGCGCTCTGGTCGTCGCGGCTGCCGAAGTCGGAATGCGACAGCAGCGCCACGCGCGGCTCGATGCCGAAGCGGCGCACATGGGCGGCGGCGAGCTGGGCCATTTCGGCGAGATCGTCGGCCGAGGGCTCGGGCGTGACCTGGGTGTCGCACAGGAAGAACGCACCCTTCTGCGTCAGCAGCATCGACAGCGCGGCGACGTCGCGCACCCCCGGCGCCAGGCCGATGATGGTGCGGATATGGCGCAGGTGGCGGATGAACCGGCCCTCCACGCCGCAGAGCATGGTGTCGGCGTCCCCGCGCACCACCGCCAGCGCGGCGATCACGGTCGGCGTGGTGCGCACCAGCGTGCGCGCCAGTTCCGGCGTCACGCCGCGACGGCCCGCCAGCTCGACATAGGTCTGCACGTAGTCGCGGTAGCGCGGGTCGTCTTCCGGGTTGATGAGGTCGAAGTCGACACCCGGCCGGATCGAAAGGCCGAAGCGCTCCAGACGCGTATCCACCACCGAGGGACGGCCGATCAGGATCGGGCGGGCAATGCCCTCCTCCACCACGACCTGCGCCGCCCGCAGGATGCGCTCGTCCTCGCCCTCGGCGTAGATCACCCGCTTGGGCGACTGCTTGGCGAGGGTGAAGATCGGCTTCATCACCAGGCCGGAGCGGAACACGAAGCGGTCCAGCTCCTCGCGATAGACGTCGAAATCGGCGATCGGGCGCTTGGCAACGCCCGAATCCATCGCCGCCTTCGCCACCGCCGGCGCCACGCGCAGGATCAGGCGCGGATCGAAGGGCGAGGGAATCAGCGACGTCGCGCCGAACACCGGCGTCTCGCCGCCATAGGCGCGCGCCACCACATCGGAGGGCGTCTCGCGCGCCAGCTCGGCAATGGCGTGCACCGCCGCGATCTTCATCTCTTCATTGATCGTGGTCGCCCCCGCATCCAGCGCGCCACGGAAGATGAAGGGGAAGCACAGGACATTATTGACCTGGTTCGGGAAGTCCGAGCGGCCGGTGCAGATCATCGCGTCGGGGCGCGCCTCGCGGGCGAGGTCGGGCATGATCTCCGGGGTCGGGTTGGCCAGCGCCATGATCAGCGGGCGCTCATTCATGGTCTTGAGCATTTCCGGCTTCAGCACGCCGCCGGCGGAAAGCCCGACCATGATGTCGGCGCCCACGATCACCTCGGCGAGCGTGCGTGCGTCGGTCTTCTGCGCGAACACCCCCTTATAGGGGTCCATCAGCGCCTCGCGGCCTTCATAGACCACGCCTTCGATATCGGTGACCCAGATATTCTCGCGCCGCGCGCCCATGGTGACGAGCAGGTTCAGCGTCGCGATCGCGGCGGCACCGGCGCCGGAGGTGACGATCTTCACGTCCTCCAGCTTCTTGCCGCCGATATGCAGAGAATTGACGATCGCCGCCGCCACGATGATCGCGGTGCCGTGCTGGTCGTCGTGGAACACCGGAATGTTCATCTTGCCGCGCAGCTGCTTCTCGATCTCGAAGCACTCGGGTGCCTTGATGTCCTCAAGGTTGATCCCGCCGAAGGTCGGCTCCAGCGCGGCGACGACGGTGACCACATGGTCGACCTCAAGCGCGTTGATCTCGATATCGAACACGTCGATGCCGGCAAATTTCTTGAAGAGGACCGCCTTGCCCTCCATCACCGGCTTGGAGGCTTCCGGCCCGATATTGCCGAGGCCGAGCACCGCGGTGCCGTTCGAGACCACGGCGACGAGGTTCTGCCGGGCGGTCAGTTCCGCGACGAGATTCTTGTCGGCAGCGATCGCCTCGCAGACCGCGGCGACCCCGGGGGTGTAGGCGAGCGCCAGGTCGCGCTGGTTCGCCAGCGGCTTGGTCGCCTGGATCTCCAGCTTACCGGGGCGCGGCAGGCGGTGATAAACCATCGCGCCAGAGCGCAGATCGTCCGAAATATACGAGGCCATTGCGTTTCCTTCCCCCGGAACTGACGGCAAAGCAGAGGGGTTGTTCACATACGAACTTCCGCACTTGCGGTACACCCAGAATCCGAATTTGTAATGCCCGCCTTTGGGCGGTTCGTTTAAGCTTCTGCCCGGCCGGACCCGATCGGAACCGAGTCGAAACCGTCCATCTCAGGTCAGTGCCGCATGCGCAAGTCATTCCTCGTTACCATCATCGCCCTGCCGGTCGTCGTCATCGGCGGATATCTGGGCTTCAAGACCTATGTCGCCCATGTCGCGCAGAGTCAGGTTGAGGATCTGTTCGGCGAATTGAAGGCTGTCGGCATCGAGGCCACCCACGGCCCGGTCAGCTACGACGTCTTCGACGGCCGGTTCGAAATCGGGCAGGTGTCCTTTGCCGCCGCCGGCCAGGGCACGCTCAAGGTCGGCTCGTTCATCGCCTTCGGGCTGGACCAGCCCTCCGCCTCGCAGATCGCGGCCAAGCGCGTCGAGCTGACGGACGTCGCGTTTGACGGCCCGCTGCCGCTGTCGCCGGCGACGGAGGCCAGCTTCCGTGCGCCCAGCATCGAGATCGACGGTTTCGAGGCCCCGGTGGAGGTCACCTCGCCCGACGCCCTGCCCTCGCAGATTGCGCTGGCCTTCGTCGAGGCGGCCAAGGCCGCGCGCGTGCACGTTCCCCAGTCGACCACGACGACGTGGTCCGGCGCGGAGGCCGCGCGGGTCGAGACCCAGGTCGTGCACGGCGCGGCCACTCTGGAGCAGTTCGCCGACGGGCACATCGCCCGCGCCAGCGTCGAGCCCTCGCACTTCACCATCAGCGGTGCCGACACCAGCGCCAACGGCACGCTCGGGCGTATCGACGCCGCGAGCATCGATGTCGCGGCGATGCTCATCCTGTTCGACCCGGAGCGGCGGCTGGCGGAGCAGGAATTCCGCACCGTCTATGGCTCCATCAGCATCGACGGCTACGAGGTCAGCACGCCCGCCGGCATCCTTCAGGGCTGGAAGCGGATGGAGATCACCGGCGTCGCGATCAAGCCCGCCCTGATCGCGGCCGAGGACATCGCGGCCGCCAGCCTCAAGGCACGCGACTACGCCGCCGCCGGCGAAGCGCTGCCGGACGAGGATGCCGCCGACCTGCTGCGCGCGGTGGCCACGCTCTATGACGGGCTGCGCATCGGCGCGATCACCTTCACCGGCCTCACCTCGACCCAGCCCGATGGCGGCACCGGCACGCTGGCCTCGCTGAAGGCCGGGCCGCTGACCGACGGGCTGCTGGAGGGGATCACCCTCGACGACTTCAAGGGCACGGATGGCGACGGCGCACCGCTGGGCTTCACCCGCCTGTCCCTCGCCCGGCTGCGGCCCGGCGCGGTGATGGAACTGGCCGCCGACAGCCTCGAGGATCCCGACAGCCGCGCCGGGCTTTCCTGGTTCATGCGCCTTACCGGCCTGATCGGCGCGGTGGAGCTGACCGGCGCCCAGACCCCCTCGGGCGAGAAGGGCAACCCGATCGACATCGACCGGCTCGCGCTTTCCTTCGAGGGCGAGCCCGACACGCTGCCCACGCGGGTGGCGGCCAGCCTGCGCATGTCGGGCCCGACCTCGGCGATCAAGAACGACAAGCCCGCCTTCGCGCTGGTGCCCGACGGCATGAAGCGCGCCAGCGTGGCCGTCGATCTGGCCGGCGCGTGGGACGAGGACGAAGCCAGCGTCACGCTGGCCCCGCTCTATATCGAGGTCTCCGACGCCTTCTCGCTCGCAGCGAAGGTCGAGCTGAGCGATGTCGACGAAAGCGTCTTCTCGGCCCAGCCGGACGAGGCGATGGCGGGCCTGCTCATGGCCAATCTCCGCCTGCTGGAGATGACCGTCCGCGATTCAGGCATCTATGAGCGCAAGCTCGACGAAGCCGCGCGCCAGCAGAAGCTGGACCCGGATTCGATCCGCCAGCTCTTCGCCGGCTTCGCGGAACTGCTGCTGTCGCAGGCGGTTTCCGACCGGCCGGAGCTGGAACCGGCGGTTCAGGCCTTCATCGGCTTCATCCAGCACCCGATGAGCACGCTGGCGCTGCGCGTCACCCCGCGCCAGGAGACGCTGCCGATCATGATGGTGATGGAGGCGCTGGAGGGCGACGACCCGCTGCGGCTGGTCGACGAGCTCGATTTCGCGGTCATGGAGCCCCTCAGCCCGCCCGGTGGCCCGTTCACGCCGCCGCCCGGCGCCCAGAATTCCGCGCCGGGCGCGCCGATGCCCCTGCGTCCCTGACCCCACCGCGCAAACGAAGAAGCCGCCCCGAAGGGCGGCTTCCTGTCGCTGGTGCCTGTGCCGGGGGCGCGCGGCGCCTACTTTTCCGGGAGGTTGGTGCGGATGTGCAGCTCGCGCAGCTGCTTCGGGCTCGCCTCGTTCGGCGCCCCCATCAGAATGTCCTGCGCCTGCTGGTTCATCGGGAAGATCGAGATCTCGCGCAAATTCGTGGTGCCGCACAGCAGCATCACGATGCGGTCCACACCCGCCGCCATGCCGCCATGGGGCGGGGCGCCGTACTGGAACGCGCGGTAGAGGCCGCCGAAGCGCTCCTGCACGGTCGCTTCATCATAGCCGGCGATCTCGAACGCCTTCACCATCGCCTCGGGACGGTGGTTGCGGATGCCGCCCGACGCGATCTCGTAGCCGTTGCAGGCGATGTCGTACTGGAACGCCTTGATGGTCAGCGGATCCTGCCCGTTTAGCGCCTCAAGCCCGCCCTGCGGCATGGAGAACGGGTTGTGGGAGAAGTCGACCTTCTTGTCCTCTTCCGACCATTCGTAGAACGGGAAGTCGACGATCCAGGCCAGCTCGTAGCGGTCGAAATCGACCAGCTTCAGCTCCTCGCCCACCTTGGTACGCGCGGCTCCCGCGAACTTGACGAACTTCTCCGGATTGCCGGCGACAAAGAACGCGGCGTCGCCCGCACCCAGCCCAAGCTGCGCGCGGATCGCCTCGGTGCGCTCGGGGCCGATATTGTTGGCAAGCGGGCCGGCGCCCTCATTGCCCTCGCGCCACATGATGTAGCCCAGACCCGGCTGGCCCTCGCCCTGCGCCCACGAGTTCATGCGGTCGCAGAAGGCGCGTGAGCCACCGGTCGGGCCGGGGATCGCCCACACCTGGTTCTTGGGGTCTTCGAGCATGCGCGCGAACACCTTGAAGCCGGAGCCGCGGAAATGCTCGGAAACGTCCTGCATTTCCAGCGGGTTGCGCAGGTCCGGCTTGTCGGTGCCGTATTTGCGCATCGATTCCGCATAGGGAATGCGCGGCCAGTTCTTGGTCACCGGCTTGCCGTCGGCAAACTGCTCGAACACGCCGGTGATCACCGGCTCCACGGCCTGGAAGACGTCTTCCTGCTCGACGAAGCTCATTTCCAGGTCGAGCTGGTAGAACTCGCCCGGCAGGCGGTCGGCGCGCGGGTCCTCGTCGCGGAAGCAGGGCGCGATCTGGAAGTAGCGGTCGAAGCCGCTCATCATGATCAGCTGCTTGTACTGCTGGGGCGCCTGCGGCAGGGCGTAGAACTTGCCGGCATGGATACGGCTCGGCACCAGGAAGTCGCGCGCGCCCTCCGGCGAGGACGCGGTGAGGATCGGGGTCTGGAACTCGAAGAAGCCCTGCCCCTTCATCTTCGAGCGCATGGCGTCGATGATGGCGCCGCGCATCATGATGTTCTTGTGCAGCTTCTCGCGGCGCAGGTCGAGGAAGCGGTAGCGCAGCCGCGTCTCCTCCGGGTACTCCACATCGCCGAACACCGGCAGCGGCAGCTCGGCGGAGGGGCCGAGCACTTCCATCTCGGTGCAGTACATCTCGATCTGGCCCGTCGGCAGCTCCGGGTTCTCGGTGCCGGCAGGGCGCGCGCGCACGCGGCCATCGACGCGGATCACCCATTCGGCGCGCACGGTCTCGGCCTGCTTGAAGGCCGGGCTATCGGGGTCGATGACGACCTGGGTCAGGCCGTAATGGTCGCGAAGGTCGATGAACAGCACGCCACCATGGTCACGGATGCGGTGACACCATCCCGAAAGCCGGGCGGTCTCGCCAACATCGCTCGCGCGAAGGGCTCCGCAGGTGTGCGTGCGATAGCGGTGCATAGTGTCATCCCAGGTCTTGGTTCCGCCGAAAGCGGCGGACAAACGAAAGCACCCCTCCGGGGGCCGCCCTTTGGGCGCGCGGAGGGGTGCATGCAGGCAGGCCGTTTGTCAATGTCCAAGGGGGTCACAACCGGGCGTGACGCCGGCGTCCGGCCCGTTTTCGACGAGGACGGCAGGCAAGGTGAATGCCGCTACGCCCGGCGCGCCGAGCGCGTGGAGGTCCGTCCAATGAAACGCCGACGGAACTGCCGCTCCAGCCCGGCCAGCGCCACCGCCAGCAGCCGGCGGTGGCAGTCGATGGCCCATCATAGCCACCGGCAAAGGGGCATGCCTTGACCATGGAGAGCGGACGGCCGGCATGGCGGGCGGTGACGGGCGATGGCGGCGACCGGACCACGAGGCCCGGCCGCCGAAGAACTCACGGCACGTAGCGCAGGCTCAGGCCGGAGACGCCGAGCGCGAGTGAAGCGCCCACATTGCCTTCCACCGAAACCGGGTTCAGCGCATAGGAATTCTTGCCGCCGACCAGAATGTTGGCGCCGACGCCGACGCCGAGCGCCACGTTGCCGGACACGCCCTTGTATTCACCGGCCAGCGAGCCAGCCTCGATACCCTTGTCGACCGCCAGCACGCCCCAGGTCATCACGCCGCCGCCGGTGACGCCGAGATCGAGACCGATGTTCTTGATGGAGCCGGCATAGTGCTGCGTGGCGCTATTGTCGGACGGCGTGTAGGTGCACTTAAGCTCCTGCTTGGATTCGATGATCATGCCGATGCTGGAGCCAGCATTGCAGACCAGCACGCCGACCTTTACGCGGTCCGCGGCCGCGGCGGGCGTCAGCGCGCCCACCAGCGTGGCGGCGGCGAGCGCGAAAATCGTCATCTTCATGGTAGTTCCCTCCATCGGCCGGCGATGGCCGGCACTCCAGAACGTTATGCAAGTTAGTGTCACATGGTTAATGCTTGCTGCACCAGTACGCACGATTCCGTGTCGTCTCCCGCGCGCGACTGCGTTATGAGAAGTCGAATATGGACATGATCACGACCACCGACGAACTTGCCGCGGCCTGCGAGCGTCTTGCAGGCCATCGATTCATTACCATCGACACCGAGTTTCTGCGCGAGACCACGTTCTGGCCCAAGCTGTGCGTGATCCAGCTCGCCAGCCCGGATGAGGCCGTCGTGATCGATGCGCTGGCCGATGGCATGGACCTCGCCCCCTTCTTCACCCTCATGTCGAACGTCGACGTGCTGAAAGTGTTCCATGCCGGAAGGCAGGACATCGAAATCATCTGGCATCTCGCCGGCATCATCCCCCATCCGGTGTTCGACACCCAGGTCGCCGCCATGGTGCTCGGGCATGGCGATTCCATCTCCTACGACCAATTGGTGCAGCGCCTCACCGGCCATGTGCTCGACAAGTCGCTGCGCTTCACGGACTGGTCGCGCCGCCCGCTCTCCGTGGCGCAGATCGCCTATGCCGAGGCGGACGTGACCCACCTGCGCGACGTCTTCCTCAAGCTGGAAGCGGATCTCGACAAGCGCGGCCGCGCCGACTGGGTCGGCGAGGAGATGGCGGTGCTCACCTCGCCGGACACCTACCGGCAGGAGCCCGCGCGCGCCTGGGAACGGCTGCGCACCCGCGCGCGCAAGCCCAAGGACCTCGCCGTGCTGATGGAGGTTGCCGCCTGGCGCGAACGCGAGGCGCAGGCGCGCGACATTCCCCGCTCCCGCATCCTCAAGGACGACGTGATCGGCGAGATCGCCTCGCAGCACCCCGCCACCGTCGAGCGCCTCGCCCAGCTCCGCTCCATTCCCAAGGGGTTCGAGCGCTCGCGCTCGGGCGAGCAGATCATCGAGGCGGTCAAGGCCGGGCTTGAGCGCGACCCGCGCACCCTGCCGCGCATCGAGCGCGACCGGCCGCTGTCCAACGGCGCCTCGGCCACGGTCGAGTTGCTGAAGGTGCTGCTGCGCATGACCTCCGAGCAGCATGGCGTCGCCGCCAAGGTCCTCGCCACCGTGGACGACCTGGAGCGCATCGCCTCCGACGAGGAGCCGGACATCGCGGCCCTGCGCGGCTGGCGCCGCGAACTGTTCGGCGAGCGCGCCCTGGCACTCAAGGCCGGCCGCCTGGCCCTGGCCATGCAGAAAGGCCGCGTCATCGCACTGGACCGGCCGGGGGACTAGCGGCTCCGCGCCGGGACCCTCAACGCGCCGGCCTGTTCACTCCGTCACCAGCATCGGCTCGCGGCCGATCTGGCGGGCGAGCGCGCGCAGGCGGTTCAGCAGGCGGTCATTGCCCAGCGGGGCGAGTTCGCCCTTGAGCTGAAGCACCAGCTTGCCGCGGGTCACCGTCAGCGGCGAGATCGGCAACGTGCCCGGCATTGCCGCCGAGAGGATATAGCCGACCCGCATCGCCGCGCCGAGAATGCGAGCCCGGTCCAGCAGCCGCGCCGAGACCAGCTCGCGAATGCGCGGCGACAGGTCCTCGTCCACCAGCCCCATGTGCCGGTAGTAGATCGCCAGCGCGAGAAAGGCGCGGCCGGGATGGTCCAGGCCGATGAACGCGGCGTGGGCGATCAGGTTGAGGCTCTGCTCCCCGCGATAATCGGGATGCGCCCGCCAGCCGATATCGGCCAGCAGGCAGGCGGCGTGGCGCAGGCGCTTTTCTTCCAGGTTCTCGTCGATCCCGGAGGACGCCATGAACCGGTCGGTCCACTCGATCAGCTCCCAGCCATGACGGGGGGAGCGCGAGCGGATCTCGTTCAGCTCGGCGGTGGCGGTGATCAGTGGGTCGGCCTGCTGCTCCTCGTCGCCAAGCAGCTCGTAGAGCAGCCCCTCGCGCACGCCCTGCGCGGAAATGTAGATCGAGGAGGGCTTGCCGATGCGGATGATGTTCTCCAGCACCACGGCGCCATAGGCCAGCAGCGGCCGGCGCATGGCCGAGACGGTGTCGATGCGCGACAGCGTCTCGATCGGCACCCTGCGCACCAGGCGCACGAACTCCAACGCCTCTTTGGCGGGAATCACATAGCCGTGCATCACATGCAGCGGATAGCCCCGCTGGAACATGTGCAGCCGCGCCACCGCGCGCCAGGTGCCGCCCACCGCATAGAAGGTCCGCCCCTTCAGGTGTTCGAGATGCGGCTCCTTGGCGAGCGTGTCCTTGACGATCTTTTCCGCCTTCTTCAGCGAACGCCCGGAGGTGTCCTGAAGCGCGAGACCGCCCAGTGGGAAGGTGACGCCGGAACCGATGCGGTGGCCGTGCAGGTCCGCCAGCTCCAGCGAGCCCCCGCCCAGGTCCCCGACCAGTCCATTGGCCCGGTGCACGCCGGACAGCACGCCAAGCGCGGAAAGCTGCGCCTCGCGCTTGCCCGACAGCAGCTCCACCTCGGTGCGGCAGATGTCGGCGCAGGCCTTCACGAATTCGGGGCCATTGCTGGCATCGCGCGCCGCCGCGGTGGCCAGCACGAAGAGCCGGCCGACGCCCATGCGGTCGCACAGCACGCGGAAGCGGCGCAGCGTGGTGAGCGCCTTTTCCACCGCCTCGGCGTTCAGCTGCCCCGTGGTGGCAACCTCACGGCCGAGGCCACACGAGGCCTTCTCGTTGAAGATCGGCGTCGGCGAGCGGGTCAGCCGCTCATAGACGACCAGGCGGACCGAGTTGGAGCCGATGTCGATGACGGCGACCGGCGCACCGGTCACCAGGCACGTGGAGGGAGCCCCCTCGCCTTGCACGTCCGTCATGCGATCACGCGCGATCGCGACGGCGGACAAGGTTGCGAGGAGACGATTCTTTGAGCGACTTGCCACGTCCGGACAGACTCGGATTGGTCATGAAATACTGCTGGGCGTTGAATTTTTCCTCGCCCTCTGCCGGCACTATGCGTTGCGAACTGCCATCGGGCAACACGCGCCAGCTCTGCTGGTTGTCCTGCAGGTTGGCGACCATGATCTGGTCGAGGATCTGCATGTGCACCGTCGGGTTGGTAATCGGGCACAGCGCCTCGACGCGGCGGTCGAGATTGCGCGGCATCAGGTCGGCTGAGGAAATGTACAGAGGGGCCTCGGGATGGGGCAGTCCGTGCCCGCCGCCGAAGGCATAGATGCGCACATGTTCAAGGAAGCGCCCGACGATGGACTTCACCCGGATGTTCTCGGAAAGGCCGGGCACGCCGGGTCTCAGGCAGCAGATGCCGCGCACCACGATATCCACCGACACGCCCGCCTGACTGGCGCGATACAGCTCGTCGATGATCATCGGGTCGACCAGCGAGTTCATCTTCAGCCAGATCGCCGCCGGCTTGCCGGCCCTGGCGAAGGCGATTTCCTGGTCGATATGGTCGAGGATGCGCTTCTTCAGCGTCAGCGGCGCGATCGACATCGCCTCCAGCTCGGCCGGCTCGGCATAGCCGGTGATGAAATTGAAGATGCGCGCCACGTCGTGGCAGATCACCGGGTCGGCGGTGAAGAACGACAGGTCGGTATAGATGCGCGCGGTGATCGGGTGGTAGTTGCCGGTGCCGACATGGCAGTAGCTCGCCAGCGTGCCGCCCTCGCGGCGCACCACCAGCGAGAGCTTGGCGTGGGTTTTCAGCTCCAGGAAGCCGAACACCACCTGCACGCCCGCCCGCTCCAGATCGCGCGCCCAGCGTATGTTGGCTTCCTCGTCGAACCGCGCCTTCAGCTCCACCAGCGCCGTCACCGACTTGCCCGCCTCCGCGGCCTCCGCCAGCGCCTTGATGATCGGGCTGTCGGAGGAGGTGCGGTAGAGCGTCTGCTTGATCGCGACAACATTGGGATCACGTGCCGCCTGGCGCAGGAACTGCACCACGACGTCGAAGGATTCATAGGGGTGATGGACGACGAGGTCCTTCTCCCGGATCGCCGCGAAGCAGTCGCCGGCGTGGTCGCGGATGCGCTCGGGAAAGCGGGGATTATAGGGCTTGAACTTGAGGTCCGGCCGGTCGATGCCCACCAGCTGGCTGAACTCGTTCAGCGCCAGCACACCGTCGACGAGGAAGATCTCGTCATCGGACACGCCGAGTTCGCGCCCCACGAAGACGCGCAGCTCCTCCGGCATCGAGGAGTCGACCTCCATGCGGATCACCTGCCCGAGCCGGCGCCGCTTCAGCGCGCTCTCGAACTGGCGCATCAGGTCCTCGGCCTCTTCCTCCACTTCGAGGTCGCTGTCGCGGATGACGCGGAAGCCGCCCTGCCCCTTCACCTGATAGCCGGGGAACAGGCGGCCGATGAACAGGCCGATCATCTGTTCCAGCGTGATGAAGCGCTGCGCGCCGTTCTCGCCGTCGGGCAGGCGCACGAAGCGGTCGATCTTGGCCGGCACGCGGATCAGGGCGTTCATCGGCCGCCCGTCGTGAATACGCGCCAGCTGCAACGCCAGCGAGAAGCCGAGATTGGGAATGAACGGGAACGGATGCGCCGGGTCGATGGCGAGCGGGGTCAGCACCGGGAAGACATGGGCGAGGAAGAACGCGTCGAGCACGGCCCGGTCGGCCTTGTCCACATCGGGACCGTCAACCAGCACCACACCTTCGTCAATGAGCTGGCGACGCAGATCACGCCAGCGCGCCTGCTGATCCTCGGCCAGTGCCGCGGAAGCGGCACCGATAAGCGGAAGCTGCTCGGCCGGTGTCAGCCCGTCCGGGCTGCGGCCGCCATAGCCCTCGCGCACCTGCTCCTTCAGGCCGGCGACGCGGACCATGAAGAACTCGTCGAGATTGTTCGCGGAGATCGACAGGAAGCGAAGCTGCTCAAGCAAGGGATGAGCGCTGTTGCCGGCCTCTTCCAGCACGCGGCGATTGAATTCGAGCCAGGAGATCTCGCGATTGATGAAGCGCTCGGGCGAGGCCATCATGTCCTCGGTCAGCCCTGCAGGCGCGGGCACGTCCTCGACACGCTCGATCACGGCGTCGGCAGCCGGCTGCGATTCGGAATTCGCCAAAGTGTCCACTCCATCCTTCTTGCGCCTGCCGCGCCGGGTCCGGCCGGAAGGTCGCCGGGGTTCGTGACGGCTGGATGACATGAACAAACTAACCTATCGTCAAGTTGTTGCAGAGCGATCGGAAAGCGTGTCGTCATCGCCATCCTGCGCCTCTGTGCGGCCCCGGAGCAACTCGGAAGCGAGGGCGCGTGTCAAGGGGCGCTTGCGCGCCAGCGCCTCCCGGTCGAGCTCGCCCACCACATCGCGTATCGCGCCGATGGAGCGATCGACGCGGGTCAGAAGAAAGCTCAGCAGCGCCTCGTCGGGCGTGATCTGGCGGTCGGCGAACAGCTTGACCGCCACGGCCGCCAGCAGGGCGTCGTCGGGCCTGCCGAGCGTCACCGCCGGCATCGCACGCAGCCGCGAGACAAGGTCGCGTGTGGCAAGCGCCTCCGCCAGTGTCGCCGGCACCTGTCGCGACGTCACCAGCACGCAGACGCGGTGTTCGGTCGCCAGATTAAGCAGGTGAAACAGTGCCCCCTCAGGAATGGGGGCGTTGCCGAGGTCCTCCACCACGACCGCGCCGCGTGCCACCAGTCCGGGCAGGTCCGCCAGGTCGAGCGCCGAGGCGGTCACGGTCGCGGCGCCGCTGCGTTCGGCGAACAGCGCGGCCAGGTGCGACTTGCCCGAGCCCGGAGGCCCGACCACCGCGATCGCCCGCGCGGGCCAGTCCGGCCAGGCGTCGATCAGCGAGAGCGCCGCCTCATTGGCGGTGCCAGAAAGGAAATCAGCCCGCTCCCGGCTCTCGACATGAGGCAGGTCGAGGGGAATCTGACGTGAGGCCATGTTCAAGGTGCCTGCATGCGCCGTGCCGATGCGGGGGCGAGCGGGCGGCTGCCGGGGCCGCCGGGTCGTGGGGGGCCTCCCGCATGGGCCTGCGCTTCCTCCTCGTCCTCGCCGGTATAGAGCGGACTTTCTAGATAGCGCGAGATCGCGAAGCGCACGATCACACCGGCGGCGGCGGCCAGCGGCACCGCCAGCAGCAGGCCGAGGAAGCCGAGCAGATAGCCGAAGGCCAGCAGGGCGAACATCAGCCACACCGGATGCAGCCCCACGCTGTCGCCCACCAGCTTGGGCGAGAGGATGTAGCCCTCGATGAACTGGCCAAAGACGAAGATGCCGATCACGACGGCGATCATCGTGTAGTCGGGGAAGAACTGCACGATGGCGACGCCGCCAGCCAGCACCAGCCCGGTGAGCGAGCCGACATAGGGGATGAAGGTGATGATCCCCGACGCGAAGCCGATGACGAAGCCGAAATTCAGCCCGCTCATGGTGAGGCCGATGGCGTAGTAGCTGCCGAGGATCAGGCACACGAGCGACTGCCCGCGCACGAAGCCGGCGATGGCGCGGTCCATCTGGCTGGCGAGGCCGCGGATCACATCGCGGTTGTGCAGCGGCAGCCACGAATCGACCTTCTCCACCATGTGGTTCCAGTCGTTGAGAATGTAAAACGCGACCACCGGCGTGATGACCAGCAGCGAGAACACCGAGATCAGCGCCTGCCCGCCGGTCCACAGCCCCTGGATCAGCGTCAGAATGTAGGACGCGCCCTGCGAGACCAGTTCATTCAGCCCCTGCTGGATGCTCGGCATGCGGTCGCCGACGAATTCGCGCAGCCAGGCTGCCTGGTCGCCGTCGCCGGTCAGCATGTTCTGCAGCCGCACGATGTAGTCGGGCAGCCGCTGGATGAAGGCGGCGAGCTGGGAGCCGAAGATCGGCACCACCAGCAGCGCCAGCATGATGGCGAGCAGAAGCGTCATCGCGATCGTCACCAGCGAGGCGGCCAGCCGGTTGATGCCCCATTTCTCCAGCCGCGTCGTCACGGGATTGAGGAAATAGGAGAGCGCGAGGCCGGCGACGAAGGGCAGCAGAACGCTGCTCAGCAGCCAGGCGGCGGCGATGAACAAACCCAGCATCGTCAGCCAGAACATCACCTGCTTGTGCCACGCCATGCGTTGTCAGTTCCCTGTCGCGACGCGGGAAGCCCATTCCGCCCCGTCACCTGCCCATTAGATACAGAAAAATGACGGCGCGGCGACGTTCGCGTGTGCAACATTCCGTGCCGATCACCGCTATCCCCGCTGATTTTCCCGAGGCCCGCTCCGGACTTACCCGTCCGCCAAAGCGGGGGAGCGGTTGGACGGCGGGGCGCGCGCGTGGCAAAAGTCGGAATCGGCTCCAGAAGTCGAACTCTCCGCCTGCCCTGTTCCGCCGGAAATCCCATGCGCAGCTCTGTCGTCACTTCCGCCGTGGTCGCCGCCCTGGTCGGCTTCGGGGGCACGCTTGCCCTTATTGTCGCCGCCGCGCAGGCGGTGGGCGCCACCCCGGCGCAGACCGCCTCGGGCGTCATCGGGCTGTGCCTGTCAATGGCCGCCACCAGCGCCTGGCTGGGCTGGAATCACCGCATTCCGATCATCACCGCCTGGTCGACCCCCGGCGCCGCGCTCGTTGCCGGCTCGCACGGGCTCACCGCACAGACCGCCGTCGGTGCCTTTCTCGTCGCCGGCGCGCTGATCCTCGTCACCGCCGCGGTGCGCCCGCTCGGCGCGCTGGTGCAGCGCCTGCCGGTGGCGATCGCGGCCGCGATGCTGGCGGGCGTGCTGTTCCGCTTCTGCACCTCGGTGTTCACAGCCGCCGAGGCCGATCCGCTGCTGGTGCTGCCGCTCATTGTCATTTTCCTGGTGGCGCGCCGCATCAATCCGTTCGGCGCGGTGCTGGCGGTGCTGGTCATCGGCATCTCGCTCGCCTTCATGCTCGGGCGTGTCGGCCCCCTGCCCGGTCCGCTGCAGATGCCCGCGATCACGATCGTTCTCCCCAGTTTCGAGATGCAGGCGCTGATCGGCGTCGCGGTGCCGCTCTACATCGTCACCATGGCCTCGCAGAACCTGCCGGGTTTCGCGGTGCTGCAGGCCGCCGGCTACACCCCGCCGACGCAGTCGATCCTGGCCGTTACCGGCATCGCCTCGCTCATCACCGCGCCGCTCGGCTCCCTTACCTCGAACCTCGCCGCCATCACCGCGTCGATCTGCACCGGGCCCGATACCCATCCCGATCCGGCCCGACGCTGGCCGGCCACGTCGTTCTATGCGTTGAGCTATCTGGTTCTGGCGATCGGCGGCGCCTCGCTGGTGGCGCTCATCGGCGCCCTGCCGGCGGGGCTGGTCGCCACCTTCGCCGGCCTCGCCCTGCTCGGGCCGCTGGTCGGCGCGCTCGGCACCGCGATGGGCGACACGGCGATGCGCTTTCCCGCCGTGCTGACGCTCGCGGTCACCGCCTCCGGCGTGTCGCTGCTTGGCATCGGCTCGGCGTTCTGGGGGCTGATGGCGGGCCTCGCGGCGCTGGGAATCGAACATGCCGGCCGGCGCTGAACCGGGCACTCCACACCTGCCCCGCTTGCCGGGGCGGCGATAAGCGGCTAATCCGCCAGCAATCCCCGGGGGCTGAGATGAGCGACACCGACAAAGGCCTGAGCTACCGCGATGCGGGCGTCGACATTGATGCCGGCAACCGGCTTGTCGACCTGATCAAGCCGCTGGTGAAGGCGACGCGCCGTCCCGGCGCCGACGCCGAGATCGGCGGCTTCGGCGGCGTGTTCGATCCGAAGGCCGCCGGCTTCAAGGATCCGCTCATCGTCGCCACCACGGACGGCGTCGGCACCAAGCTGAAGATCGCCATCGAAACCGGCCGTCACGACACCATCGGCATCGACCTCGTCGCCATGTGCGTGAACGACCTGATCGTGCAGGGCGCCGAGCCGCTGTTCTTCCTCGACTATTTCGCGACCGGCAAGCTGGCGCCGGATGTCGGTGCGTCCATTGTCGCTGGCATCGCGCGGGCCTGCGCCGAATCGGGCTGCGCGCTCATCGGCGGCGAGACGGCGGAAATGCCCGGCATGTATGCCGAGGGCGACTACGATCTCGCCGGCTTCTCGGTCGGCGCCGTCGAGCGCGGCGAGCTGCTGCCCTCCCCCAATGTGCGGGCCGGCGACGTGCTGCTGGGTCTCGCCTCCTCCGGCGTGCACTCCAACGGCTATTCGCTGGTGCGCCGCGTGGTCGAGCGCTCGGGGCTGGCCTGGGACGCGCCCGCGCCCTTCGCCGCGGGCAAATCGCTGGGCGAGGCCCTGCTCACCCCAACCCGGCTCTATGTGAAGTCCGCGCTGTCCGCCATCCGCTCCACCGGCAAGGTCAAGGCGCTCGCCCACATCACCGGCGGCGGCCTCACCGAGAACCTGCCGCGCGTGCTGCCCAAGCACACGATCGGGCGCATCGATCTCGCCGCGCTCAAGGTTCCCCCGGTGTTCCGCTGGCTGGCACAGACCGGCAATGTCGACGGCGAGGAAATGCTGCGCGCCTTCAACTGCGGCATCGGCATGGTGGTGGTCTGCGCGCCGGAAGATGCCGAGACGGTTGCCGACGCCTTCGCCGATGGCGGCGAGGAGGTCGTGCATCTGGGCTGCATCGAGCCGGGCGACGGCAAGGCGCACACGGTCTATGACGGCACGCTCGCGATCAGCGAGCCGTTGTGAGCGGGAAACGGCCAGGAGAACACCGATGAGCAAGCCCCGCGTGGCCGTGCTGATCTCCGGGCGCGGCTCGAACATGATGTCGCTGATCGAGGCGGCCGCCGCGCCAGACTTCCCGGCCGAGATCGCCTGCGTCATCTCCAACCGGCCCGAGGCCCACGGGTTGGCGCGCGCGCAGGCCGCGAACATTCCCGTGCGCGCCATAGACCACAAGGCCTTCGCCGACCGCCCCAGCTTCGATGCCGCGCTCGATGCCGCGCTCGCCGAGGAACAGATCGACTTCGTCTGCCTCGCCGGCTTCATGCGGCTGCTGACGCGGGCGTTCACCGAGAAGTGGGCCGGCCGGATGATCAACATCCACCCGGCCCTGCTGCCGAGCTTCAAGGGACTGCACACCCATGAGCGGGCGCTGAGCGAAGGCGTGCTCATCCACGGCTGCACGGTGCATTTCGTCACCGCCGAGATGGATGTGGGCCCCATCATCATGCAGGCCGCCGTGCCGGTGCTGGAAGGCGACACGCCCGGCACGCTCGGCGCGCGCGTGCTGGCGCAGGAGCACGTCATCTATCCCGCCGCGCTGCGCCTTGTCTGCGACGGCCGCGCCCGGCTGGAGGGCAATCGCGTCGGTCTCGACGCGTTCGAGATCGCCCCGCCTGCGCTGGTGGTGCCGCCCGTCGGCTGAGGCGCCGGCCGCCGGCCCTCAGGCAATGCCCACGGCGCGAACCGTCGGTTCGGTGTCGGGCACCGCCCCGTCCTCGGCCACGGGCTCGATCGACACCGACATCGCGGTCATCTGCGCGTCGCCATGGATGGTGGCGAACGCCGCATCCGCCGCGTCGCGCCCGACGCCGATGCGCACCAGTCCCTGGATCGCGGCCTTGCGGGTGGGATCGAAGATGTACCAGGCCCCATCGAGATAGCACTCGAAGACGGCATGGAAGTCCGGTGGGTCGAGCTGCCACGCATAGGCGCTGGCAAAGCGCGCCGGTATCCCCAGCGCGCGGCAGAAGGCTATGCCCAGATGCGCGAAGTCGCGGCACACGCCGGCCCGCTGCACCATGGTGTCGTAGGCCGATGTCTGGGAATCCGAGGTCCCGCTCTGGTAGTCGACCTGCTCATAGATCCAGTTGCAGATCGCGGTCACGCGCGGGTGGCCGGGCAGCAGGCCGCCGAACTGGCGTTGGGCAAAGCGCCCCAGCATGTCGGACTGGCAGTAGCGGCTGGGATTGAGGAACGGCATCACCTCCAGCGGCATCTGGGCGATCGGCGTCTCCGCCACCTGCGCCGGGTCCGCGTCGTGCATGTCGAGTTCGACGGTCGCCGTATACGCGACCTCGAAGGTTCCGGGCTCGACCACGGCGCGCACCAGCCGCGTCCCGCCGTCAAGAACGTAGCGGTCAAGCGCGACGCCGGGGCTGAGGTCGAGTTGTTCGGTGAGTATCTTCTGGTTGCGAAGCGCCGCGGCTTCCACGTTCAAGACGAACACGGTCTGCGCGCGCACCTCATAGGACAGGCGGGAGGAAACGGAGAATTGCATCGGATGGGCCCGGGCGAAGAGGGAGCGAGGCACGCGTAACGCGGCGCGGTGTCCCCTATGACGTCCCAACCGCGCCAATGTTCCACACTGCCGCACCTTTCGGCCGCACCGCTGGCCGTCGCGGTGCCGCCCCCCCCGCTCCGTCCCCCTGCGTGGTGCCCGTCAGATCCGCGCGAGGCGCACCCGATTGTCGTGCAGGGCCGCGCCGCCGAAGGGCGCGACCGGATCGGAGGCGGTCAGGGAATTGATTCCCCGCCCGCCCTCATGGCTCCGGTTCGGCCAGATCGACTCTGCCACCACAACCCCGCGCCGCAAGCCGTCGAACAGCCGCGCATGAAGGCGGGTGCTGCCGCGCGGGCTCGTCACCTCGACAAGGTCGCCCGTCGCCAGCCCGACCGCTTCCGCGTCGTCGGGATGGATCATCAGCTCGGGCCGCTTCTCGCGCGCCAGCGAGCCCGGCGTTTCGGTGAAGCTGGAATTGAGGAAGGACCGCGCCGGCGCGGTGACGAGGCGGAACGGGAATTCCTCATTCGCCTCCTCGATCACGGCCCAGTGGTCCGGCCATTCCGGTAGGCTTTCATGCGGGCCGAACTTGCCCGGCGCCTTGAACGGCACCGTGTCCCACTGCGGGCGCAGCCGGAAGCGGCCATCGGCCCAACCAAAGCCCTTCAGATAGTGCGCCGTCTCAAAATCGGGCTGCACGTCGATGAAGCGCTTCTCCTCCAGCTCCTCCACCGTGCCGTGCCCGGAATGGTGTAGCGTCCAGTCCACCAGCTCGCGCGGGCTCATGGCGAAGCCGGGGTGGCGCGCGCCCAGCCGTTCGGCCAATGCGCCGATCACCTCGTGATTGGAGCGGCACTCGCCCGGCGGCTCGACCAGCTTGGGGCCAAACAGCACATACTGGTTGCCGCCGCCCTGGTAGACGTCGTCGTGCTCGGTGAACATCGTCGCCGGCAGCACAATGTCCGCCATCCGGGCGGTCTCGGTCATGAACTGCTCATGGACCGCGACGAACAGGTCCTCGCGGGCGAAACCGCGCAGCACCCGCTGCTGGTCCGGCGCGATGGAGACCGGGTTGGTGTTCTGAATCAGCATCGCCGTCACCGGCGGACCGCCGACCAGGGCCTCCGGCACGCCATCGAGGATCTCGCCGATGCGCGACTGGTCGAGCTGACGCGCCTGACGCGCCACACGCGCCTCATCGTCCGCCTCACCGGCCTGACCAGCCAGCAGGTCGAGCCCCTCGATCATGGTCTTGTTCCAGCCGAAGATCGCCCCGTTGGTGTGGAACGCCCCGCCCCCCTCATGGCGCCAGCTTCCCGCCACGGTCGCGATGCAGGTGACGGCGTGCATGTTCACCGCGCCGTTGCGCGAGCGGGTGAAGCCGTAGCCCGCGCGGATGAAGGTTTTCGGCGTGGTTCCGATCAGCCGCGCCAGGGCTTCGATCTCCGCGGCCGGCAGGCCCGTAATGGCCTGCGCCCATAGCGGCGTCCGGTCTTGAAGATGGGCTTCAAAGCCGGCTGAATCATCAGAAAATTCAGCCAGATAGGCGCGATCGGCAAGGTCGTCGCGAAACAGCACATGCATGATCGCGCAGGCCAGCGCCCCATCGGTGCCGGGCCGGATGAGCACCGGCACGTCGGCCTGTTCCATGGTCGGCGAACGGTAGACGTCCACGACCACGATCCTGGCCCCGCGCTCCTTCCGCGCGCGGATGGCGTGGGTCATCACGTTGACCTGTGTCGCGACCGGGTTGGTGCCCCAGATCACGACAAGGTCGGACTTGGCCATTTCGCGCGGGTCCGGGCCCGCCAGCCGCCCGGTGCCGGCGAGGAACCCGCTCCATGCCGGATTGACGCAGATGCTTGAAAAGAAACGCGAATATCCCATCGCATGGGTCAGCCGGTTGATGCCGTCGCGCATCACCAGCCCCATCGTGCCGGCATAGTAGTAAGGCCAGACGGTTTCCGAACCCAGGCGCTCCGCGGCCGCGCGGAAACGATCCGCGATCTCGTCGAGCGCCTCGTCCCAGGAAATCGGCGCAAACCGCCCCTCACCCTTGGCACCCACGCGCCGCAGCGGCTGGGTCAGGCGATCGGGGTGATTGGCCCGCTCGGCGTAACGCGCGACCTTCGCGCAGATGACGCCGGCGGTGTAGCTGTTCTCGCGCGACCCCCGCACCCGGCCGATACGTCCGCCGGAGATGTCGATCTCCAGGGCGCAGGTGGATGGGCAGTCATGCGGGCAGGCGGAAAAGCCGGTTTTCGCCGTACCCGCCTCTGATACCGAAGATATATGCTGATTCATGAAGGGCGCTCCGCCATCAAGGATAGCGGAGCGCCCCACACTTGAACATCACCCGGTGTCGCGGTCTCAGTGCGAACCGGCTGTCGTGGCGGAGCGACGATTCTTCACCAGCAGGCCGAAGCTGATCACAAAGATCGCACCGAAGACGGATGCCACATAGTGCGGCAGCGCCGCGGCCTTCAGGCCAACCGGATCTTCCGGATCCAGCACGACGTCGACCAGTCCGGCCGAATAGCCCTGCATGAACTCCAGAACCACCTTGTCGCCGACAAGCATCTCACCCGCGATCCATCCCAGCAGCGCCGCCCCGAACCAGATCAGGATCGGGAATCGCGCGATCAGCTTGAGGATGATCTGCGAGCCGAAGACGATCAGCGGGATGGTCAGCAGCAGACCGAAGATGAACAGTTCGGCATGCCCGCGCGCCGCCGCGGCGATCGCGACGACATTGTCGAGGCTCATCACCGCGTCGGCGATGGCGATCGTGCGCACCGCTTTCCAGAGGCTGTCAGAACCCTCGACGTGGTGCTCGCCACCCTCGCCCTCGGTCACCAGCTTGATGGCGATCCAGAACAGGAGGACCGCGCCCAACACCTTGAGGAACGGCACGCCGAGCAGGAAGGAAACGGCGAGAGCGAACAGAATGCGCAGGCCGACCGCGGCGCCGGCGCCGAGCAGAATGCCCCACTTGCGCTGCTTTTCAGGAAGCGAACGGCAGGCGAGCGCGATGACGACAGCGTTGTCGCCGGACAGCAGAAGATCGATCCAGATGATCTGGAGGAGAGCTACCCAGAACACGGGGCTTGTAAAATCCATCGGTTCCTCTCTGGTCGGTGAAACAGTATTTGGCTGCCTCCGAACCCCTCACCTGTCTTCGGAGTCTCTCTGGCATACGTTATTATTTGTGCCAGTCTCGACTCCTCTTACGGAAAGCGCCCGCGACTTCTACAAATCGCGGGCGCTCCGGCAAGGGAATTGGCGAGCTTAGTTCATCAGGCGTGCGGGCCGGCCGCGTGGGTGGACCCACGAAGGCGCGTCAGTGCCCAGCCGGTGCCCACCACCAGCACCGCGCCGACGGCCGCGGCGACATACTCGAAGTGATGCACGGTGGCCTCGCCGAAATACTCGATCACCTTGATGTCGGAGACGAACATCTCGCCAGCAACCCAGCCAAGCAGCGCGGCACCCGCCCAGACAAGGAACGGAAATCGGCTGAGCAGCCCCATGATCAGCGCCGCTCCGGCGATGATCATGGGAATGGAAATCACAAGGCCGATGATGATCAGCGTCCAGTTGCCATCGGCGACGGCGGCAATGGCGACGACATTGTCGAGGCTCATCACAAGGTCGGCCACCGCGATGGTGCCGACCGCGCGCCAGAGGCTGTCATGGGCGGTAACGCCGCCCTCCTCGCCCTCGGCTTCCGGCATCACCAGATCCACGGCGATATAGAGCAGGGCCAGTGCACCGACGACGCGCAGCCAAGGCAGGCCAAGCAGAACGGCGATGATCGCCGTGAAGACGATACGCATGCCAACCGCAACGCCCGCGCCAAGGATCATGCCGGTGCGGCGCATCTTGTCGGGCAGCGAACGACAGGCCATTGCGATGACCACGGCGTTATCGCCGGAAAGCAGCACGTTGATCCAGATGATCTTCAGCAGCGCAAGCCAGAAAAGCGGCTCAAGATAGCTCATGAGTGTGTTCCCTCACCTTGCCGTCCGTCTCGAGACGAGAATCGAACGCGGTTCTTTGGCGTTGGCGCGCCATGCAAAGGTGAGGCAAGAGGAGGTGACTCCGGCGGGTCCACTCCCGGGCGCTCTTTGGCGCGCCATACACGGCATCCCCGCTGCGGGCCACTTCTCCATGGCCGGACCCCCGCAGCGCCCATGGGAGGAACATACATAATAATCTATGCGGTGGCCACGCCTTTAGTCGCAACTTTGTGATTCAATGATGCTGCAACCGCTCAGATCTACGCTGCCGCGCAAAAGAAAACGCCCCCGCCGGCGACCGGCAGGGGCGTGAACTCAACGGAATGTGCCGCGAAGACTATTCGCGTCAGCCAACGATTTCGTTGCCCGCGAAGAACTGCGCGATCTCGATCGCGGCGTTCTCCTGGCTGTCCGAACCGTGGGCCGAATTTTCGCCGACCGAGAGCGCGAAGTCCTTGCGAATGGTGCCTTCCGCGGCGTTGGCCGGGTTGGTGGCGCCCATCACGTCGCGATACTTGGCGACAGCGTTCTCGCCTTCGAGAACCTGCACCACGATCGGCTCGGAGATCATGAAGTCGACCAGTTCGCCGAAGAACGGGCGCTCCTTATGGACGCCATAGAAGGTCTCTGCCTGAGCGCGGGTGAGAAGCATGCGCTTCTGCGCGACGATGCGCAGGCCAGCCTTCTCAATGTAGCTGTTGATGGCGCCAGTCAGGTTACGCCGGGTAGCGTCCGGCTTGATGATCGAAAAAGTGCGCTCAAGCGCCATAACGTTCGTTCCTTGAAGCCATTGGGTTGTTGGTTTCGCAGCGGCTTATAGCGGCGCCCTCCGATCACGACAAGACGAGCTTCGCTTGCCGAAAGGACCGGCTCGCCGTGAACCGCCGCGATGGCGTGCACGTAGGTAAGACGCCGACCGCGCAAATTCTAAAGTGGAGTGCGAGGCGGTCGATGGTCATGCCGTCGGCATCACAGCGAACCGGATCGTCCGATGAACAGCTTCTCTCCGATTGTCGTTGCCGCAGCGCTGGCTTTGGCTGGCCTACTCGCCGTGCCCTATGTCACCGCCGCCGACGCCATCGATCGAACCGGGGCGCCCGCCAATGCTCGGCAAGGCTACCGGAGCTGCTTCATGCAGAAGCGCGCCGTGTTTGTTGGGTCGCCGCGCATGGAGAGCATACCGCACTGTGTATACCAGAGATGAGGGGTATCACGACTTCATGATTGGCCCTTGGAACTTTTCCGGGACTACGCACGTTAAGTCCACGTTAACGAACGCGCAGGTCAGCCACGGATGAAGGTGAGCGTTTTGTCGAGTTCCCTTAAGCCAACCGCATCGTGCGGGGGGATGGGTCGAAGCGTGCCCTTGGTCATCCAGGGTGGAGTGACGTCGTAGAAGTCCGGTGGCTTTCCACCGGGAGGTGGAGAGAACGGACATGCTGAAGACGATTGCCATTAGTGCTGTCGCTGCCTTCATGGGGTTCACGGCCCTGTTCGCAGGCGCAGCTTCCGCCACAGGTTATTTCACGCGCACGCCGAGCGTGGCGACGGTCGAAATTCCGGCCACCCCCGTAGCCGGTGATTGCGTGATCCAGACGCGCTGGGTCAGCGACGCCGGCCGGATGGTCGAGGTAGAGCGCCCGGTTTGCTACTGACACGCGTTTCAACGAATAGGCTCGCGGCATCCCCACTCCCCCAAGCCCCACGCGAGCCCATACGCCCCGGCTCCTCCCCCCAAGGAGCCGGGGCATTTTTTTGACTTCCCGCCGTTCACTCGGGAGGATGAACATCCACCAACGGCTTGTTCAGCCTGCGTTGCTCTCCGGCGCGCCAATCTGTGGGAGTTCGGGCTGAGCCTGAACGCTCATGCAGGCTGTTGCCGCCGACCCGGCCCTGCATCAGCCGCCCCGGCCGGCCTCTGCCGGCCGGGGCTTCCATCAAACTGCACACTCACCATCCCCCCAGCGAGAGCGGTCAAAAGGCGCGGAAGGCCCACCTGACATTGAAACACGGCAACTCCCCTGTTGCTGCGGTGATGGAATGATCAAGCCAAATCGATGCAATCGATCACCAAAGCGAATTGGCGCTGTGTGAGCAGATCTCCCATGATCGAGTCTGTGGGATCTGGGAGTGAGCGCCGTGAACGAGCTTCTGATCAGCCGCTACCAGAATCTGGCTGCATACAGCCGCTGGGCCAATCGGCGACTCTATGTGGCCGCGGCAGCGCTCTCCGACACACAGTACCGGGCCGATCGGGGCGCCTTTTTCGGCTCGGTCCACGGCACGCTGAATCACCTTCTTGTAACGGACAGGATCTGGATGCGGCGCATTACCGGAATGGGTGAGGCGCCGGATCGGCTCGACGCCATTCTCTTTGATACCCTGCCCGAACTCGAAACCGCCCGTTACCTGGAGGATGTACGGATCGTCGATTTTGTCGGCACCCTGAGTGGCTGGGTCCTTCGTGCGGATCTGCACTATTCGAATTCGAGCGGCCAGAAATTCCACCAGCCCCTGGCGAACGTGCTTGACCATCTCTTCAATCACCAGACCCACCATCGTGGGCAGGTGCATTGCCTCTTAAGCGGATTCCTGGGGAACGCCGCGACGCCGTCGCTGGACCTCATTCAGTTCCAGCGAGAAACCGGCCTGGCCCGGACCGAAGCCACCTGAGCTGACGGCCTGGCTAGTGGCAGCACGATCGCTCTTGCCCCCGCGCCACACGCACGGCACAAGACGCGAATGATCTCCTTCGACGACATCTCCCTGCGCGTTGCCGGCCGCCTCTTGATCGACCACACCTCCGCCTTCATTCCCGACGGCGCGCGGGTGGGGCTCGTAGGTCGCAATGGAACTGGCAAGACGACGCTGTTCCACGCCATCACCGGCGATATCGCGCTGGAGAGCGGTAACATCCGCATTCCTCAGGGTGCGCGGATCGGCCAGGTCGCTCAGGAAGCGCCCGCAGGACCCGAACGCCTCATCGATGTGGTGCTCGCCGCCGATGTCGAACGCGCCCGGCTGATGGACGAGCAATCCAGTACAAGCGACCCGACACGGATCGCCGAGATCGAATTGCGGCTCGCCGACATCGGCGCGCACGCCGCCCCTGCCCGTGCCGCGCGCATTCTCGCCGGACTTGGTTTCGACGAAGCGGCGCAGCAGCGCCCCTGTTCGGACTTCTCGGGTGGCTGGCGCATGCGCGTCGCCCTCGCCGCCATCCTTTTCGCCGAGCCGGACCTGTTGCTCCTCGACGAACCGACGAACTATCTCGACCTGGAAGGCACGTTGTGGCTTCAGGACTATCTCGCCCGCTACCCGCGGACCGTGCTGATCGTCAGCCACGACCGCGAGCTTCTCAACGCGTCGGTCTCCTCCATTCTCCATCTTGAGCGGGCCAAGCTGACGCTATGGCGCGGCGGCTATGATTCCTTTGAGCGTCAGCGGGCGGAAAAGCTGGTCCTGGATCAAAAAGCCCGCACCAAGCAGGAAGCCAAGCGCAAGCACATGGAGGCCTTCGTCGAGCGCTTTCGCGCCAAGGCTACCAAAGCACGCCAGGCGCAATCGCGCCTGAAGGCTCTCGCGCGCATGGCGCCTATCGCGGAAGCCGTGGGGGAAGCGGCCGCCGCGATTTCGATTCGCCATCCCGAGCGCATCCCTTCTCCGCCGATCCTCGCTCTCGACAATGTCAGTGTCGGGTATGAGCCAGGCCACCCTATTCTCCGGAACCTGACGCTTCGCATCGACCACGACGACCGGATCGCCCTGCTCGGCCCGAACGGCAATGGCAAGTCGACCTTCGCCAAGCTGATCGCCGGCAGGCTCGGAGCACAGGGAGGTTCGCTGGTCCGGGCTGCAGGCCTGGAGACGGCCTATCTTGCCCAGCACCAGCTCGATGAACTCGTGGCCGAGGACACCGTGTATGATCATGTGCGCCGGTTGATGCCGGATGCACCAGAAGCGAAAGTGCGCTCGCGGGCGGCCGAATTCGGGTTCTCCGGCGGAACGGCCGATACGACAATTGCTGCACTGTCGGGCGGCGAGAAAGCACGGCTCCTGCTGGGGCTGGCCACCTTCAACGGTCCGCATCTTCTGATCCTGGACGAACCCACCAATCACCTCGACATAGCGGCGCGGCAGGCGCTCATCGAGGCGCTGAATGACTATCCGGGCGCGGTGATCCTGATCAGCCATGATCGGTCCCTGCTCGACGCCAGTGCCGAACGGCTCTGGCTCGTCGCCGACGGGACGGTGCGCCCCTATGAGGGCGATCTTGACGAGTACCAACGCCTGGTCGTTGGCCGCGGCGCCTCTTCGCAACGCAAGGACTCAACAAGCACACGAGCCGAGGAGCGTCGCCAGGCCGCAGAACGACGCGCCGAAACCGCGCCGATACGCAAGAGGATCAAGGACACGGAAGCTTTCATGTCGAAGCTGGAGCGCAGCCTTTCGATGCTGGACAGCACGCTCGCCGATGAAGCGCTCTATATCCGTGACCCTGCGAAAGCGCAGCGCGCCGCTCGCGAACGCGCTGAAGCGGCAGCATCTCTAGCTCGTGCCGAGGAAGAATGGCTGGAACTCTCGGCCGCCCTGGAAAGCGCCGACGGCGAAAAAGCCTGAGCAACCGATCCGCCTCGCTCCCTCCGACCAACGCGCAGGAAGAGAGGTGCACTACCGCGCCAATGCGGCGGGTTCACAGGCGTGCCTGGCCGCCAGCAGGTGCATGGTCAAAGCTATTCAAATCACATCGAACGCGGTCGCAGCCCATGCGGCCGCTCGAACGCGCAGCCCTCGACTGGGCTGGAAACTGGCGAGACGCGCGCCACCCTGACACCAATCGGGACGAGACGAAGCGTTCCCCCATTCGGCCCAGCCATTTGCGTGACTCGCGCAACACCCCTTCGCGCCCAGCACGCGTTGGCCACGGCACCCGGCACACCAGACGAGGCGACCTGGCGGCTCCCTTCGTCGCAGATACCGAAATCGCTACCGGATGGCGCCAATAGGCCCCGACCGGACGCACGTCCATTTCTGGAACGCATCCCAGACTTCTGAAGCGTCACCAGAATCCGGACAAAAAGAAACCCCGGCACAAGGCCGGGGTTTCCGTAGAAGCTGTTCTGATCAGATCAGAAGGTGCGGCGAACCGACAGCAGGACCTGGTTGTTGTCCGAGTTGCTGGTGAGGTCACCCTTGCCGTCGAGAACCGGCGAGTCATACGACGTCTCGCCGTAGGTGTACTGCGCAACGAAGAGCAGACCCTTAACCGGCGTCCAGTTCAGGCTGCCGCCGACGTTGAACAGGTTGTAGCTCGGCATCGTGGTGTTGGTCGGAAGGTCCGCCTCACCGTAGTTACCGAACACAACGCCGTAGACGTTGGGCGAGAAGAAGTGGGTCAGTTCGGCAGCGATCGTCCAAGCCTTGGCAGCCTCAAGCTGGCCAGAGACCGGGTTGTAGTACAGGTCATAGACCTGATCGATGCTCGAGTAACCGCCGTTGATGCCGGTGTAGTTCGGCGCGCCATCAGCGTAGTTGGCTTCGATGTACAGGGTGTCACCCTCGCCGAAGGTCGGCAGGTTGAACTTCACGCCACCCAGCACGGCCCAACCAACGTCGTCGCCGCTCGACCAGCCGTAGTAGTCGGAGTCCAGCTGACGGACCATGCCCGACACCTGGAAGCCGCCCCACTCGCCTTCGTAGTTGATGTTACCAACGAGAGCCGGGATATCGGACTCGGTGTTACCACCGTTCGGATCGAAGTCGACGCCCTGGGCGCGAGCCGAGTCGTCTTCCACCGAGATCGTGGCCGTGAAGCCGTTGCCGAAGTCAGCGGTGTAAGCAGCGACAATCGCGTTGGTGTCCGAGGAGATCGCGATCGAGTCGATACCCCAGATGTTGTTGTCGGCGTAGTAGTCGAAGAACGACTGGACCTTACCGAAGGTGAACCCAGCGAACTGGATGTAAGCCTTGTCGAGGTTCGAGCCGGTCGACTCAGAGAAGTCCGAACCGCTACCGCCGTAGGTCAGGCGATATTCGAAGTACGAACGCAGGGTGCCGTACTCGGTCTGGGTGCGGGCGTCGACGCGCAGAGCGCCACGAGCCAGGAAGTACGAGTCCTGATAGTCGTAGCTATCGAGGTACGAGTAGTCCTGATAGTAATAATCGGTCTGAACGAAGCCGCCGATCTTCAGGCAGGTGTCCGAACCGGGAATGTAATAGAAGCCCGCACCGTACGTGGAGCAGATCTTCACGTATTCAGCAGCCTTCGCCTTCACAGGCAGATCGGCCGCCGCAGCAGTCCCGACCATCGCAAGCCCGGCAACGGACCCGAGCAGCACATTCTTAATGACCGTCTTCAATTTCATTCTCCCCCAAATTGGACCAATGTTGGGTTTTCGATTGTCAGGACTTCCCGCACGACGCGGCATCCGAGGAGGATATTGTTTGAAACGACTGTGAGGTGCAAAGCCAAAGTGGCCTTGAAGGGGCCCCGCCGGGCATTCCGCAACAGAGTGTTGCCGTCTGGACACAATTTTGACCCCGACCCGGCGACGCAATGGCAACCCGAAGCCGCCGGACGAAAACTCTTGGTAAATCAATGCTTAACAGGAGCGTCTCACGCCCACTCGCTCGACGAAGGCCTGTACTTTGGCAAAGCCGGAAACCGGCTCAGCGCCTCGCCCAGCGGCCATCCGGGCCTTGCTGCCAGTAGGCAATGTCGTATCCGGCCGCCTTTGCCACGCGCCAACTGCCCCGGGCCTGTTCCACGGCATCCGGATCCGCGCCGTCGAACATATGAATCACCCGCGCGTACGACGCCGCGTCGTCGATGGTGGCCTGATCGACCAGGAATCGCACCGTGGCGCCATTGGGATTGGCCGGATTCGCCGTCAGGAGAATCGGTTGGCGCGCGGCATCGGGCTGACGATCGGTGCCATGCGGCAGAAAGGACGACTCATCGTACGTCCACAGGACCTGATCGAGAGCTGCCACCCGCTCTTCCGAAGTGGCCTGCACCGCGCAGCGCCAGCCCCGCTCGAGACACTTCTCCAGGAGCAGAGGAAGCGCGGATTCGAGCGGGCGATTCTGCAGGTGATAAAAGAACACTTCGGTCATGGCGCCGTTCTCACTGAGCCGGTGACGCAGCCCGAAAGCGCGCCACCGGCCGGGAGCTCAGGATTCGTAGTACTGCGCAACCATGTGGTCGAGCAGCCGCACGCCCCATCCCGAACCCCAGCTCCGGTTGAACTCGCTCGCGGGCGAGGACATGCCGGTACCGGCGATATCGAGATGCGCCCACGGCACATCGCCAACGAAACGCTTGATGAACTGCGCGGCGGTGATGGAGCCGCCGAATCGTCCACCTGTGTTCTTCATGTCAGCGAACTTCGAATCGATCAGCTTGTCGTATTCGGGGGCAAGCGGCAGCCGCCAGACCTTCTCGCCGGTGTCGAGCCCGGACTGGAAGAGGTGACCGGCAAGCGTATCGTCGTTGGAAAACAAGCCGGCATTCTCGGTGCCGAGCGCGACCAAGATCGCGCCGGTAAGGGTCGCCAGATCCACCATGAACTGCGGCTTGAAGCGCTCCTTGGTGTACCAGAGCACGTCACCAAGCACGAGGCGCCCTTCGGCGTCGGTGTTGATGATCTCGATGGTCTGGCCCGACATGGAGGTCACAATGTCACCGGGCCGCTGGGCATTGCCATCCGGCATGTTCTCCACGAGGCCGATGGCGCCGATAACATTGACCTTTGCCTTGCGGCTCGCCAGGGCATGCATCAGACCGACCACGCAGGCGGCGCCAGCCATGTCGCCCTTCATGTCTTCCATGCCGGCGGCCTGCTTGATCGAAATGCCGCCAGTGTCGAACACCACACCCTTGCCGACGAAGGCAACGGGTGCCGTGCCCGCCTTACCGCCGTTCCAGCGCATTATGACGACGTGGCTGTCCTGCTCCGAGCCCTGGCCGACGCCCAGAAGAGCCCCCATGCCGAGCTTCTTCATTTCCTTCTCGCTCAGCACCTCGACCTCAACCCCAAGCTTGGAGAGATCCCCGGCCCGCTTCGCGAACTCGGTAGGCGTCAGCACATTCGCCGGCTCGTTGACCAGATTGCGGGCGATCATAACGCCCTCGCCGATACCCTCACGCTTCTTGAAGGCCCGCTTCGCACCAGCAGCGTCCTCTATATAAAGAGTCACTTTCGGCTTCGGCGTAATGTCTTCAGACTTCGCCTTGGTCTTGTAGCGATCAAACGAGTAAGCACGCAGCCGCATTCCCAGGGCCATTTCGGCGGCAGAGGCAGGCGTGACGTCGCTATCGGGCAACGCCAGAACGACCGAGACCTCCTTTGCCGAGGCGGGCAGCTTGCCCATGATGCTCCCACCGAGCTTCAGCCAATCCAGCGGCTTCAGCGCTGAGGGCTTGCCTACACCAACTATGATGAGTCGGGACGCGTCCAGCCCGGCGGGGGCAATGATATCGAGCGTCTTGCCGGACTTGCCTTCGAATCGGTCCGCGAGCGCGGCACGCCCGAGCAGATCTCCGGACGGAGCTACCAGAGCCTCGACAGAGGGCGCGAACGAGACACCGCCTTCTTCCGAGCCTTCAGCCGCGAGAAGCACCACGAGCCCCTCGAGGGCCGGAGGGAGTTCTGCAAAATTGATCTTAACGGTGTCGGCCATGGTCGTTTCCATTCTCGCGTCAGCATTGTTGGTCATGTTTAGCCGAATGCCGCCGCGACGACGAGGGGCCTCGCACTTCAAGATTCGCTCTCATTCCCGGTACGCAGGCAGGAGAGAATTGCGCACCGCGCCACACCCGCCTATTGATCGCACTCCACCTTGCTGACGCCCGGGGGCGGCGGACGTTTCGGAAGGCACGATGGGGAACGCCGCTCGATGACCCGACTTGACCGCTATGTATTCCGCGCGGCAGCACTCGCTTTCGTAGGCACCTTGGCCGTACTCGCCGGCATGATCTGGGTCACGCAGGCTTTGCGCGAGCTCGACATCATGACGACTCAGGGCCAGACGATCCTGGCTTTTGTCTTCATCACCAGTCTCGCCCTGCCCGCGCTCATTCTGGGCCTCGCCCCTGCGGCGCTGTTCATGGCCGTCTCCCACACCCTTTTCCGCCTCAACAGCGATTCGGAAATTGTGGTCGCAAGTGCAGCGGGAATTTCGACCTGGCGGTTTCTACGTCCGTTGATCATCCTCGCGCTGCTGGTCGCTGCGGGGTGCACGGCACTGTCGATTGAACTCGTGCCGGCCGCCATGCGCCAGTTCAGGTACGAGATCTCCCGCGTGCGTGCCGATGTCGTCGCCTTCATCGCTCAGCCCGGCCGCTTCACCACGCTCGCCGACGGCATGGTGTTCAACGTCCGAGAGCGCAACGCAAACGGCGTTCTCGGCGGGATCTTCATCAACGACGCCCGAAATCCCAACGAAGTGAACACCTACCTGGCCGATCGTGGGCAGGTGGTCGACACTGCGGAAGGCACCTTTCTCATTCTCGAAGAGGGCGCCATCCACCGGCGCACGCCCGGCAAGGCCGACAGCAACGTGGTGGAGTTCCAGCGCTATGCCTTCGACCTGTCGCCCTTTACCGCCGCCGGCGACAATGCGGTGTACCGCGCGCCTGAGCGCACCTTCAGCGAACTGCTGCATCCTGACCCGAACGACCCCGGCTATCAGCGGGATCCGGGCCGTTACACCGAAGAAATTCACCGGCGCCTTTCGCTGCCTCTCTATGTTCTCGCCTTCTTCGGCATAGCGGTGGCGGCGCTGGCCGAGCCGCGGACCACACGCGAAGGGCGCGGCCTCGCGCTAGCGGCGACAGCCCCCTATGTGATCGTGCTGCAGGTCACGAGTTTCGGTTTGATCAATCAGGTGCGCCACAATCCGGACCTGATCCCGATCGTCTACCTAGTGCCGATCGTCTTCCTCATAGGCTCGGCACTCTCGCTGACAGGACGGTTCAAGCCGCGAATGCCGGCTGCGATGCGGCGTTATATCGACCAGATGGCGCAACGCGTCGTGCGCGCGACAGTGGATTGAGGCGGGCCATGGCTATTATTATCGCCAGCGGGGCCTGCCCGTGATCGGACGTACACTCGGGTTCTATTTCGGCCGGCGCTTTCTCGGCTCGGTGCTCGGCATCTTTGTCGGCTGCGCCGTTCTGATCATGCTGATCGATTTTCTGGAAATGTCGCGGCGCGTGGGCGAACGCGATGTCGACAGCATCACCCTGCTGTTGTTGATCATCTATCGCGCCCCCTTCTTCACGGAGCAGCTTTTGCCATTCGCGGTGCTCTTCGGCGCCATCGGCACCTTTCTGACCCTGTCCCGTCGGCTGGAACTGGTGGTGGCACGTGCGGCGGGCATCTCGGCCTGGCAGTTCATCGCCCCCGCCTGTGTCATTGCCATCCTCCTCGGGGTGATTTCCACCACCCTCTACAACCCGATATCGGCCGAATTCAAAGAACGGGCGAACCGGATCGAGGCGGAAATCTTCAACCGTCAGACCGGCCTGTTCTCGTCGACCAGCGGCGGATTCTGGATCCGGCAGCAAAGCGTCGACGGTCAGGCCATCATCCAGGCCGGCGCCAAGGCCGACGGCGGACGGGAGCTTTCCGGGGTCAATGTGTTCCTGTTCGGCAATGACGGAAAGCTGGAGGAGCGCATCGAGGCGCGAAGCGCGACGCTCGAAGACAGTGCATGGCGGCTACATAACGCGCGCGTCTTAACTCCTGGAATAGGTTTACAGAACTACGATACCTATATGGTCGCAACGAATCTCACTCCGAATCAGGTCCAGGAATCGCTTCAGAGCGAAACCGTGTCCTTCTGGGACCTGCCGGCGGCCGTCGATGCGGCAACGCGCGTCGGCTTCGGAGCGGAGCGCTATAGGCTGCAGTATCAGAGCCTTCTCGCCCGGCCCATGCTGTTGCTGGCGATGGTGCTGATTGCCGCCTCCGTCAGCCTGCGGGTGTTTCGATTTGGAGGGATCGGTCAGACGATTCTCGGTGGCGTGGCCGCCGGCTTTCTGCTTTATGTTTCGACTAAGCTCGCCGAGGATCTCGGTGAGGCTGGGATCGTGCATCCCATAATTGCAGCGTGGTTTCCAGCAGTCGTTGGGGCATTGATGGGTGTTCTCATCCTGCTTCACCGGGAGGACGGATGAAGGTCGGCAGCGTCGACGCCGGCCAGTCCGGGGTGATCAAGAGGCGGTTCAAGAATCGCCTGAACACCTCGGCCTGTTGGCTGTTCTTTACGGTTATGTGTGGTGCGGTTGGTACGCTTGTGCCGGCACGGGAGGCGTTTGCGCAGGATCCTGGCCCCTCGTCGATGGTCGCGCGGGAGATGCTGAGCGAGCGTCAGACGGACCCGAACGCCAAGATGCTCGTGACCGCCGATGAGCTGGTCTACGACTACACCCGCAATGAGGTGATCGCCGACGGCAACGTCCAGATCTATTATGATGGCGCCGTTCTTGAAGCTCGGCGGGTCATATACGATCGCGCCAATAACCGCCTCAAGGCGGAAGGCGGGGTCCGGTTGAAGGACCAGACCGGGCAGGTCATATCGGCCGAGAGTCTCGACCTGTCGCAGCAGTTCACGGACGGCTTCGTCAACTCGCTACGGATCGATACGCCCGACAACATGCATTTCACCGCGGCGCGGGCTGATCGCTCCGGCGGCGACACCACCGTGCTCACCAGTGGCGCCTACACGCCCTGCGAACCTTGTAAGGACAATCCGGAAAAGCCCCCGCTCTGGCAGGTCAAGGCGGCCCGGATCATCCACAAGGAAAAGGAGCAGATGATCTATTTCGAGAGCGCCCGGCTTGAGTTCTTCGGCGTTCCGATCGCGTGGGTACCTTACATGTCCGCGCCCGACCCCACCGTGAAGCGCAAGTCGGGCTTCCTGATGCCGAAGTTCATCAATACGAGCGAAATCGGCTACGGAGCGACCGTTCCCTATTTCTGGAACATCGCGCCGAACATGGATGTGACCTTTTCACCCCTGTTCGTTTCCAAGCAGGGCGTGATGCTGGACGCCGAGTTCCGGCAGCGGCTCGACACCGGCGTCTACTCCATCCGCGCCGCCGGCATCGATCAGCTGGACAAGGACGAGTTCCTCGACCAGCCCGGCTACCGCGACCTGCGCGGCATGCTGGAAACGCACGGCCGCTTCAACATCAACCAACAGTGGTACTGGGGTTGGGATGGCTGGCTGACCTCCGATGAAACGTTCATGGAGGACTACAATCTCATTAATGACGCGACCCGCGAGGTCGTGTCTCAGCTCTACCTGGTCGGCCAGGGCGATCGCAGCTACTTCGACGCGCGGGCACAGTATTTCACCGGCCTGACCGCCTATGACAATCAGGACCAGCTCCCGGTCATCGCCCCGGTCATCGACTACTCGAAGACACTCGGCGATTCGATCTTCGGCGGCGAGTTCAGCTACGACTTCAATTTCACCAGCCTGACCCGCAACGAGGTCGACCTGCGCGCGACATCGGCAGCCTATACCGTGGCCTCCGGCTATGAAGGCCCCGCCAATGAATGCGACCTGACCAAGGTTGGTGCGGATCCCGCTACCCGACGTCAGGACTGCCTGATGCGCGGCATGGCCGGCACTTACACTCGCCTGTCGGGCGAAGCCAACTGGCGCCGGACCGTAATCGACGATGCTGGCCAGGTCTGGACCCCGTTCCTCAACGTGCGCGTCGATGTCGCCTCCGTTCAGGCCGATGCCGAGGATCTACCCTGGCTGCCCAGTGAGGATGAGTCGCTGGTCCGCGCCATGCCGGCCGTGGGCCTCGAATACCGTTATCCGTTCATGTCCGTGCACAGCTGGGGCACGCAGACGATCGAGCCGATCGCGCAGATCATCGCGCGCCCCGATGAATCGGACATCGGCTCCTTCCCGAACGAAGACGCGCAAAGCCTGATGTTTGACGACACCAACCTGTTCGAGATCAACAAGTACTCGGGCTATGATCGGGTCGAAGGCGGCGGGCGTGCCAATGTGGGCATTCAGTACACCGCCAACTTCAACGACGGCGGGCAGATCAACGCCCTGTTCGGTCAGTCGTACCAGATTTTCGGCAAGAACTCGTACGCCTACGTAGATATGGCGAACACGGGCGCCGAGTCCGGCCTCGACCAGGACGTGTCGGACTATGTGGCGCGCCTCTATTACGCGCCGACGAGCAATCTTTCGCTGGTCAACCGCTTCCGCTTCTCCGAGGAAGACTGGACTGTGGAGCGCTACGAGCTCGAAGGCAGCGCCGTCATCGACAAGCTGATGCTTACGGCAACCTACGGCCTTTATGCCGCGCAACCTGAGCTTGGCTATTACGAGCAGCGCGAGGGTCTCCTCGGCACCGGCACTCTGAAGATCAATCAGAACTGGAGCGTGCTTGGCGCCGCCCGCTACAATCTCCAGCAGGACGAGGTCGACTACACGCTGTTTGGCATCTCTTACGCCGATGAGTGCTTCGGCCTCACATTGAGCTACAAGTCGGACTACACGGAAAGTGGGAACCGCGATCGGGTCGATACGGTGCTGTTGACCGTCAGCCTGCGCACGCTGGGTGCAGCAGGGTTCTCAACCGGCATCGGCGACTCGGCAAGTTCGAACTGACCAGAGCTGACCGACTCGCGCTTTGCGCGGCAGCGTCGTATTGACGCCACAACCGATCATCAGAACAACTCGGATCGGCGAACGGCCGGGTGTGGGAGGAGATTGAGGCGCGACATGGAGAACATGGCTCGCAAATTGAGTGGACGGCGTACCGGCGGTGGGTTCCGTGCCCTGCGTTTCGCGCCCGCTTTGATCGCCGGCCTTCTTGTCGTCGCCGGCGTCTCCGCCCTGCCCTCTCCGGTTCAGGCGCAGCAGATCCTTGTGATGGTGCAGGGACAGCCGATCACCAGCTTCGATGTCACTCAGTGGATCAGGCTGATGAAGCTCACCGAGCGGCGCAACCTCAGTCAGAAGCAGGCCCTGGACGAACTCATCGATCAGCGGCTCAAGATTTTCACTGCCGAGCGCTATGGCATCAAAGCCGACCGGGAGGAGGTCGACAAGATGTTCGCCTCGATGGCGAGCCGCAACGGCCGTAGCGCCGAGCAGCTCACTTCCGGGCTGGCGCAGCAGGGCCTCAGCGCCAATTCGCTGAAGACCAAGATGCAGGCGGACTACGTCTGGAACTCATACGTCCGTGGTCGCTTCTCATCCGTCGCGACCATTCGGGATTCCGACGTCTTCGCGGCCATGGAAGACCAGGGTGAGGATCTGACGAAGGCCCAGCGCACGACCGAATACACGGTGCGCCAGATCGTGCTCGTGGTCTCGCGCACGGCCCCGGCTTCCCAGCGCTCTCAGCGTCTCGCCGAAGCGAACGCGCTGCGCAAGAGCTTCACCGATTGCGAAAGCGGCGTCGCGGCAGCCCGCTCCATGCGTGAAACGGTTGTGCGCGAGCCCGTGATCCGCACATCCGCAGACATGTCGGCGCCGGTTCGCAAGATCATGAACGACATTCCGATCGGCCAGACCACCGCGCCAGAAGTGACGCAAGCCGGCATCGAGCTGATTGCCGTATGTGGTCGCCGAGAGATTGTCGGCGAAAGCGTGCGTAAGAAGGAAGTGCGAAACGAGCTTCAGTCCAAGCAGATGGACACGCTCTCCAAGCGCCTTCTGGAAGAGGCCCGCAAGGCGGCCATGATCCAGTATCGTTGAGCGAACATGCCACGCGCCTTCGAACCTGCCCTAGCTCTATCCCTGGGTGAGCCTGCCGGCATCGGCCCGGACATCGCCCTGATGGCCTGGGAGAGGCGTGCGGAACTCGATCTGCCACCCTTCTTCATCACCGGTGATCCTGTCCTGCTGCGTGCGCGGGCCAATCGGTTGGGCATTGCCTCACTCATACGGGAATGCGATCCCGAAGACGCAACTGCGCTTTTCGCCGAGGCACTGCCGGTTGTGCCCGCTGGCCCGCGTGCCACCGCGCAGCCAGGCGTACCGGACGCCAGCAGTGGGCCGGCAGCGAAAGCCGCCATCGACATGGCGATCCGTTTCGTCCAGTCCGGCCAGGCCAGCGCGATCGTCACCAACCCGATTTCCAAGGCGGTTCTTTACGACGCGGGCTTCCAATATCCCGGCCACACCGAGTATCTCGCCCATCTCGCCGGCACTCCCCCGCCGCGTCCGGTCATGATGATCTGGTCGACGGAACTCGCCGTCATTCCGGCCACCATTCACGTGCCGCTTTCAGATGTAGCTCATTTGCTCACCCGCGAATTGCTGATCGAAACCGGACGGATCGCCGCCCGCGATCTCGAACGCCGTTTCGGCATAACCCGGCCACGCCTCGGCTTCTGCGGCTTGAACCCTCATGCCGGTGAGCAGGGTACGATCGGATGCGAGGACGAAGATGTGACCCGTCCGGCGGTCGAAGCACTGCACCGCGAAGGCATCGACGCCCGAGGCCCCTTCCCTGCGGACACGATGTTCCATGCCGCCGCGCGGAAGAATTATGACGTTGTCATCGGCGCCTATCACGACCAGGTACTGACGCCCGTAAAGACGCTTGCGTTCGATCGTGCGGTAAATGTGACCCTCGGGCTTCCCTTTATCCGCACGTCGCCTGACCATGGCACCGCCTTCGACATCGCCGGAACAGGGCGCGCCAATCCGGCCAGCCTTGTCGAAGCACTACGACTGGCGCGCCGCCTGTCCGACAGGGACGGCGAGGAGAGCGCTAAGGCGGACAAATCCGACACAGCGCCGCTTCTCGCCCATGGCGACCCGGCATGAGTGGCATAGACGACCTGCCACCGCTGCGTGAGGTCATTCGAGACCACGGCCTCTCGGCGCTGAAATCACTCGGACAGAACTTTCTTCTCGACCTGAACCTGACCTCCCGGATCGCCCGCACGGCGGGCCGATTGGACGGAGTAACTGTTCTCGAAGTGGGTCCGGGACCGGGAGGCCTCACCCGGGCGATTCTCGCGCTTGGAGCGGAAAAGGTCGTCGCCATTGAACGCGACCCGCGCTGCGTTGCCGCGCTCACGGAGGTGGCGGAGCGCTATCCGGACCGGTTGCAGATCATTGAGGGCGACGCACTGGAAATCGACCATACGACCCTGGTTCCCTCAGGTGGCCGTGTCTGCGTCATTGCCAACCTTCCTTATAATGTCGGGACGCCGCTCCTCATTGGCTGGCTTTCCGCCGACCCTTGGCCGCCATGGTATGAAAGCCTGACCTTGATGTTCCAGCGCGAGGTCGCCGAGCGTATCGTCGCGGCGCCGGGCACGGATCATTACGGTCGCCTTGCGGTGCTGGCGGGTTGGCGTTGCCAGTCCCACATCGCCTTCGACGTCCCGCCTTCCGCATTCGTGCCGCCGCCCAAGGTCACCTCGTCGGTGGTCCACCTGGTGCCACGCCCCGCGCCGCTGCCTTGCTCACGGGAGGCGCTGGAACGTGTCACGGAGGCCGCCTTTGGCCAGCGCCGCAAGATGCTGCGGCAAAGCCTGAAGAGCCTGGGAGTGGACACGATGGCGCTTCTTGAAGAAGCCGGCATCGCGCCGACCGAACGCGCGGAGCAGGTGCCGGTGGAAGGATTCGTCGCTCTCGCCAATGGGTGGTTGGCGCGGCGCAAGGCTGCCGTTCAGTCGGTGAGTACCGCCAGTTCCTGATCGAGACGTTCGACAATCGGCGGCAGCCCAAGCTGGCGCTCGCGGCGCAGGCGTTCGGCGGCAAGAATGCTCATAAGCGCGTGGAACGTCGTGTCCAGATCCTGGTTCACCAGCACGTAGTCATATTCCCGCCAGTGCTCGATCTCGACGCGCGCGTTCTTCAGCCGTTTCTCGATCACGCCGGAGGCATCTTCCGCCCGACGCTCCAGCCGCGTCTTCAGTTCGTTCGCTGAAGGCGGGAGTATGAAGACGCCGACGATGTCGCTGCGCATCTTTTCATACAGCTGCAGCGTACCCTGATAGTCGATATCGAACAGCACGTCCTTGCCCGACTTGAGAGCCTCCTCGACGGGTTCGCGGGGCGTGCCATAGAAATTGCCGTGCACCTCCGCCCATTCGAGCAGGTCGCCGGCGTCGCGCATACGCTCGAAACGCTCGCGCGTCATGAAGTGATAATGGATGCCATCCACTTCGCTTGGACGCCGCTCGCGGGTCGTCACCGAAACCGACAGATGGATCTCGGGATGCTCCTTCAGAAGAAGCTGTGCGAGCGTCGATTTCCCCGCGCCGGAGGGCGAGGATAACACCAGCATCAGCCCGCGACGGGCGACGGAAATGGGCAATGCGCCGGTGGTCATGCAACCTCACTCGATATTCTGAACTTGCTCGCGAAATTGTTCGACCAGCCCCTTCAGCTCCAGCCCAATCGCCGTCAACGAAACGTCATTGGCCTTGGAACACAGCGTATTGGTCTCGCGATTGAACTCCTGCGCCAGGAAATCGAGCTTGCGTCCCACCGCGCCGCCCTCCGCGAGCATGGTGCGCGCTGCCGCAACGTGAGCCACAAGGCGATCGAGTTCCTCGCGCACATCGACCTTCGTCGCGAGCATGAGGGCCTCCTGATGCAGCCGGTCCGGATCGAAATTGGTACCGGTATCCATCAGAACGCGGATCTGCTCAAGAAGCCTGGCGCGGATGGCTTCAGGCTGGCGTGAGGGATTGGCCTCCGCCTGCGCCGTCAATGTCGCGATGCCGTCGAGCCGGTCATGGAGCACCGCCCCCAGCGCGGCGCCCTCCTGCATCCGCATGACTGAAAGTTCTGCAAGCGCCTCTTCGAAGCCGGCAATAACCGCGGCCTCGGCGTCACGCCGCTCCTGCGTGCTTTCCTCGGCTTCGGCGACCTCCAGGACACCCTTGATGCCAAGAAGTCCCTCAATTCGAATGGGAGGGGCATCGATGTCTACGGCAACACGGCGCAGCGTCGTGGCAATCGCACGCAGCACGTCCTCGTTCACCCGTACACTCACGGCCACTTCCTGACGGGTCATGGAGAGGTTGGCTGACACATTGCCGCGCCCCAGCGCCTGGCTCGCGATCGGCTTCAGACGGGGCTCAAGTGCTTCCCACCCTCCGGGAAGCCGCAGACGGACATCAAGGCCCTTGCCATTGACGGATTTCAGTTCCCAGGCCCAGTTCCACGCGCCGATCATGCCCTGCGTGCGCGCAAACCCCGTCATGCTGGCCAACGCCATGCTCTGTCCTGTCCCTTTAAACGCGCGCCAGCATGGGCGCCGGCGCGCGGAACATACCGGCGCCGCCGTCCGCCCTCAAGCGGCACACCGCATCAATCTATATCGGGCGTTGCCCCGGTATGACCGGCCGTACCGGCAGGCGCACTTGAGGGATCCACCTTCTTGTCGCGCTCTATCTTCCGCCAGTTGGCGACGTTCTTGTTGTGCGCCGCCAGCGTTTCGGCAAAGGCGTGCCCACCCGTACCATCCGCGACAAAGTAGAGATCCTGTGTTTCAGCAGGATTGGCCACCGCTTCCAGCGACGCGCGGCCGGGATTGCCGATCGGTCCGGGCGGTAGCCCGGCGATGGTGTAGGTATTGAACGGAGTCGGCGTATTGATGTCGGCCTTGGTCAACGGCCGATCCAGCCGCCCCTTGCCACGCACGAGCCCGTAAATGATGGTCGGGTCGGACTGCAGCCGCATCTTCTTGTTGAGACGGTTCACGAACACGGCGGCCACCTGCGGGCGCTCATGGGACACCCCGGTCTCCTTCTCGACGATGGAGGCCAGAATCACCAGGTCCTCCGGCGACTTCAGCGGCATCTCGGGATTGCGCTTGGCCCAGATCTCCTTGAGCGCAGCCTGCTGTGCACGCGCCATGCGGCGCAGCATGTCCTCACGGGTGGTGCCGCGAGTGATCTTGTAGGTCTCCGGCAGCAGGCTACCTTCACGCGGGATCTGGCGCACAGCGCCCGACAATTCCGGCGCGTCCATAAGCCGGGCGACAATCTGCTCGCTCGTGAGGCCCTCAGGAATGGTAATATTGTGCTCGATCACCCTTCCGGCGACGATCGCGCTGAGCACCTCACGGGTCGATTCGCCCTTGGTGAATTCGTACTCGCCGGCCTTCAACTTGCCGGACGCACGGCTGCCAAGGGCCGCACCGACGAAAACCCATTTATCGGCGATCACACCTTGCTTCACCAGCAGGTCGGCGATGTCCATCAAGCCGTACTCACCGGGAACGATGACCGCCGTATCTTCGGGCAGCGGCCCCGGTGCGTCATAGCGGGCTTTGCCAACCCACAGCGCGCCCCCTCCGATGATGATCGCCACCATAAGAAGGGTGAATATCGCGCTTCCCGCGACGATGAGGGGATGGCCAGCCCGCTTGGACGCCTTCGAGGCCTTGCGTGACGGCTTCAGCTTCCCTGCCGGCGGCGGGGGCGGAGGAGCGGGCGTCGGCTCCGGGGGAGTCTGCTCGTTCATCAGTTCCTCGCCTAGCTTTGAGGGGCGCTCGAAAGGTGAGGCAGCCTAACGTCAAATATGGCGAAAGCGGGAACCGGAGGGCGGGAGCCGGGTGGCCCCGGCCCTCCGCCCGCTATCAGTGAATGTAACGCTTGAAGACCAGCGACGCGTTTGTGCCACCGAAGCCGAACGAGTTCGACAGGGCGTACTCAATATTGCGTCGGCGCGGCGTGTGCGGCACCAGGTCCAGCGAGGTCTCGACCGAAGGGTTGTCGAGATTGATCGTCGCCGGCGCAATCTGGTCACGTATCGCCAGCAGGGAGAAGATCGCCTCGACGGATCCCGCGGCGCCAAGCAGGTGGCCAATCGCCGACTTGGTCGACGACATCGAAGCATGTCCAACCGCGTTGCCAAGCAGACGCTCAACGGCGCCGAGTTCAATACCGTCGGCCATCGTCGATGTGCCGTGGGCATTGATGTAATCAACCTCGGACGCAGTTATGCCAGCGCGCTTCAGCGCGGCCGCCATGCTGCGAAAGGCGCCATCGCCATCCTCGGCGGGCGCGGTGATGTGGTAGGCATCGCCCGACATACCGTAGCCGACGATCTCTCCATAGATCTTCGCTCCGCGAGCCAGGGCATGGTCAAGCGCTTCGACAACAACGATGCCGGCACCCTCACCCATGACAAAGCCATCCCGATCCCTGTCATAGGGACGGGAGGCCTTCTCAGGCGTGTCGTTGAAACTCGTCGAAAGCGCCCGGCAGGCGGCGAAACCCGCGAGCGCCAGACGGTTGATCGGCGATTCGGTGCCACCGGCCACCATCACATCCGCATCGCCGAAGGCGATCAGACGCGCGGCATCGCCAATCGCGTGCGCGCCGGTCGAACAGGCGGTTACGACGGCATGGTTGGGACCCTTGAGGCCGTGCTCGATCGACACATAGCCGCCGGCAAGATTAATCAGTCGACCGGGAATGAAGAACGGCGAAACCCGGCGCGGACCGCGCTCCTGCAGGAGCAGCGAGGTCTCGGCGATGCCCTGAAGGCCACCAATGCCCGAACCGATGAGAACGCCCGTGGCGCACTGATCCTCATATGAGGAAGGATGCCAGTCGGCATCGTCCAGCGCCTGCGTGGAGGCCGCCATGGCGTACAGAATGAATTCGTCGACCTTGCGCTGTTCCTTCGGCTCCATCCACTGGTCGGGATTGAAGGTGCCGTCGGTGCCGTCCCCGCGCGGGATCTGGCAGGCAATTTTGGCCGGCAGATCGGAAACGTCAAAGTTCTCGACACGTCGCGCACCGCTGCGACCTTCAAGAAGCCGCTGCCATGTGACGTCGACGCCGCAACCGAGCGGCGTCACCATGCCAAGGCCGGTAACGACCACGCGCCTCATACGATGTCTCCGGGGAACCACAAAATGAATGGCGCCGCGCCGGTTGAACCGTCGCGGCGCTCAGACCCACCCTCAGGCGGCGTTCTTCTCAAGGAACTTGATTGCGTCGCCGACGGTCAGGATCGTCTCGGCGGCGTCGTCGGGGATCTCGCAGTTGAAGGCCTCTTCAAAGGCCATGACCAGCTCGACCGTGTCGAGACTGTCTGCGCCGAGATCGTCGATGAAGCTGGCGTTCTCCGTGACCTTCTCCGGCTCGACGCCGAGGTGTTCGGCCACAATCTTCTTCACGCGCTCGGCAATATCGCTCATCGGTTCACCCTCGTCCGTATCCGGAGGTTGCTACGTTGTTTCATCTGGCCCCCGCGCCGAGGCGCGGTCTGGCGGCCTGTTTTCTGCCCCGATTACAGGAGGTGCACGGGCCTTCCGCGTTGGTCTCGCGGTGCCCACCCCTGTGAGCCGTGGCGGTCGTTAGCACACTTCATTCGGCAAAACCAGCGCCCCTCGCGAGCGTATGGAAACACCGGATTCCATGGACTTGTTCAGATCATCGCCATACCGCCATTCACGTGCAGAGTCTGCCCCGTGACGTAGGCGGCCTCGTTTGAGGCGAGATAGACAGCAGCGGCCGCGATATCCTCGGGACTCCCGAGTCGCGCGGCCGGTACGGAGGAGAGAATCGCCTCCCTCTGCTTGTCGTTCAAAACGTCGGTCATCGGCGTCGCGATGAAGCCCGGCGCAATGCAGTTCACCGTCACCCCGCGCGCCGCCACTTCCTTGGCCAGCGCCTTGGACATGCCGATCATTCCGGCTTTGGCCGCTGCGTAATTACCCTGGCCGGCATTGCCGGTCACGCCGACAATCGAGGTGATGCCAATGATACGGCCAGTACGCCGGCGCATCATGTTGCGCGCCGCCGCACGCATCAGCCGAAAGCCGGCCGTCAGGTTGACGGCGATCACCGTGTCCCATGCCTCGTCACTGATACGCACGAAAAGCGCGTCACGGGTGATGCCAGCATTGTTGACCAGAATGTCGAGGTCGCCCATGGCCTCCTCGGCCTGGGGAACCAGCAGCTCGACCTGCTCACTGCTGGAAAGGTCGCAGGGAAGCACATGGACGCGCTCGCCGAGCTCACCCGCCAGTTCCTCAAGCACCTCGCGGCGGGTGCCGGAAATCCCAACGGTAGCGCCCTGAGCGTGAAGCGCCGTGGCGATTCCCTTGCCGATGCCACCAGTGGCCCCGGTGACCAGAGCGGTCTTGCCTGTCAGATCGAACACGGCTTTCTCCTGAATTATCTTACGCCACGGGGTCGGCTGCAGCGAAGGACGCAACATCCGCAGGCGTCCCGACATTGGTCGAGGCGACCTGGCGCGCAATACGCTTGGTCAGACCCGAAAGCACTTTGCCCGTTCCCACTTCAACCAGCCGCGTCACACCGGCTTCGGCCATGAAGCTGACACACTCGCGCCAGCGAACCGTCCCCGTGACCTGCTTTACCAGAAGCGACTTGATTTCGACGGGGTCGATCACCGGACGAGCCGTGACATTGGCGACCAGAGGAACCTTTGGGGCTCGCATATCGACCCCCTCGAGCGCCTCGGCCATTGCTTCGGCGGCGGCGCCGATTAGGCTGGAATGAAACGGTGCGGAAACAGTGAGCATGATCGCACGAGAAGCACCTTCACGTTTGGCGATCACGCAGGCCCGCTCCACGGCGGCCGCGTCACCCGACACCACCACCTGCCCAGGCGCGTTGTCGTTGGCGATATCGCAGATCTGGCCCTCGGCGGCCTCCTGCGCCACGGCGCAGACCTGGTCGAAGTCGAGACCAAGGATCGCGGCCATGGCACCCGTGCCAACCGGCGTCGCCGCCTGCATCGCGGTACCGCGCAAACGCAGCAACCGAGCGGAATCGGCAATCGACAGGCTCCCCGCGGCGGCGAGGGAAGAGTATTCCCCGAGCGAATGGCCGGCGACGAAGGCGGCGTCGCGCGCGAGATCCAGACCGGCCTCACTTTCCAGCACGCGCATAGCGGCCAGCGAGGCAGCCATCAACGCGGGCTGTGTATTCGCGGTCAGCGTCAGCGTCTCGATCGGGCCATCCCACATAATCGCGGACAGCTTCTCCCCAAGGGCGTCATCGACTTCGGCGAAAACGGCGCGCGCGACCGAGAACTCCTCGGCCAGTGCCTTGCCCATACCGACTACTTGACTTCCCTGCCCCGGGAAAACGATGGCATTGCTCATGACGTAGCGTGATCCATTCGTTAAGAATTGGCGGCCGCAGGAACACCGCCCGACGCCCCATGTCAAGCTGCGTGGGGCAAAGGCGGCAAGCAGCGGTATGGTTCTCCACCCGATTAAGGGCAGCCCCCCACTTCAGATGCTGGCATTAACTATTACCTGTGGGCTGCTCGCCGTCACACTGGTGTTGGCGGCGATACACCAACTGCTCGCGCTCGCCAGGCTCGCCCCGCGTCGATGGCTGCGCCACGCCTGGGCATCGCTGGCGGCGCTGCTATGTCTTGCTCTCCTGCTGGCATTCTATGCGATGTACATTCAGCTGCGAATGGCGGCCGTAACGTATGTCGAGGCTCTAGACACACTGATCCATCTTGTGGGCGCGGCATTCATCCTGGCCGTCGCGTTGCTTTCGCGACGTACCGCCGGCGACATTCTCAGATCCGCCTTCTTTGAAACGGCCGCGCTGACCGACGACCTCACACAGCTCCCAAACAGGCGACATTTTGACAGCGCGCTCCCCGAACAGGTCGAACTGGCCCGGCGGCGAAATCATCCGCTCGCGCTGGTGATGCTGGACATTGATCATTTCAAGCAGGTGAACGACCGCTATGGGCACAGCCGTGGCGACAGCGTGCTGGAGCATCTGGGCGAGCTTCTCCTCACCACCAAACGCGCCTCGGACACCGCCTTTCGCGTTGGTGGGGAGGAGTTTGCCATTATCGCTCCGCGCACCACGATCACTGAAGCCCATGAGATGGCCGAGCGAATGAGGCGGGCCGTCGAGCACTCGGGAACAACAGCGAACGTACCCGCGATCACCATCAGCCTCGGCATTGCGGCTCTCAAACCCGAAGACAACATATCCTCACTGATGGACCGCGCCGATGCCGCGCTCTATCAAGCCAAGCACGCCGGTCGCAATCGTACCCGCCTGGCACGGGCCGACGTCGCGAAGCCCGACGTCCCCTGATGTTCCGCCCGGCATCCCCGCTCCCCTTGATTTTGCAGCGATTGCGCGTATAAGCGCGCGCACTGTTGGTCCTGGCCGGGGGCTGAACGGACGGTTGTGCCTTTGTGCATGGCAGGAAGTCTTGTGCTTCCGACGTCCCGTGTCCCCGCCTTCGAGAAGTTTCGAGCCTTTCCGGGGCTCGAAGGGCTCGGCGCCTGGACAACGGCCGCAATAGTGCGGATTCAAAAGGAAAGGCACGAGACATGGCTCTTTATGAGCATGTGTTCCTCGCGCGCCAGGACGTAACGGCGCAGCAGGTCGAGGAACTCACCGCCCGATTCAAGGGTGTTATCGAAGCGAATGGCGGTTCGGTCCAGAAGGCCGAGTACTGGGGCGTCAAGACGCTTACCTACCGCATTCGCAAGAACCGCAAGGCTCACTTCTCGCTGCTCAACATCGACGCGCCGTCCGCCGCCGTGGCCGAGATGGAGCGCCAGATGCGGATCGACGAGGACGTGCTGCGCTTCCTCACCATCCGCGTCGAGGCTCTTGAAGAGACCCCGTCGGTCATGCTGCAGAAGCGCGACCGCGACGACCGTGGTGATCGCGGCTTCGGTGGTGATCGCGGCTTCGGTGGTGGGCGTGGTTTCGGCGGTGATCGTGGCGACCGCGGCGATCGTGGCCCGCGTCGCGATCGTGAAGAGACCCCTGCGAACGTGGAGACTGAGTGATGGCTTTCGGTGGCACTGGCGGTCCGTCCGCTAATTCTTCTGGCGCGCGTCGCCCCTTCTTCCGCCGTCGCAAGACCTGCCCGTTCTCCGGCGCGAACGCTCCGAAGATCGACTACAAGGACGTGCGTCTGCTGCAGCGCTACATCTCCGAGCGCGGCAAGATCGTTCCCTCGCGCATCACGGCCGTCTCGGCCAAGAAGCAGCGCGAACTCGCTCAGGCCATCAAGCGCTCGCGCTTCCTCGGCCTACTGCCGTTCGTGATCCGCTGATCGCTTGACGACCTCGTCCCCGGCCCGCGCCGGGGACGAAACCACCGAATTGGTTACCGACAGGTCCGCGGGAATGGTCCCGCTGGTCTCTGCTGAGGCGGCCACGTGCCGCCTCTAACCGCGTGGAGCGGGACAGCTCGTCGATGATACTGACCTGGCTTATAGCCCTTGGCGCCGGCGCGGCGTCGGCTCTTCTCGTTGCGACCGTCGCAACGGGCAGCGCCTTGGCATTGCCGCTGTTCTACCTCGCCCCCCTGCCGCTGCTGATCGTTGGCCTTGGCTGGTCGCATCTGGCCGCGCTTGTTGCCGCCTCTGCCGCGTCCGTTGCCATCGGCCTGTTCTTTGGCCTGGAACTTCTGCTTGCCTATGTCGTCGGCGTGGGATTGCCAGCCTACGTATTGGGCTATCTGGCCCTGATGGCGAAACAGGAACAGGCGGATGCTCCGTTCGAGTGGTTCCCGATCGGGCGTATCGTGCTGGCATCCGCCATTCTGGGATGCGTGTCGGTCGCCGCGCTGATCCCGCTCGTCGCCGGCGACATCGAGGGTTACCAGGCTGCGCTGCGGTCCCTCTTCCAGGCGATGCTGCTGGAGACGCCCGGCAGCACAGGTACCGACGCCGATCGGCTGATCGATCTCCTGGTCCTGGTGATGCCTCCGGCGGCCGCTGTTGTCACCATGATGACGCAGCTGGCGAATCTCTGGCTGGCAGCGCATGTCGCCCGGGTTTCCGGCCGTCTCATGCGGCCCTGGCCGGACCTCGCTGCCATTAGCGTGCCGCCCGCAACCGTTGCTCTGCTGGCCGGCGCCTTCATCGGCGCGGCGCTCTCTTCGGGTTTCGCCGGCCTGCTGGCGCAACTGCTGGGCGCCACGCTCATCATGGTTTTCGCTCTTGTTGGCATGGCGGTGATCCACTGGATCACACGTGGCGCCGCGGGACGCACGCTCGTCATCGCGACGGTCTGGATCGCAGCGCTCGCATTGGGCTGGCCGTTCGGAATGCTGGCGCTTCTCGGCATCGCCGACACCCTCTTCGGACTGCGTGGCCGTTTCCGGCGCCGGACAAGCGCGGGCGGCCCACCCGCAGCCAACGACGACTGAATTTAACCAATCTGAATTTGAACGACTGAATGGAGAATACCGATGGATATCATTCTGCTTGAGCGTGTGGCCAAGCTTGGTCAGATGGGCGAAACCGTGCGCGTGCGCGATGGTTACGCTCGTAACTTCCTCCTGCCGGCTGGCAAGGCCCTGCGCGCCACCAAGGAAAACAAGGCTCGCTTCGAGTCGATGAAGGTTCAGCTTGAGACGCGCAACATCGAGCTCAAGAACGAAGCCGCCAAGGTCGGTGAAAAGCTGAACGGCCTCGAAGTGGTGCTCGTCCGCCAGGCCGGCGAAACCGGCCAGCTCTACGGCTCGGTCTCCACCCGGGACATCGCCGATGCAGTGACGGCCGCCGGCTTCAGCGTCGCCCGGAACCAGGTGATGCTCAATCACCCCATCAAGACCATTGGTCTCCACGAGATCCCGGTGACCCTGCACCCGGAAGTCGAGGTCTCCGTTCGCGCCAATGTCGCGCGTAGCGCGGAAGAGGCCGAGCGTCAGTCGCGCGGCGAAGACATGAGCGTCAATCGCGACGACCTCGACGATGAAGACGAATTCGATGCCGCTCCGGTTGCTGAAGCCGAGGACGACATCGAGGGTGAAGTCGAAGCGGAAGCCGAACAGGCCTGACGCCACTTACCTTTCGGAATACGTCAAAATGCTTAGCCCGGCTGCTCGCAGCCGGGCTTTTTTGCGCGCGATTACGACGCCGACCATGTTGCTAGGCTGGAAATGTTGTGATGCAATAGTTTGCATCAATTGTGGCATGCCCGCCCTTTGGGCAGACGATCCTTCGAGAGGTAGGATCGTCGGTACCGTGGAGGCCGTCGATGGAGCGCTTGTTGCTGCGCGTTCTCTCGCGCATCGTGCGTCGTGGGTCGCTCACCCTCATTCTCCCATCCGGACATCGCGAAACATTCGGTGACGGCTCGGGGCCGCCTCTCGCCATACGGATTGCATCGAAGGATTGGGAACGGCGCATCGCGCTCGATCCGGAATTTGAGTTCGGCGAGGCCTATATGGAAGGCGGCCTGGTTATCGAGCAAGGCGATATTGGCGAAGTGCTCGCCACCCTGATGTCCCAGGTCGGCTACCAGGTACCGAGCTTCACCGCGAAGTCCCTGATGAAGCTGCGCTTCATGGTTCGGCGCCTGGCGCAATTCAATCCGCGAGAGCGTGCACAACGCAACGTTGCCCATCACTACGACCTGGACGGCCGGCTGTACTCTCTTTTCCTTGATGCTGACCGCCAATACTCCTGTGCCTATTTCGAGCATGAGGGGCAGTCGCTTGATG